>JAEUHQ010000040.1 GCA_016794565.1 Planctomycetota bacterium | reverse complement strand
GGCGCGAGGTTGTTGAAGAGTCGCTGGTGCTCGATGTCGATGATGTCGGCGCCGGCGGCGCCGATCATCTGCGTCACGCGGGCCAGAACGCCCGGCACGTCGTGGATCGAGATGCGAAGCTTCGCGACCTTGCCGTCGCGTTTCAGGCCGCGCAGCAGCACCGTCGACAACATGCGTCGATCGATGTTGCCGCCGCAGATCACGACGCCGACGGTGCGATCGCGGAACAGCGCGGCATGCTTCTGCATCGCCGCGAAGCCCGCGGCGCCGGCGCCCTCCGCGACCACCTTCTGCTGTGCGATCAGCGTCTGCACCGCGGTCTCGATGTCGACCTCGTCGACGAGCAGGATGTCGTCGACGAGCGCCTTCAGGATCTCCTGCGTCACGACGCCCGGCGTCTTCACCGCGATGCCGTCTGCGAGCGTGTGTGTTCGCAGCGCGGGCATCGGTTCGCCGCGGATCGCCGCGCGCATCGACGGACACATCTCGGTCTGCACGCCGTGGACGCGCATCGCCGGCTTCACGTGTTTGGCCCAGACCGCCATCCCGCTGCAGAGGCCGCCGCCGCCGATCGGCACGACGAGCGTGTCGATCTCGGGACGGTCTTCGAGCATCTCGAGCGCGACGGTGCCCTGGCCCGCGACGACCACCGGATCGTCGTACGGGTGCACGAACGCGAAGTTGCGCTGTCGTGCGAGTTCCTGCGCGAACGTCGTCGACTCGGCCACCGACTCGCCGCGCAGCAGCACTTCGGCGCCGAGGGCTTCGGTGCGCTCGACCTTCGAGAACGGCGTCGTCTGTGGCATCACGATGGCCGCCGGGAGGCCGAGCCGGCGCGCGTGGTACGCGACGCCCTGGGCGTGGTTGCCGGCCGAGGCGGCGACGACGCCCGCCGGCGGGTCGTTCGCCTGCGCGAGGCGCTGCAGCTTGAGGCAGCTGCCGCGGTCCTTGAAGGAACCGGTGAACTGCAGGTTCTCGAGCTTCAGGAAGAGGCGGCAGCCGAGCATCTCTCCGAGTCGCGGCGCCGCGATCGTCGGCGTCCGCTGCACGTGACTCTGGATCGCGAGGAAGGCGCTGGCGACGTCTTGCGCGGTGACCTGCATGGGGAACGCGGAGTCTAGTGCGCTGCGTTGTCACCCGCGAACGGAGCGTGCATCATCGCGGCGATGCTGCAATTGCTGTGGTCGCTGTGGATCGTCGGCAACGTCGTGACGCTGCTGCTCTACGGCTTCGACAAGTGGCGCAGTCGCGGCGACGGGCGGCGCGTGCCCGAGCGGACGCTGCTGTGGTGCATCGGACTCGGTGGTCTTCTCGGCGCCTGGCTCGCGATGTCGTGGTTTCGCCACAAGACGGTGAAGCAGCCGTTCCGTCGCTGGGCGGTGCTCTGGACCGTGCTCAACCCGACGTGGCTGCTGGTGTGGATGTCGTTCCGAACGGCCTGACTGGCTCAGTACATCAGCTGCCGCTGCGTGTCGTGGCGCGCCGCGAAGAGGCGCTCCTCCTGCCTCGCGCGGTGCATCACGTCGCGGATCGTCGGGATCGCGTCGTCGGTGAAGAGGATGAACAGGTTCTGGTCGAAGTCGACCCGCTTCACGAGGTGCCAGCCGTACTGCGTCTCGACGACATCGCTCACCTGCCCGTCCTCGAGCAACCACGCCGCACGGCAGAGCGGCGCGGGCAGCCGGTCGTCGAACCGCAGGATGCCCTTCAGCTCACCGCCCTGCTGCGCGGTCTTGGTGTCGTCGGAGTAGAGGCGCGCGAGCTCGTCGAAGTTGGAACCGTCCTTGAGCAGACGGCCCTTGATGTCGGCGAGGCGGGCCGCGGCGCGAGCGACGCCCGCCTCCGCCAGGAGGATGCCCGTCCCGGCGTCGCGGTTCTGCACGAGGATGTGCCGGATGTTCACGCGGCCGCCGAAGTAGCGCGCATGCTCGGTGAAGAACTTCTGCAGCTGGCCGCGCGAGTAGTCGTCCGGCTCCAGGTAGTCGAGCCATCCCTGCATCTCCGCGGCGAGTCCGTTGCGCAGCTGGAAGTCCGAGAGCAGCACGTTCACGGTGCGCTGCGACGGGTCGGGGCGGCCCTTCGACCGGGCATCGTTGACGTAGGCGTCGAGCCAGCCCTGGAACATCTTCTTCAGCGCTGCACTCTGCGCGGCGGTCAGTTTCTCTTCGTCGACCTTCTCCTTCGTCGTCTGCCGGAGTGCTTCGATGTCCGCGAACTGGCGCACCCACGGCGCGATCAGGTCGGACTGCAGCATGCGCTGGAACTCCGGCCGCGTCTCCATGGCCTTGCGGAAGCCGGGGTAGTGCTTCGCGTCGATGTGGTCGACGAGATCGCCGAGCGAGAGCGCGCGCGTGCCGACGATCGCGACCGTGGCGTCGCGGTCCTGCGGGAAGCGGCGAACGATGTGGTGCGGGGCCTGGACGGGGGCTGCCGCCGATGACGCGGGAGGTTCGTGCGCCGGAGTTTCCTGCGCGCTGGCCACCGAGCTGGCAACGCAGAACGGCAGCAGGAACGCAGCGATCGTCGTCGGCGAGATCTTCGGCATACGCACCCAAGGTATAGCCCGCCCGAGCGACGCCGTTACGCCGGCATTCCCGGAACGAGCCGCGCCCGCATCGGCGATGGCATGGCTTGCGCGGGACGTGGCGCACGAGTTCGATGGTTCGTCCATGTCCGCCCCCACGCGCCCCGCCCTGCTCGATGCCGTCGTCGGGCGCTTTCGCGGCGAGTTCGGCGGGGCGGCGCCGCGGTGTTTCTTCGCGCCCGGTCGCATCAACCTCGTCGGTGCGCACCTCGACTACAACGGCGGCGACGTGCTGCCCATGGCCGTCGATCGCGGCATCTACGCCGCGGCGGCGGCACGGCCCGACGGGCTGCTCCGGTTGCGCAGCCTGGACCAACAGCTCGCGGTGGATCTCGACGTCGCGGCGGTCGGGCGACGCATGCGTTCGGAGTGGGGGTGGGCGGCGTACCCGATCGGCGTCTGGCACGGCTTCCAGCAGCGCACCGGTGTCACCAAGGGCTTCGACGTGGTCTTCGGCGGTGACGTGCCGATGGCTTCCGGGCTGTCCTCGTCCGCGGCGATCGAAGTGGTCACGGCGCTCGCGCTCGACGCGCTGCACGGCACCCGCCTCGATCGGCAGCAGCTCGCGCTGATCGCCCACCGCGCGGAGACGGGCTTCGTCGGCGTTCGTTGCGGCATCATGGACCAGTTCGCGTCCGCGCTCGGGCGCGCCGGCCAGGTGCTGCTGCTGCGCTGCGCGGGACCCCGGTGGGAGCACGTGCCGTTCGATCCGCAGGCCTGCGAAGTGCTGGTCATGGACACGAAGAAGCCGCGCCACCTCGCCAAGAGCGGCTTCAACGAACGCGTCGCCCAGTGTGCGACCGCCCACGAGATCCTGCGCACGCACGTTCGCGACCTCCCGCACCTCGCCTCGTATTCGTTCGCCGAACTCGAATCGAGCCGCGAAGCGATGGACGAGGTCTCGTTCCGCCGTGCACGCCACGTCGTCACGGAGATGGAGCGCACGGCCTTCGCGGTCGCCGCGCTTCGTCGCCACGACTACGCGACGCTCGGAGCGCAGCTCGACGCGAGCCATCGATCCACTGCGGTCGACTTCGACGTCAGCTGCGACGAACTCGACGTCATCACCGACGCGGCGCGCGCCTGCGACGGGGTCTTCGGCGCTCGGCTCACCGGCGCGGGCTTCGGCGGCTGTGCGATCGCGCTCCTGCGCCCCGGCTCGTCGGCGTCCGTCGGGCGCCGCGTCGGCGAGGCGTTCACCGCGCGCTTCGGCTTGCAGCCGGCGTTCGACGTGCTCCGCATCGGCAGCGGCCCGGGTGAGATCGCATGACGACCGTCGAATTCGACGCCCTCGACTACCGGGCGGACACGACGTTCGCACCGGCGCACTATCGGCTGCACGGGGACGAACGCGGCTGGACGGTGGAGCGCGACGGCACCGCGGCTCTCGAGCTCGGCCCCGGCTACCGCCTGCTGCGAACGCGCCAGTGTGGCGTCTGCTCCACGGACCTCGCGCGTCACCACCTGCCGTTCCCCCTGCCGCAGGTCACCGGCCACGAAGTGATCGCGCGCGACGAATCCGGTCGCAGGTACGTCGTCGAGATCAACGCGTCGCACCACGCGCGCGGCGTCGCCGAGTGCGCGTTCTGCCGCGCCGGCCTGCACACGCACTGCCCCGATCGCCTGACGCTCGGCATCCACGGGCTGCCGGGCGGATTCGGTCCGTGGCTCCTCGCGCCGGTGGCCGCGTGCCTCGAGGTGCCGGACGTCGTGCCGGACGCGGCCGCGGTCCTCGTCGAGCCGTTCGCGGCGGCGCTGCACGCCGTCGACTCGATCGTTCCCCGCGCCGGGGACCGCATCGCCGTGCTCGGCCCGCGCCGCCTCGGCATGCTCGTCGTCGCCGCTCTGGCCGGCGTACGTGCGGAGCGTCGTCGGGCGGGAACGGACTTCACCGTCGTGGCCTTCGTGCGCGATCCGTCGCTGCGCGAACTCGCGACGGCCTTCGGCGCGGACGAAGTGCAAGTGCTCGGCGCCGGGGCCGCGCCCGAAGCATCGTGCGATGTCGTGATCGACACGACGGGCAACCCCGAAGGTCTCCCCACCGCGGTGCGCATCGCGCGCCGCGAGGTCCACCTCAAGTCGACGCACGGCCAGGTGTCGTGCGGTCTCGCGAACCTCACGGCGCTCGTCGTCGACGAACTCTCGATCGCGCGTTTCCCGGACCGGCCGCCGGCGCCCGGTGCGTCCGCGTGGGAGCAGCTCGCGCTCGGGGGGCGCCCGCGCGTCGCGTGGCTCGCCGCGTCGCCGCCGCCCGCATGGCTCGCCTCGACCGCGGAAGTGCGCGCGGGGCGCGACGCGGCGGCGCTCGCGGCTTCGTTCGATCGCGAGACGACGGGCCTGCCGCGTGCCACCGTCGCCGTGGCGGGGAACGCGACCGAGGTCGACGCCGCGATCCGGCCGCGTGCGGGCGACGAGCGTTCGCTCGTGCGCCCTCGCGGCACCGTTCTGGTGACGCCCGACGCCGACGTCGCGGGTTCCGACCTGCTGCGGGCCGTCGTCGTGCGCGGCCTCGTGTTGTCGAGTTCTCGCTGCGGCGACTTCCGTCGTGCGCTCGGGCTGCTCGCGGCCGACGCGGATCTGCGCCGCATCGGCGAACGGCTCGTGACGCATCGTTTCGCCGCCGCGGACCTCGCGCGCGCGTTCGCGGTCGCGGGTTCGCGCGCGTGCATCAAGGCCGTCGTCGAGCACGAAGACACGGGCGGGGGGAGCGCGTGACCGACGCACCCGCCCGCCTCGAGACGTCGCTCGGTCCGCCCCTCGAGCGCCACGACGGCACCTGGGTTCTGGCCGTCGGTTCGCTCGCCGTCATGCACGGGCTGTCGGTGCTGTCGCGTGCGCTCGCCGAGATGGTCGGCGTGCGCGCCCGTGGCGAGCACCCCGACGCGGTGATCGAGCGCCGCCTCCGCGCGCGAGAGACGCCCGAACTGGTCGAGGTCTTCGGCATCCAGGTCGTGCACCTCGTCGTGCAGCCGGCGCTCGCCGCCGAGTTCGTGGCTCGCCCGGATCTGCTCGAGATGCACCTGCGGGCCGTGCTCGGCAGCCTGCAGCGACAGCGCTACCGCGATGCGCTGTTGCCCGCCGACCGTTCGGCGTCGCGCGCACTGGTCGCCGAGTTCGGCGGCGCGAATGGTCGCCGCCGCGTGGTGCTCGAACACGTGCCGGCGCACGGCGGATCCGCCGCCGGTCTGCGGCTCACGGTCGAGGGCGACGCCGGCGAGTGCCTCGACATCACGCGTATCGCCCACGTGCCGGTCGCGGATGCCGAGGACCGGCGCTTCATCGCCGGGTCGACGCGCATCGCGGAGACGTGGGCGGAGGCGCTGCGCCGCGAAGCCGAACGCGGCCGCCGTTCGTTCGTGGAGAGCCGGAGTCCGCACAGCCACCTCTTCCGGCAGTTCGATCAGGCGGGTCTCTCCACGATCCAGCGGGTGTCGATCCAGTGGCCCGAGAGCGCCGTGTCGATGCTGATCGACAGCGTTCCGTCCGAGATCGTCGACCGCGTGAAGCGTGTGCTGCTCGCGCTCGAGGACCGGAACGTGCGCCGTCTGCTCGAAGCGCGCGAAGTCGTGCAGATCGACACGGGAGCGATCCCGGTGTTCCTCGACCTGGCGCAGCTCGGTCGTGTGCTCGAACTGTCGATCGGCCAGCGGCGCGAGTGCCCCGACGTCGACGCGTTCCTGCGGCGCATGCCCGCGCTGCGGGCGGTGGTCGACGCGAACGCCGAAGCGCCGTTGCGCGCGACGCCGGTGTTCCTCGTGCACCACATGACGGCCGAGGTCGTCGGGTTGATCGGCGCCCTGCGCGCCCTCGGCTGCCGCGACCTCTGCTGCCTGTTCGTGTCGTACGCGGGCGAACCGCCGGCGAGTTACCTCGATGCCGTGCTCGACCTGCCGCCCGACGAGTTCCGTGCGCTCGCGCTCGTGCACGTGCCGGCGGCCGATCGTGTCGAAGGCCGCTATCGCCCGTCGCACGCCTACTCGCGGCTCGACGAGGCGCCCGCGATCGAACGGGCGCTCGCGGGCCACGACCATGCGTACGTGCCGGCGATGCGGGCTGCCGCGGTCGTTCCCTTCCTCGCGCAGATCGAGCGCGCCGAACGCGCGGGGCACCGCATGCTGCTCGTCGAGGACGGCGGTTACCTCGGCCCCGTCGTGCAGGACGCGATGCTGCGCGGCGAGAGCGTGCGCGCGTTCGCCGCGGCGCTGGGGCATGCGTGTGCCGACGAACGTCCCGCGGCGAGCGTCTTCGCGGCGCGCCTGCACGGCACCGTCGAACACACGCGCAACGGCTTCGACCGGCTGGTCGAGGTCGAACGCGCACACGGACGGCTCGCGCTGCCGTCGTTCTCGATCGCGATTTCGCGGCTGAAGCGCGAGGTCGAGTCGCGCGAGGTCGCGGCGTCGATCCTGAACGCCGTCGAGACGGTGCTGAACGCCGACGGGCGCATCCTGGCGCGGCGCACGTGCCTCGTGCTCGGTTCGCGCGGCGCGATCGGCGCCGAGCTCTGCCGCGCCCTGCTGCCCCGGATCGACGGGCAGCGCGTGCTGGGCGTCGACCTCGAGGCCGGGCGCGGGCGGGGCACCGGCGTTCCCGAAGCGCTCACGCTCGCCGGCGTCGGCGACGCATGGCTCGACGTCGATCTCGTGACCGGCGTCACCGGCCAGAGCGTGGTGCAGGGTGCGGACGTCGAACGGTGGCTCCTGCACGGCACGAAGACAGCGCTCGTGCTCGCGAGCGGCTCGACGAAGAAGGTCGAGTTCCGCGACGTGATGACCTGGTTCGGCGGGAAGCTGCGAGAGGGAGATCCGACGATCGGCGGCGAACCGGTCGCGATCGGCGTCGGCGAACTGCTCGATCCGCGCACGGCGCGTGTGTACGGCCATCGCTGGACGTTCCGCTTCGCGTCGGGCCGCACCAGGATGCTGCTCGCCCTCGGCGACCTCGCGCCGATCAACTTCCTCTTCTACGGCGTCGCCACGGAGCTCATCGACGAAGTGCTCGCGCAGCTCGCGACGGTGACGCTCGGCCTCCTGCGCCGCGAGGGCGATCCGCATCTCGCGCGGTGCCTCGCGGCGGTCGATCGCGACATCGACGCCGACGGCCGACCACTTGCCGCGGTGCCCGGCCGATGACGAAGTCGTCTCTCGTGCTCCTCGCCGCGCTCGCGGCGGCGTGCTCGTTCCCCTGGGGCTCGACGCTCGGTGAACCGCCGGCCGGCCTGCGCTGCGAGTACCTCACGACGCCGCTCGGGGTCGACGTCGAGAACCCGCGTCTGTCGTGGCGGTTCGTGGACCCGGCGCGCGGGGAGCGCCAGACGGCGTTCCGGATCCTGGTGGCCACGGCTCCCGCACTGCTCGCGGCCGGGAACCCCGACGTGTGGGACTCCGGCCGCGTCGCGAGCGACGAGAGTCTGCACGTCGTGTGGGGCGGGCCGCGGCTCGCGAGCGCCACGCGCTACTGGTGGACGGTGCGCACGTGGAATGCCGCCGGCGCAGAGTCGGCGCCCGCGTCGCCGACGTGGTTCGAGACCGGGCTGCTGCGCACGAACGACCGCGACGGCCTCTGGATCGGCGACGGCCAGGAGCCGCCGACGCGCGCCGAGGACTACTACCGCGACCGTCCCGCGCCGCTCCTGCGCCGCACGTTCCGCGTCGACGGCGAACCGCTGCGCGCCCGGCTCTACGTCTGTGGACTCGGCTTCCACGAGGCGCGGCTCAACGGCCGACGCATCGGCGACGAACTGCTGCAGCCGGCGTGGACGCGTTATTCGAGCGTGGTGCCGTACGTCGTCCACGACGTGACCTCGCTCGTGCACGACGGCGAGAACGCGCTCGGCGTGATGCTCGGTCGCGGCTGGTACGACCCGCTGCCGCTGCGCCTCTGGGGCCGTCTCGACTTGCGCACGACGCTCGCCACGGGGCAGCCGAAGCTGTGGTGCGTGCTGGAGGTCGTGCAGCGCGACGGACACATCGTGCGCGTCGTGTCGGATCGTTCGTGGCGGACGGCGCCGGGCCCCGTGCTGCGCGACAACGTCTATCTGGGCGAACGCTTCGCCGCGGCGGCCTGGCCCGCCGGGTGGGACGAACCGGGCTTCGACGATCGTGCGTGGCGGCGGGCCGATGTCGTGGCTGCGCCCGGCGGCGAACTGCGCTGCCTGCCGATCCCGCCGGTGCGGCAATCGCGGACCGTGCCCGCGGTCGCGGTGACGAGCCCGCAGCCGGGCATGCAGGTCGTCGACTTCGGTGAGAACTTCGCGGGCGCGGCCCGGCTCACGGTGACGGCGCCGGCCGGCACCGCAGTCGTGCTGCGGTACGCCGAAGAACTGCGGCCCGACGGCACGATCGACCCGACGTCGACCGTCGCGGCGCAGGTGAACGAACCCGGCAAGGGCGGCCCCGGCGCGCCCGCCGTCGCGCTGCAGGAGGACGTCTACGTGTGCCGCGGCGGCGGCCGCGAAGTGTTCGAGCCGCGCTTCACGTGCCACGGCTTCCGCTACGTCGAAGTCACGGGCCTGCCCGATGGGCTCGCCGCCGGCGACATCGAGGGTCTCGTGTGGCACGCCGATCTGCGGCGCGTGTCGTCGTTCGAGTGCTCCGATCCACTGTGCAACCGCATCGACGAAGTCGTCGTGCGAACGCTGCTCAGCAACGCCTCGTCGGTCTTGTCCGACTGTCCGGCGCGCGAACGCTTCGGCTACGGCGGCGACATGGTCGCGTCCGCGACGGCGTACCAGGCCGTCTTCGACATGGCGACGATGCATCGCAAGGCGGTCGAGGACTTCGCACGCGATGCGCGACCCGACGGCGGCCTGCCCGAATGCGCGCCGGACGTCGGTGTCAACGAAAGCGGGCTCACGCCGGACACGGGACCGCTCGGCTGGATGCTCGCGCACCCGTACCTCGTGCATCGTGCGTGGACCGAGTACGGCGATCGGCGGCTCGTCGAGGAGCAGTACGAGACCGTGCGGCGGCTCGTGACGTTCTGCCGCGACCGGTCGCCCGAGAACGTCGCCGTCGCGTGCTTCGGCGATCACGGCAACATCGGCTTCAACCCGTCGCCGCTGATGGCGACGGTCGCGTACCACCGCATGGTCGAGATCCTCGTCGACCTGGCGAAGGTGCTCGGGCGCGCGGACGACGTGCGGGAGTTCGCGGCGCTCGCCGCGGCGATCGAAACCGCGTTCGCTCGTCAGGTCGACGTGACCTCCGGTCAGGTGTTCGTGCGCACGCAGACGAGCCAGGCGACGGCGCTGCGTCACGGGCTCGTTCCTGCCGATTTGCGTGAGAAGGCGTTCGGCGTGCTGCTCGACGAGATCCAGGCGAAGCACGGCCGCCTGTCGACGGGCATGTTCGCGACGGGAGACATGTTCGAAGTGCTGAGCGACGCCGGGCGCGACGACCTCGTGCTGGGCATGGTGCGTTCGCGCGAGTTCCCGGGGTACGGCTACATGCTCGACCAGGGCGCGACGACGCTCTGGGAGCACTGGAGCCGCATCGACGGCTGGTCGCGCAATCACGCCATGTACTCGGCGGTCAGCGCGTGGTTCCGCCGTTCGCTGCTCGGCATCCGACAGGCGGCGGGCTCGGTCGCCTGGCGCGAAGTCGTCGTGAAGCCGTCCGTCGTCGGCGACATCACGTGGGCCCGTGGCCACTTCGACTCGGTGCACGGTCGCATCGCCGTGTCGTGGCGGCGCAGCGGCGCGACCGTGGCGCTCGAAGTCGACGTCCCCGCGAACACGGACGCGACCATCGTCGTGCCGACGCTCGGCCGGCCCGACGCGTCGGTGTCCGAGAGCGGCGATCTGCTCGTCGATCGCGGGCGCGTTCGTCCGCCCGTCGGCGCCGTGCACGTGGTCGGCGTCGGCGCGAACGGCTGCGAGGTGCGCGTGGGCGGCGGGTCGTACCGCTTCGAAGTGCGCTGACGCCGCGGCGGCGGTCAGCGCGCGGCTTCGTGCAGCGACGACCACGCGAGCGGTGCCGTCGTCACGGCGCGCGAGCCCGACGACGAGGTCGAGAGCAGCGCCGCCACCGCCCTGCATTCGCGCGGTGTCCGCGCATCCGGACGAACGAGCACGTCGACGCTCGCGACGACGACGGCCGGAGCCTCGCCGTTCGTCAGCAGGCGCGTCGCCTCGGCGAGCGCCGCGCCGCGGGCCGCAGGGGCGACCGACAGGCAGACGCTGATCCCGCGCAGGCCGTGCCGCAGCGCGACTTCCCCGAGGCATGTGCTCGGCAGCGTGTACGGGAAGATCGGCGCGTCGTGCATCGCTGCGGCGAGGCTCGCGGCGAACTGCAGGTCGGCATCGAGGCATCCGGTCGTCGTCTCGACCACGAGAGCCGTCTCGTCGCGCCGCTCGGGCGGCAGGACGCTCGGCAGCGCGAGCGCCTCGCACGCGAGCACGAGCGTGCGCGACGCGACGTCGAGCCGGCGGAACGTCTCGTCGCTGCGGCCGAACACCGCGCGGAACGTGCGGCCGTCGCCGGGCGCGGGCACACCGAGGTCGTGCCACGACACACGCACGCCGCCGCTGCCCGCGATGCCGTCCATGTCGACGGCGCCGACCGCGGCCACCACGACGGAGCAGTTCATGACTGCAGCACCACCGCCGCCTGCACACCGCCGAAGCCGCTCGCGACCTTGAGTGCGGTCGTCGCGCGCACGAGTCGGCGCGGCGCGCGGACGAGGTCGAGTCCGGGGTCGACGTCCGGGTCGGTGAGCGCTGCGTTCGCGGCGGCTTCGCCCCGGCGCAGCGACTCGATCGCCACGATGGTCTCGAGCACACCCGCGGCGCCGAGTGTGTGGCCCGTCTGGGCCTTCGTCCCGAACGCCGGCGGGGTCCGGCCGCCGAACAGGCGCGCGAGGCCCATCGCTTCGGTCGCGTCGTTCGCTTCGGTCGCGGTGCCGTGCAGGTGCAGCACGTCGACCTCGCCCATGGTGAGTCCCGCGTGCGCGAGTGCACGCGCCGCCGCGAGAGCGATGCCCGCGCCCTGGCGATCCGGACCCGTGACGTGGCACGCGTCGTTGGCGCCGCCGTGCCCGACGATCGCCGTGCCGATCGACTCGTGCGGGTGGCGCGTCAGCAGGAGCGCGCCGGCACCTTCACCGAGCGTCACGCCGCGGCGCGCACGATCGAACGGGCGACACGGTTCGCGGTCGAGGGCGTTGAGTGCGCCGAATCCGGCCATCACGAACGCGTGCAGCGCGTCGACACCGACGACGAGGGCGCGCTCGACTTCGCCGGCGGCGATCCTGCGCGCGGCCGTGGCGAGTGCGACGAGGCCGGACGCACATGCGCACGACACGTTGACCACTTCGCCGCCGATGCCGAGCTCGTGCGCCAGCCGGGCTCCGAGCCGCCACGGCTGGCCGAGTCCGTCGCCCGCACCGTCGACACCCGACAGGTCGCCCTTCGTCGACGCGAGCACCAGCATCGTGCGTTCGCACGGCGGGTCGTGCGCCTCGGCGAGGGCTTCGCGGGCTGCGGTCGTCGCGAACCACCACGCGTGGTCGCGCGCGGCGAGTCCCGGCGGCACGGCGTCGCCGGGCACTTCGGCCGCGACGCTCGTCGGCACGGCGAACGCAGCCGTGCGCCCGCGGGGACGGATCGCAGTGTCTCCGGCGAAGATCGCGTCGACGAACGCGCGGCGGCCCTGGCCGAAACCGGTGATCGCGCCGCGGCCGGCGACATGGACACGGATGGCCATCAGCGGGGCGGGGGGAGCTTTGTCTCGCGGTGTGTGTCGACCGCCAGGCGGTACGCGAACCAGCCGTTGTCGAGCACGGTGCGGGACGGCGCGAGCCGGTCGCGCGCGTCGTCGTCGCGCCAGTCGTACGTCACTGCGATCGTGCCTGCAGGCTTGCCGTCGCGCCGCGTGAACGTGCGGTGCATCAGGCGACCGTTCGCCCAGCGCTCCGTGATCTCCTCGTCGCCGACGACCCCGGTGCGCTGCCCGTTCGCCAGCGGTGCACCGAGCCAGGGGTAGAACGTGCGCTGCACGTCGAGCAGCACGAAGCGCGCGGGGAACGGCGGTTCCTGCTCGGCGTGGTTCTGCACCTCGATCGTCGTCCCGCGCAGGATCATCGCGAAGCCGACCGATCCCATCGGCGACAGGCCGAGCACCGTCAGCGCATCGCCCTGCTTCTGGATCGCCGCGTCGAAGCCGCGTTCGCCCGGTTCGCCGCCCGCGAGGCCCCAGGTCGCGGTCACGCGCTGCTGCCAGACGACGTCGTCGGGCATCGTCTGCGCCGGCAGCAGCGCGCCGGGATACTCCATCGCGTCGAACGGCGTGCGGTGCGTCGCTGCGCACGCAGCACCGGCGACGGCCAGGGCGAGAGCGAGGATCTGCGGACGGCGGGCGGGACGCACGGCGCGCACGATACGCAGCGGCGCCGGCCGGCGCAGCGTCGGCGCGCGATTCGCCCCGCGTCAGTGCGCCGTCGCCGGGCCGCGACGAACGGGCAGGAACAGCGCGCCGGTCGCGAGCGCGAGGATCACGCTCAGCACGACGCCGACCATCGACACGAGGCCGATCGAACGCAGCGCCGGCTGGTCGGACATCGCGAGCAGCCCGAAGCCGAAGATCGTGGACATCGCCGACGAGATCACCGACAGGTGCGTCGCGTCGCGCGATTCGGCGTCGGCGTCGTCGACGAGGAAGATGCCGTAGTCGTCGCCCATGCTGACGACCATCAGGAGGGCCATCAGGCTCATCAGGTTCATCGGCACTCCCGCGAGCGTCAGCACGCCGACCGTGCCGGCTGCGGCGAGGAGCGGCGGCGCACACGCGAGCAGCGTCGGGCGAAGGCGACGTTGTCTGCCGGCTACGAGCACGACGACCGCGAGCGTGCCGAGCAGCAGCAGCTCGACCATGCTGGTGCGGTAGCGCGCCAGGGCGCCGGCGAGGGTGGCCTCGATGTCGATGACGCGGGTGTGTTCGCCGAGGGCTTGCGGACCGAGCGCACCGTCGGTCGCGAACGCGTCCGGCTGCGCGCGCTGCACGAACGACAGCCACGCCGTTCCGTCCGGGAGGTCGAGGCGGAAGGGTCGCACGAGCGCCTGGAGCGGCGTGCCCTCGAGATCGCGCGGCAGCAACGGCGCGGGCGCGGGCTTGCCCAGGTCCTCCGCGAACGGAGCGAACGCGTCGGTCCTGAAGCCGGCGGCGGCGAGCGCGTCGCGAAGGCGCGGCCACAGCGTCGCGTCGCCGCGCACCGCCGCGTCGACGCGCGACTGCAGGTCGGGGCTCGGCAGCAGCGCGGCCATGTTGCCGAAGTCGGCGATCGCGGCCCGTTCCTTCGCGACAGCGAGTGCGGTCGCCACGGTGCGGTAGTTCGCGAGCGCGGCGTTCTCGTCCGCGCCTCTCGTGACGAGCACCCGCCGCTGCTCGAACCGTGCGACCCGCGCGTGCACCGCGTCGTCTTCGGCCTTCAGCGTCGCGTCGACGCGGTTGAGGCTCTGCACGCTGTCGTCCCACGACGCCCGCGGCAGGCCGACTGCGGTCGCGACGAGGATCGCGATCGCCGGCAGCACGAGCCAGAGCCGCGCTCGTGTGCGGCGGTCTTCGAGCGCCGCGAGGCCCGCGGTCAGGAGACGGCTCACGCGGGTGACACGGACGCCGCGGGTGAGGGCGGGAAGGATCAGCCAGGTCGCCCCCAGCGAGGCCGCGAGGCCGGTGGCCGCGAAGAGCGCCAGTTCGCGCAGGCCGGGGAACGTCGAGCCGAGCAGTGCGACGAAGCCGACGATCGTGGTCGCCGTGCACAGCACGAGACTTCCCTGGATCCGGCGCAGCGTGGAGCGCGGGCCGCGCGGGTCGGGTGACAGCGCTTCGTGGGCGTAGAAGTGCAGCGAGTAGTCGACGGCGACACCGAGCAGCGATGCGCCGAACGCGAGCGTCAGGCCGTGGATCGCGCCGAAGGCGAGGAGGCAGGATGCGGTGCCCGCGAGGAATCCGGCGCCGAGCACCGGGAGCGACAGCAGCGCGGGGCGGACGGATCGGAACAGCAGGAGGTAGAGCGACAGCAGGCCGGCGAGCGACACGATGGACACACGCTGCATGTCCGCCTGCATCGAGTCCTCGGCGGCGATCGCGTGGCGGTTCGCGCCGCTGCGCTGGAGGCGGAGGTGCGGGCCGTGCTTCTGCACGACGCGGACGAAGGCGTCCTGCACGCCGCGAAGCACGGGACGCTGCGCCGTCGAGTCGGACGACGAGGCGCGCGTCGTCAGGAACAGCACGGCGCCCGTGCCGTCGGTCGTCACGAAGCGGTCTTCGACGATCGCGAGGCCGGCGCCGCTGCCGCCGGACATGCGTTCGAAGAGCCGCGGCATCACGAGGAACGGATCGCTCGGCGCGACGCGCGAGACGAGGCCCGACATCGGCGACGCGAGGCGCCGCTTCAGCTCGGCCACGGCCGTTGCGACGCGTTCGTCGCCGATCCGCGTTCGTCCGTCGTCCGTCTCCGCCGCGAGGAACGCGAAGCGCCTCGGGTGCCAGAGCGACCACAGCGCTTCCTCGATGCCGGCCGGCGGGCCGCCTTCGATCGACTCGGCGGCGGTCGCGACCGCGGCCTCTGCGCGCAGTTCGGCCTCGAAGGTCCTGCTGACGGCGGCCGCCTCGTCGCGGTCGTGTGCGTCGACGAGCAGCACCATCGTGCGGCTCATCGGCCCCGTCGCGATGCGCCGCGCGAGGTCGACGTCGGAGTCGCGTTCGCCGCGCGGCAGGAAGTGCGTGATGTCGGTGGTGACGCGGAGCCGCAGCGCCACGAACACGGCCAGGATCGCGAGGATCGCCGCGCCGAGCAGGAGCCGCGGCCGTTCGCCGGCCGTCATCGCGGCTCGATGCCGAACAGTTTCTTCCGCTCGGCAGCGTCGAAGGCCCGGTTCGGATCGGCGCCGACGATGCGCGTCACGGTGCGGTCACCGTTCGGTTCCAGCATCTCGACGCGGACGATCGCACGGCCTTCACCGACGAGCGTCAGGCTCTTCACGGTCTTGTCGAGCGGCGTCGAGCGCGGCGACAGCGTCAGCGTCCACGCCTTCTGGCTCTTCGGGTCGGCGACGAACTCGACTGTCCACGCCTTCGTCAGCGCGGCTTCGTCGCCCGCGAACACCTGCACGAGCGACGACACGAACGTGCGCACCTTGTCGCTGCGTTCGAGATCGATGACCTCCGTGCCGTCGCGGTTCTGCACGCGCAGCTCGCGCGGCGAGATGCGAACGGTCGACGGTTCGGGCTTCTCGACCACGCGCGTCAGGTACCCGCCGCCGGCGCGTCCGTCGCCAGCGTCGCGCCCGTCGAGGCGCAGGAAGTACAGCGCGCCCGAACTCTGCAGCGGGGCGGCGAGCAGCTGCAGTTGCTTCTCCTCCTCGAACTTCGCCTCGAGGCCGCGCATCGCGGCCATGGCACGGAAGAGTTCGCTGGCGGTCTCCGGTCGCGCACGGTCCTGCGTCGCCGGCTCGACCGCCTTGGGCGCGGGATCCACCGCCTTCGGTTCGGCGGGCGGCGTCTGCGCGCCCGCGGCGACGGCCGCGAGGACCGCGGCGAGCACGGGAAGCGGCAGGGTCGTCGAGGGTCGCTCGGAAGGTCGCATGCGCGCGGCGATGGTAGGTGGGCGTCGGCGGGCCGCGCAAGTTCGTCCCGGATCGGGGCTCCCGGCACCATCGCGGTTTCGGCGCCGAAGAGGGGTGACAGAGCGGAGTTTTCCGTAGCGGTCGATCCGCGTGGCGCGCGCGATGCCGAAACGGGACGCGGAGGAATGTCATGACCGTCTCGGGCGATCTCGCAACCATCGATCTCGCGGACCTCTTGCAGAACATCCAGGTCCATTCGCGGACCGGCACGCTGACGCTGCGTTCCGAGGATGGCCAGGCGAAGGTCTTCTTCCGCGACGGCAACGTCGCGCTGCTCGCGAGCGACGGCCGGGTTTCCCTGCCCGAACGACTCGTCGCTGCGGGCGTGCTCGCTCGGCGCAAGCTCGAGGCGGCCGACAGGAAGCGCGGGCGTCGTTGTGCGCTCGAAGTGCTGGTCACCGCGAAGGTGCTGACGTTCGAAGCGGCGAAGCAGGCCGCCGAAGAGTTCCTCGCGGAGGACATCGCGAACCTGATCGCGGCTGCGCAGGGTGAATTCCAGTTCGAGGAGCAGAAGGAGCCCGGTCGCGGCTTCGACGCGGACGAAACGAGTCTGCAGCTCGCGTTGCCCGTGGCGCCGTTGATCCTCGAGGCAACGCGCCGCGTCGATCATTGGGCCGAGATCAAGAAGTTCCTGCCGTCGGAGGGCATGCACTTCCAGGCCCGCACGGGCGCCAGGTGCCCGGCTGCGAGCGAGGATCCCGAACTCGCCGGGCAGATCCTCGGTGCGCTCGACGGGTCGCGCAGCGTGAAGGAGGTCGCCGACCTCTTCCCGCACCAGCGCTTCCTCGCCTTCAAGCTGATGGCCGACTTCGTTCGCGACCGCCTCGCGCGGCCGACGGGAACGGAGGATCTGCTCGAGATCGCGCGCGGCGTGGAGAGCGACGATCCGGCGCGATCGCGCCAGCTCGTCCGTCGCGCGCTGGAGCGCGAACCGCACAATCTCGACCTGCTGGCCGCGGAAGCGCGCCTCGCCGAGGCGTTGGACGACGGCGTCGCTGCCGCCGCGGCGCGCAAGCTCGCCGGACATCTCCATCTCGAGGCCGGACGCACGGACGACGCGCTGCGCGAGCTCGAGTACGCGAAGGAGCTGACGCCGACCGACCAGAGCCTGTGGGAGCGGACGTTGTCGCTGCTGATCGCGCAGGGCCGCCGCGAGGAGGCTGTGCGCGATGGCCTGAAGCTCGTCTCGCTCCATCGCGGTCCCGGATTGCATGGCCGTGCGAAGGAGGTGCTCGAGAAGCTCCTGCGCGTCGCGCCCGACGACGACGAACTGCACGTCGAGCTCGCGCGCTGCCGCGTCGACTGCGGCGAGTCCCAGGAGGCGGTGAAGCAGCTGGCGCGCCGCGGCAAGACGCTGATCCAGAAGCAGGACTACGTCGCGGCGCGTTCGCTGTTCGAGGAGGTGCTCGACATCGAGCCGGGCAACCGTGAAGCGACGGTGTCGATCGAGATGATCGACAAGGAGATCTTCGTGCGTCGGCGGGAACGAAAGCGCCGCCTGGTACGGCTGTTCCTCACCGTGTGCGGCGTCGCCGCGTTCGGCGCGTTCGCGTGCGTCGAGCTGGTGGCGCGCTTCGCCGTCGTCGAGACATGGTCGCTGGTGAGCAAGGAGCGCATGGTCGAGCAGCGCCAGTACCAGGATGTGATCGTGCTGTGGAACGCAGTGCGCGAACGACACCCGTGGTCGCTGACCGCCGCGTTCGAAGTGCCGCGCTACGTCGCCGACATGCAGGCGCGCCTGCAGGAGTCGACGATGCTCGACATCTCGCCCGGCAAGTGAAGCGACCGATCAGCGGCGCGGCAGTCGTTCGAGCAGCACCAGCGGCGTGGTCGGCAGGAGCGCGCCCGCTGCGTCCGTCGTCGCGAGCACCGTCGTCGCGCGGGCGCACCAGCGGCCGGTGCCGGGATCGACGATGTCGTACGCGACGCGGATCAGCGGCTCCGTCGCCACGAACCACGCGGTGATCGCCGCGGTGTCGCCGTACTGCAGCGCCGCCATGTAGCGGCAGCGGGCGTCGACGACGTACATCCGGAACCCGAGGTCGCGGATGCGCGGCACGTCGAGGTCGAGACTGCAGAAGAGGGCCGTTCGGGCGACCTCGAACCACTCGAAGTAGCGGCCGTGCCACGCGACGCCGAGCGGATCGCAGTGGTGCAGCCCGATTTTGTGCTCGACGGTGATCGCGTGCGGCGGGCGTTTCCGGTTCACGACGGGGCTCGTTGCTCGGTGGGGGCCGCGCCGGCCGGGCGCGCGGCGGCGGCGCCGCGCGCGTCGGGGGCCCAGAAGTCGTAGAAGTTGAACCAGTTCAGCGGCGCGCTGCGTGCGTGGTGTTCGACGCGTTCTGCGTAGCGCTGCACCCAGCCGCGCAGTGCGGTCTCACGGTCGCGGCGCGGAATGTCGAGACGGTCGGCGAAGCGCTCGCAGTGCAGTTCGTAGCGGTTCGGCGCCTGGTAGAGGCCGAACACGAGGTAGACAGGGCACCGCAGGATCGACGCGAGCAGGAACGGCCCGCTCGCGAAGTTGGCCGGTTCGCCGAAGAACGTGGCGGGCACGCTGCGGTCGTTGAGGCCGGTGCGGTCGCCGAGAACCGCGATGAACT
The DNA here is from genome assembly GCA_016794565.1 of Planctomycetota bacterium. Lineage (GTDB taxonomy): Bacteria > Planctomycetota > UBA1135 > UBA1135 > UBA2386 > JAEUHQ01. The sequence goes on along the minus strand of JAEUHQ010000040.1, from coordinate 6,630 downwards.
CGCCCTTCTCGATGCACTCCTGCACCTTCGCGACGAGGCCGACCGGATCGTCGCCGACATGGATGACCTGGGCCGCCTGGGTCGGATTCAGTTCGGCGAGCAGCGAGTTGATGCGCGCGGCGTTCTGGAAGTAACCGAGGATCTTGATCGGCACGTCGTCGCGGTCGCCGCCGGCCCGCATCGCCTCGTAGCTGCCGACGTGCGCGCCGAGCAGCACCGCGCCGCGGCCGGTCGCGCGCTGTGCCGTGAGCAGTTCGTGGCCCGTGCGGTGGAAGACGAGGCTCTTCGTGCGGCCCGTCAGCAGGAAAACCTTGTCGAGCGTGGTCTGCGCGAACGTGAAGAGATGGCGCCACACGCCGAAGAAGCCCGGCTCGCTGCCCGTCGCGCGGCGCAGCCACGCGCGCGAGATGCGTGCCGTGCGCCGATCGAAGAGCTGGTACCAGAACGCGAGGAAGCCCACGAGCGGCTTGGTCGCCGGGCGACCGAACAGGGTCGCGCACCGGAACGCGGCGCGGATGCCGAGGATGGTGCCGCGTTCGCGGCGGGAGAGCCACGTCGCCGGGCGTTCGCTCATCGTGCACCACCGAGCAGCCGGCCGAAGACCCAGCGCATCGAGATGCCGGTGCAGACGCGGCTGTGCATCCACGACAGCCGGACGATGTCGCGCACGGGATGGAAGTGTGACACGCCGCCTTCCTCGGCGGTCAGGTAGCGCACGTTCACGGGGAGGTTGACGATCGGCACGCCGCTGCGCGCCATGCGAACGACGACCTCGACGTCGAAGTCCATGCGGTTGCCGCGTGTGCCGCTGCGCCGCGCTGCTTCGATCGGGTAGACGCGGCAGCCGATCATCGCGTCGTGCACGCGGTCGCGACCGACCTCGAGATCGACCCAGAACTTCGTCACGCGGCGCGCGGTCATGCGCGTCTTCGGCGCGGTCGCGTCGTAGACGGGGAAGCCGAGGATCAGCGCGTCGGGCCGGTCGGCCGCGGCGGCGACGAACGCCGGCATGCACGCGAGATCGTGCTGGCCGTCGGCGTCGACCTGGAACGCGTGCGTGAATCCGCGTTCCGCCGCGACGTCGAACCCCGCCTTCACCGCGCCGCCCTTGCCGCTGTTCTTGGCCAGTCGGTGCACGGCCGCGAGGCCGTCCCTCGCCAGCGCTTCGCACGCGGCGCGACCTTCCGGGCCGCTGCCGTCGTCGACGACGATCACGTCCGGCAGGTGTCGCCGAACGGCGAGCACGACATCACGGACCGTGCGCGGGTTGTCGTAGGTCGGGATCAGCGCGCACACCCGCGGACCGGTCACGGCGGCGACTCCGTGCTGCGCAGCGAGGCGCGCCCGCTCGAGCACTTCGTGTCGCCGCGAACGATCTCGAACTCCGCGGTGGCCGCCGCGGCGTCCACGCGCAGCGAGACGTCGACCGTGTCGCCCGGCGCGATGCGCGCGAGGAACTTGAGGTCCTGGAACGCGGTCGGTCGCGCACCCGGCCCGGCGACGAGGCGCAGGCACGGCAGCACCAGTTCGTGCAGTTGCATCGCGCCGCTGAGGACGGGGTAGGTCGCGAAGTGTCCGGCGAACGCGAAGAACCCGGTCGGTACCTGCACACGGAAGACGCGGCGCTCGCCGTTCGGTGCCGCCGGTACGAACGCGAGGTCGTGCACGACGGGTGAGCCGTCGGCGTTGCGGCCGCAGAGTCGCAGCACGGCGTCGCGCGGCACGCGGCCGTCCGGCTCGCGCGGAAGTGCGGCGACGCGACGCATCTCGATGGCGCCGTCGGCGTGTGCGCGGCGGCGTGCGTCGTCCAGGGAGCCCTGCGTCGCGACGATGCAGCAGAGCACGCGGCCCGCCGGAGTGACCACCGCCTCGACCGCGGCATCGGCGACGCCGTCGCCGAGCAGCAGGTCCGCGGCGAGCTGTGCCGCCGCGTCGTCGTGCGGTCGCGGCGTCTCGAGCGTCGAGAGGCGGATCGTGCGCACGCCGTTCGCCGCGAAGCGACGGACCGATCCTTCGTCGAGCGCTTCGTCGGCCGCCACCACCTGCACCAGCGCCGGTGTGTCGGCCCCGAGCAGGGACAGCGCGCGGAGCGTCGCGGCGGGCGCGACGAGCGTGTGTGCGAACGACGCGGCGAGTTCGTGCGCCATCGTCTCGACTTCGACGCCGGAGCGGCCGACGACGTGCGCTCCCCCGACCAGCGGTGCCAGGAGACCGGGGAGCAGCGCGCAGGGGGTGGCCGTCGGGAACGCATTCCACACGGTCGCATCGCGCGGCAGGGCGAGAGTCGCCGCGCAGTGCGTGAGGAGGCCGGCGACGTCGGCCGCGGACCACGACCGGGCGATTGCGCCGCTGTCGGCCCCCGCCGCGACGCAGGTGACGGCGCCGATCCACTTCGGATCGACGACGAACCCGGGAACGTCCTCGGCTGCGAGCGTGCGCACGTCGAGACCGGTGCCGACGCCGGTGTCGTGCGCGAGCAGGGCGACGTCCGGTCGTGTGAGGGCAGCGGTGACCGCGAGTCGCCGGGGGTCTTCGGGAAGGGCGGCACCGTGGCCGCGCTGCCACGCGGCGACGAGCGTCGCCAGGAAGCGGTTGCGTTCGCCCTCGAACACCATCACGACGTGCGAGCCCGGAGTCGCTGCAGGCAGGGCGGCGGCGATGCGCGCGACGGCGTCCGTGCCGGCCGTGCGCGACGGTCGCGTCGTGCCCGGTTCAGCCACGAGAGAACCGCCGGCGGCGCACCGTCCATTCGATCGCGAACAGGAAGCCCATCAGCACGTACGACACGAGGCCGTTGTAGGTCGCCCACCAGTCGAGGGGCGCGGCTGCCGCGAGCACCGCCGCGCACGTGCCGTTCGCGACGAAGAACGCGCTCCAGATGATCGTCCACAGACGACACCATGCGCGCTGCTCGGCCGACAGCGTTTCCTCCTGCAGGCGCGCGAAGCGTTCGACCATCGGCATCGATCCGCGTCGCAGCGACGCCCCGAAGACCGCGAGGAAGATGGCGTTGATCGTGGTGGGCACGAGCAGCAGGAAGCCGGCGTCGTCGAGCACGGCGGACAGCACGAGCCCGATCGCCGTGGCGATCGGCACCGCGGCGAGACCGCGCAGCGACGCGTTCTTCGCGCGGCGGAGACGCAACGCGGCGATCGGCAGCACGATGCAGAGGAGCGTCGCGGCGATGACGCGCGGGCTGCCCGCCCGCAGACCCTGCCAGACGAGCACCGGATACGCGACGAAGACGACCCCGAGCAGCACCTTCGCCGCGAGCGCGAGGAACGAAGGCGGCCGCGGCGCCATCGGTGGATCAGGCGCCGGCGGCGGCCTGCGCGGCGTTCTCGGCTTGCTTGGTGCGGACGAACTGCGCGAGCGAGGCGATCGAGTGGTAGTACTCGCGATTCTTCTCGTCGTTTGCGACGGTCTTCACGCCGAATTTGCTGTGGACGGCCAGGGCGATCTCGAGCGCGTCGATCGAGTCGAGGCCGAGTCCCTCCCCGAAGAGCGGCGCGTTCGTGTCGATGCTCTCCGGAGCCACGTCCTCGAGCGCGAGGGTGTCGACGATGAGGCGCTTCAACTGGTCTTCGAGGGTGTCGGCCATGGCGTGAGGCGGCGACTCTAGGCACCCCGGGGAGCCCGGGCAACAACGCGCCCCGGGGACGGGCCACTCGGAGTGGACTCGCGCCGCGCGGGCGGCCAGACTGCCCGACCTCACAGGATCCGGTCCTCCGATGCAGAAGAACGACCCTACGCGGCTCCGTCCCGACCAAGGCAGCGACCCCTTCGACGTGGTGATCTGCGGCGCCGGGCTGGCGGGTCTCCTGTTGGCGCGGCAACTGCGCCGCGAACTGCCCGAGGCCCGGGTCACCGTGGTCGAGCGCACGAAGCGCCCCTTGCCGGAGGGGTGCCACAAGGTGGGCGAGTCGTCGGTCGAACTGGGCTCGCAGTACATCATGCGGCTCGGCCTGCACCCCTACATGGAGCAGCGCCAGCTGCTGAAGTGGGGCATCCGCTTCTTCCCCGGCGGCGGCCATCTGCCGCTGCACCTGCGCACCGAGATCGGCCCGTGCGCCGAGCCGCCGCTCAAGAGCTACCAGATGGATCGCGGCCGCATGGAGACCGACCTGCGCGGCATGATCGAAGAGGACGGCGCCACGCTGATCGAAGGAGCGAAGGTCACCGCGATCGAACTCGGCAAGGGCGGGGCCCGGCACACGGTGCGCTACGAGCAGGACGGCGCCGAACACGAACTGCACCCGCGCTGGGTCGTCGACGCGACCGGGCGACAGGCGATCCTTCGTCGCCAGCAGAAGCTGACCCGCGGCTCGCACCACACGGCGAGTGCGGGGTGGTTCCGCATCGACGGCAAGTTCGACATCAACGAGATGGTGCCGAAGAGCGAGACCGAGTGGCACACGCGCCCGTGCGCGGAGCAGCGCTGGCTCGCGACGAACCACTTCATGGGCGCCGGCTACTGGGTGTGGGTGATCCCGCTGTCGAGCGGCAAGACGAGCATCGGCCTTGTCATCCACGAGGACACGCACGACTACCACCACATCGCCGGCCTCGAGAAGACGCTCGCGTTCATCCGCCAGCACGAGCCTCAGCTCGCCGATGCGCTCGCGAAGTACGGGATCGAGGACTTCCTGTGCCTCCGCAACTACAGCTACAACGTCGGCCGCTGCTGGTCCGAGGACGGCTGGGCGCTCGTCGGTGAGGCCGGCGCGTTCGCGGATCCGTTGTTCAGTCCGGGCACCGACTTCATCGGCTTCGCGAACTGCTTCACCGTCGAGACCATGCGCACGGCACTCGCCGGCGGCGACGTGAAGCAGAAGGCGATGATGATGAACGCGCAGTACCGTTCGATCCTGAACGGCTCGCTGCAGCTGTTCCGCACCGCGGCGCCGATCTACGGCCACTCGTCGGCGATGGCCTACAAGGTCTTCTTCAACAACTTCTGCTACTGGTCCTTCACCTGCCAGTACTTCATGCAGGAGCTGTGCCGTCTCGACGCCGAAGGGCAGGAGAGGGTCGCGATGTACGGCCGACGCTTCCTCGACCTGATGGCGCACGTCGAGAAGCTGCTCGCGACCTGGGCCAGGATGGCGCCCGAGGATCCTGCGCCGGTGTTCAAGCAGGCGCCCGCATTCCCTTCCGTGCTGATCGACGCGCACGTCGCGGTCGGCAAGTCGATGACGTTCGAGGAAACCCTCGACTACCTGAAGATGCGGCTCGGGCAGGCGCACGAGATCGTCGCTGAACTCGTTCTGCGCATCGTGCAGGAACTGGGGCCGGAGGGCGGCCGCGAACTGCTCGACGCGGTCGAGTTCGGGAAGTGGGGCGTGCCGGTGTCCGCGATGCGGCTCGAGATCGAGGCGAAGAAGGGTCTCGAGCGTCGGCACGGTCTGCCCGATCTCGCCCGCGACGTCGAGCGCGGTCTCGGGCCGATCCGCCGCCATCCGCGTGCCGCGGAAGCGCGCGAACTGTTCGCGGGTGCGATGTCGTGACGCCGGAGGACGGCTCGCCCGGCGAGTACCTGATGTACGTGCTCGGCGGAAAAGGCCGGGCACAGGCCGTTTCGACGGCGGCGGCGTGGCGGCTCGCGGAGCGCCTCGCGGGCGCACCGCGCAACGCGGAGCAGCTGGCTGCCGAAGTCGGCTGCCCGGTCGACGCGATGGGGGCCGTGCTGCGCATCTGCGCCGGCCTCGGCTTCTTCGACAGCCCGACGCCCGGCGAGTTCGTGGTGACCGAACGCGGTCGTGCGCTGCGTGGCGACGCACTGGGGGCGATGGCCGAATTCGTCGGCGCGAAGGAGCAGTGGGATCCGTGGTCGCGGTTGCGCGAGGTGCAGCGGGACGGTGCCAGTGCGTTCGCTCTCGCGAACGGCGGCGCGCTCTACGACTGGATGGGCGGTCATCCCGAAGCGGCGGCGCGCTACGACGCGGCGATCGACGCGTTCACGAAGCACGAAGCGGCGGCGCTGTGCGCCGAGTTCGACTTCGTCGGTGTGCGGCGCGTCGTCGACGTGGGCGGCGGTCGCGGGTCGCTGCTTTCGGCGGTGCTCGCCGCGAACCCGCACCTGCACGGCGTGCTGTTCGATCTGCCGCACGTCGTCGATCGCGCGCGGGCGCGCCTCGTCGAGCGTTTCGGCGCCCGGATCGACGTGGCGGGCGGCGACTTCTTCACCGGTGTACCCGCCGGGGACCTCGTGATGGTGAAGCACGTGCTGCACAACTGGAACGACGAGCGCGCGGTCGCGCTGCTGCGGCGCTGCGGGGCGGCGGTGGGAAGGGAGGGGCGCGTGCTCCTGCTCGAGACGATCCTGTCGCCGGACAACCGCGCCGACATGGCCGCGATGCTGGACCTCGAAATGCAGGTGCTGCTGCAGGGGCGCGTGCGGCGCAAGCCGGAGCTGCGGCGGCTGGTCGGTGACGCCGGGCTCGTTGTCGAGCGATTCGAGCCTCTGACCGCCGGCACCTGGTTCGTCGTCGCGCGCACCTGACGGGCGCGGATCGCCCGCCGAGCGGCGGAGGTGCGAACAAGAGCCACCGCTGCGCGAGCAGCGGGCGTCGGAAAGAACTCGACAGCCGGAAACCCGGCCCGGCCACTACCGCGCCTCGTAGAGTTAGC
>JAEUHQ010000019.1 GCA_016794565.1 Planctomycetota bacterium | reverse complement strand
AGAGTCACGATTTCCTGGGCTTCGGGGCGTTGCATGGTGGCTGTCGGCTCGCGAGAGTCGGCGGGCACTTCACTATCGTCGATCATCGACTCCCTGCGGTCGACAGAAGCACGTCCCCGGTCGGCCACGAGTCGCCAACTTCGGCGCCGCCCGCGGCGGTGCCCGTGCCCATGCAGAATCGCGCCACCGCTCTCCTGGCCGCAGCCGTCGTTCTCGTCGTCGCGGTCCTCGCGTTCTTCTGGTGGGGGCACACCGATCCCGGCGTCGCGCCGGCGCCCGGAGCGACGGTCGTCGGCGACGGCCCGGCAGCGCCGGTCGAAGGCGCGCTCGTGGCCACGGCGAAGGCCGCGGCTCCGGAAGGCGCGGTCGCGGAGCGCCAGGTCGGGGAGCTCGGCCGGCGGGAGACCGGCGTGCGCGGAATCGTGCTCGATGTCGCGACGGGACAACCGCTCGGTGGCATCGAGGTGATCGCGGTCAAGGACGAGCCGTCGATCGAGCCGCTGCTCGCCCGGTTCCGCGGCCTCCTGCAGAAGGGCATGTTCGTCGAGACGCGCGTGCCGCGCCGCGAACTCGGCCGCGCGGTCAGCAACCCCGACGGCACGTTCGAGCTCCTGGGGCTGCCGGAAGGGCGCGTGTTCCTCGACGGCCGCAGCGACGGCTGGTTCGTGCGCACTCCGGGCACTGCCCGCCTCGCGAACGGCGAGATCCGCGACGGGATCGAACTGCGCGCGTCGCCCGGCGGCCGCGTGCGCGGCATCGTGCTCGGCGCCGACGGGGCTCCGGTGGCGGGGGCGGCGGTCAGCGTGCGTCCCGGCCTCAACTCGTTCTTCGGCCAGATCACCGAGCGTCAGTACCGCTGGCTCGACGCGGTGACCGGGCCGGACGGCCGCTTCGACCTGCCCGGCGTCCCGGCCGGCCTCGGCTACACGGTCTCCGCATCCGCCGCCGACATCGCGCTCGAGGAAGTGCACGGCGTCGACGTCAAGGTCGGACAGGTGAGCGAGGTCGCGCTGCGTGGTCACCAGGGCGCGATCGTCGCCGGTCGTGTGCTCGACACGCAGGGAGCGCCGCTGCCGCACGCGTCGGTCGCGATGGTCTACCTCGACATCAGCCGCGTGCTGTTCTCCGCCGACGGACGGCAGGAACCGATCGAGACCGACGCCGACGGGCACTTTCGCGTCGAGCACGTGGCCTCCGGCCGAGTCGCATTCGTGGCGGCCGCGCCGGGCCTCGCTCCGAGTCGCATCGAAGAGCTCGCCGTCGTCGACGGCGGTGTCTACGACGACCTCGTCCTGCAACTCACCGACGGAGCGACCGTGCGCGGTCGCGTCGTCGACGACGAGAAGAAGCCGGTCGCCGGCGCCGCGGTCGAGATGCGGCCGTTCGAGCGGCCCGACGACCCTCAGTTCCTGAAAATGATGCTGAAGGTCCGCCGCGTGGAGGCGACCACGGACGCGGACGGGCGGTTCGAGTGCAAGGGCCTGACTGGCGAACGCGTCGTCGTGCAGGCGGGCAAGGCCGGCTACACGACAGCGGTCCGCTTCGGCGTGAAGCTCGACGAGCCGGACCTCGTCGTCGAGATCCAGCGCGGCGCAGTCGTTCGCGGCAAGGTCGTCGCCGGCGACCGTCCCCTCGCGCGCTTCCGCGTCGACACGCGCACCAGCGAGATCCCGAAGGCGGAGCCGGCGGAAGCGTCGGGCGAACGGGGCCAGCGTCCGCGGCGCGAAGCCCGCGACCGCGACGACCGCGGCGGTCCGCCGTTCGGCCGCGGCATGCGCACGGGCACGGTGCAGCTGCCCGAGGGACAGGCGATGTTCGACGGCGGGTTCGATCGCGGACTCGACGGCAACTGGCGCGAGTTCCAGACCGCGGACGGCACCTTCGAGCTGCGCGGGATCCCGCCGGGCCGCGTGCGCGTCCGTGTCCGCGCGGAAGGCTGCATCGACCCGGCGAACCAGGAGGTCGACCTTCTCCCCGGGCAGACGAGCGACGTGCTCGTGTTCGCCGTCGAGGCGGGCGAAGCGGTCGGTGGCCACGTGATCGACGAGGCGACCGGCAAGCCCGTCAGCGACGCGCAGGTGACCGCGTACCGCCAGCGCGACGACGGCGAACGGCGCGGCGGCGGGCTCTTCAGCATCGATCCGGAGGACTTCGACTTCCTCGCACTGTCGTCCGCGACGAACCAGCGCAGTGCGATCAGCGACAGCAAGGGCCGTTTCCACATCGTATCGCTGAGCCCCGGGAAGTACCGCTTCACCGCGCGGCATCCGGACAAGGCGAAGTCGTCCGCGAAGGACGTCGAGGTGAAGGTCGGCGTGCCGACGCCCGACATCGAGATCCGCCTCGACGACGGTGGCGGCATCGAAGGCAACGTGACCGGGCTCGGCCAGCGACCGCTCGCGGACGCGCTGATGGTCGCGGTGAGCCTGCAGGCCGGCACGATGCGGAGCACGACGACGGACAAGGCGGGCTACTACCGCATCGACGGTCTGCCCTCCGGCCGCTACGTCGTCTTCAAGTCGCGCATGGACGAGCGCGCCGACAACATCGGTCTCGAGCTGATGAGCAACATGCGGCTCAAGTCGATCGGCGTGAAGCAGGGCCAGATCGTGCGGCTCGACGTGCACGACGACAGCGAGGACGGTGTGCGAGTGCACGGCGTCGTGCGCGAAGGCACGGCGCCGGTGCCGCGGGCTCTCGTCACGCTGCTCGGCACGGACCGCGACGGTCTGCTCGGCATGGGCATCCGCGCGAATGCCGCCGGCCTGGACGGCCGCTACGAATTGCCCGGCATCAAGCCCGGCGACTACGTGATGCAGGTCACGCGCTTCCAGGGGCAGCCCGTGCAGACGACGTTCGAAGTCGAGATCCCGGAGGACACGCGCGACTTCCAGTTCGACATCTCGCTGCCGACGAGCTCGATCCGCGGGCGGGTGATCGACACGCGCGGCAACCCGGTCGCGGGCACCCAGATCACGCTCGGCAGCGATCAGGGGTCGCTCGGCGCTGCCGAAGGGTTGATCGGGCTCATCGCGCAGAACGGCCTCGCGCAGGCGCGGACCGGCGCGGAGGGCGAGTTCACCCTGCGCTCGGTCGCGCCCGGCACCTACCGCGTCACGGCGGGGAGCCGGCTCGGCCGCGGGCGCCGCGGCGGAGGCGGCGAAGACGGTGATGCGCACGGCGAGGCGTCGATCGAGAACGTCGCCGTGGACGGCGTCACGAACGTCGAGGGTCTCGTGGTGACCGTTCCGATGGCGGGCCGCATCAGCGGGATCGTCGTCGACGGATCCGGCAACCCGGTGCGCAACGCGGAGATCGCGTACGTCGAGACGAGCGCCAAGCGGACGAAGGAGAAGAGCAATCCGATGCTCGACCTCATCGCCGCGCAGCCGCGACCGATCCGCAGCGGCGAGGACGGCCGGTTCGAGATCAAGGGCCTCACGCCCGGCGTCTACGACCTTCGCGTCGAGAGCGAAGCGCTCGAGGCAGGGAAGGCCACGGATGTGAAGGTCGGCGAGGACGCGGCGTCCGACGTGACCCTGCGCATGGTGCGTGGCGCGACGCTCCGCGTACGTGCGACGAACGTCGACAAGAAGCGCATCCCGTTCGCGCAGATCTCGCTGCTCGACGGTCAGGGCAAGGCCGTGGTGAGCCGCGTGTCGACACTGTCGGTGATGCGTCGCCTGATGAATCGCGACGAAGTCGCCGACTCCGGCTGGTACGAGTTCGGCAGCGTGCCGCCGGACACCTACACCGCGATCATCGCGGAACCCGGCAAGCCGGAGATCCGCATCACCCGAACGATCGCCGACGGCGACACGGTCGAGTGGGACGTCGACGTCACCGCGGAACTCGAAGCGCGCGACCGCGAAGCGAAGAAGTAGCCGCGGTGTCGCGGCGGCCGCCGTTCACTCGCGTGCCGCGGCGAGCCAGCGCATCGGGCGCCGTTCGTGCGGCGGCAGCGTGCGGTCCGTTCGCCAGAAGCCCCGGCCGTGCGCGCGCGCGTCGGTGCGCCGGCGTTCCGTCGTCGGAGCATCGCAGCCTCGCACGATCCACGCGACGTCGGCGGCATCCAGGCCGAACGCGCGACCCGCGAGCAGATCGATCTGCGTCGCGAGGTCGCGGCGCACGTCCCGTTGCGTGGCCGGCCCCTCGTCAGGCCGCCATCCTTCGGCCGCGGCGTCCCGCCACAGCGTGTCACCGTCGGGAAGGATCGCGCACAGCCGCAGTGCGGCCTGGGCGAGTCGGATCGCCGCGGCCTCGTCGAGGCGGGGCCGGACACAGTCGGCGAGCACGAAGTGGTTCAGGTTCGTGCCGACGAGGCGGAGTCGCAGCGCGTGGTCGAACGCGAGCGACGACAGCACCGCCGCGGTCGCCGCCAGCATGCGGAGCGGGGGCTCGTCGGCGGCGAGCGGCGTGAGCACGCCGAGCGAGTTGCCGCACGGGCGGTCGGGCACGAGGCACGCGATCGCCGTGCGCTCGTTCGTCGCGTTCGAGAGGGCGCGCAGCACGATGCGGGCCCGCGGCCGCGACGACGCGGTTGCGCGCCATCGCTCCGCCGGCACGAAGTACGCGGGCACGACTTCGTCGATCGCCCTCGGCGGCCGCCATGTCGTTGCGTGACCGGTGCCCCGCACGTGAGCAGCCGCGTTCGGGTGCAGATCGCCGATCATCGCGCCCTGCAGCAGCGGCAGCAGGGCGGCGTCGCGGCCGTTCCGCCAGGCGCCGTCGCCGCCGGGCCGGTGGCCGCACGCGATCGCGTGTTCCCGTTCGACGAAGTGGCCGCGGTCGGCGGTCATGTTGAAGTCGCCCTGCCGCCACGACAACGCGGCGCCATCGCCGACCAGCGGCGCGCCGGTGCTCTGGATGCGGCGCAGCAGGTCGAGATCGCGACGATCCTCGATCTCGACGAACGCCCCGGAGGTCGGACTCACCGCGCGCAGCTCGTCGCGGCCGTACGTCGAGAAGCGCGGATCGGACCGCGCCCAGTCGGAAACGGCGGTCCGTGCGAATGCGACCTTCACGGCATCGGTGCGACCGCCCTTGGTCCCGACGATCACGCCGAAGCGGTAGCGGCTGTCGATCGCGAAGACCCGCTCGCGGTTCTCGAAGCCGAAGAGCCATTCCCACTCACACTCGTCGAGCAGGAGGCGGCGCAGCGGTTCGGCGTCGCGGTCGAACCACAGGCTCGCCGGCACGATCAGGCCGAAACGGCCGCCGGGCCGCAGCAACTGCAGCGCCCGCTCGACGAACAGGCGATACGTGAAGAGCTTGCCGCGACCCTGGTGCCGGAAGTGCGGCCGCAGTGCGTCGACGCGTGCCTTCGTGTGCGACCCCGCCTGCAGCGTCTCCCACGGCGGGTTCGTCAGCACCGCGTCGAACGTCGCGGGCTCCAGGTCGCGCAGTCCGTCGCCGGCGCGGATTCGTGTCGCGATGTCGCGAAGGGCGATATCGGCGTCGCCGCATGCTTCGTGCACTGCACTCGCCGCGAGGGCGGCCGCCGTCGCGTCGCAGTCGATGCCGAAAACGCACTTCGCAGCAGCGCGCGGTCTCACGCCTGCCGCGAGCAACGTGCGCAGTGCCGCGACGAGGAAGACGCCGCCGCCGACGGCCGGGTCGACGATGCGCAGCCGAGCAGGGTCGCCGTTCGCGAGCAGCGGCTTCAGGGCGCGGGCCGCGGTCGGCAGCGCGAGCGCCATCGGCGTGAACCACGCACCCTGCTCCTTGCGGAGTTTCGCCTCCAGTTGCTCGGGATACTCGCCAGCGAGCTCGAGAACGCTTGTGTTGGCGCCGGTCGGCCGTGACAACGGCAACCGAGGCGGTGCGCTCCGTCGTTCGGTCGAGACTGGGGCGGCGTCGAGCTCTCTCACACCGTGGGACCCAGGAGTCGCTCGATTGCGCACCGGAAGCCGGCGATCGCCGTCGGAAGCCTCTCTACCAGAGGCTGCATTTGATCCCACCGGAGAATCGCGAACGTCGAGTAGCGCGAGAAATGGCGGAACGAAAGATATTCCTCGAGCGAGTCGCGAAGGTCCGTCGAGATCACCGGTCCGCGGCGACGCGATTGATTCGCCATGGAGTCGAGAAGGTCCCGGTGCCACGAAGTGGAGGTAGGTGTCGGCTCTTCGAAGTGTCGGGCGATCGCCTTCCAGGCTTCTTCGATATCCGAGTAGGAGCTCTCCAGCAGCCAAGCCAGACCGGCGAGGTCCTCGGGGGCCGGAGGACCGCTGCGCCTGGCCACAATTGGTGCTACTGCATCCTCGTTCCCCTTCAATCGCGTCAGGCGATCTTCGAGAACAGTCCGCAATTCAAGCGACACGGTTCAATTCTCCGGAATCGAGCACGTGCGCCGCGATGGTGTCGCCTCGATCGAGATCCAGGATGTCCACCGGCCTGCCGATGATTCGAGACGCTTCCGACATCGCCCGGAAGAAGACGGAGGGCGGCAGCCCTTCGACGGCGAGGTCGACATCGGAGTCGGGACGAATGTGCCCGGTGAGTACTGAGCCGAACACGTAGACAGCTGTTGCACCCCTCTGCCGAAGCCTCTGTGCTGCGGCGAGGATCCTGCGCTCCAGTTCGGCTTCCACGCCTCGGACACTAATCGCGTGGCGTTGTTCGCTCAAGACGCCGACCGCCTAGAGCGCGTGCGCCGGGAAGCCCGCCGCTTCGAGTGTGAGCAGGATCTGGTCGACGTGCGCCTTGCCGCGCGTCTCCATCACGACGTCCAGCTCGGCCTGCCGTGGCGCGAGGTTGTTGAAGAGTCGCTGGTGCTCGATGTCGATGATGTCGGCGCCGGCGGCGCCGATCATCTGCGTCACGCGGGCCAGAACGCCCGGCACGTCGTGGATCGAGATGCGAAGCTTCGCGACCTTGCCGTCGCGT
>JAEUHQ010000011.1 GCA_016794565.1 Planctomycetota bacterium | reverse complement strand
CGATAGCGAGCCGTCGCGCCGGCCGCCACCCGTGGCCGAAACCGTCGACGCCACGGCCGTGTGCGGGTAGACGCTGAGGCCCGCTTTTTCAGCCAGACCGCCACGAACACGCCATGAGACACCGTTTTGCCCTCGCGGCCTTCGCCTTCACCACCGCCTGCGCCAACTACGACTTCAGCCAGGCTCGAACCATCGACGGCAAGCTGGACACGAGGAAGCTGATCGCCGACCTGAAGGCCTCGGGGGAGGAGTCGCTGAGCGAGGGGATCTGGATCCCCCTCGTCTACTGCAACATCTCGTCGTTCAAGGCGAGCACGCCCGGCAAGCCGACCGGCTACGAGTTCGCGCACTGGACCGGAGTCGGCCCGGTGTTCATGAACGGCACGTACGAGACGGCCCTGATCGACCCCGCGGGCACCACGATCGAGAGCGACGATCGCCTGTGGCTCGGCTGGTCGCTGCTGCTCAACGACCGGGACGGCCGGATCGAGACCATCGCCGGCGCGCGCCTCGAGACCACATGGCGGCTCCTCCTGCTGTTCGGCTACGACGGCAGCGTCTTCTACGCGTCGCGCAGCTGAGACCGGCTCAGCGTCGCAGCGACAGGCGGTGCGCACGGCGCGCCTTCGCGGATTCGAAGCGGCGCTTCTCGTCGTCGGTCTGCGGCAGGATGGGCGGGACGGGCCGCGGTGCCTTCGTGGTCGGGTCGAGCGACACGAACGTGAGGTAGGCCGACGCGACGTGCTTGCGCGCGCCACTCTGTCGATCCTCCATCCAGACCTTGACGCCGACCTCCATCGACGTGCGCCCGGCGAAGTTGACGGACGCGAGCAACACGACGACAGCCCCCACCGGCACCGGATTGTGGAAGTCGATCTGGTCCGCGCTCGCGGTGACGACCGGTGTCCTCGCATGGCGACCGGCGGCGACCGCCGCGCAGATGTCGATCCAGTGCATCACGCGGCCACCCATCGCGTTGCCGAGAGGGTTCGCGTCGTTCGGGAACACGATCTCCGTCATCTCGACCTTCGAGTCGGCGACGGGGCGGGCCGGAAGCGGCGGAGGCGATGCGGTCATCGGCCGGACTCTAGCCGGCGAGCGCGTGCGGTGGGCGGCGTTGCTCGACACAATCGGGGCACGCGAGGAACCATGAACACCTGCCGTTTCATCACGACCGTGGCGCTGTGCGCCATGTCCGCCTGCTCGACCTACGACTTCGCCATGGCTCGCAAGCCGGACGGAACCTACGACATCCCGAAGCTGATCGCCGAACTCGAGTCGTCGGGCCGCCACTGCATCGACGACGGGCTCTGGATCCCGCTCGTGCACACGAACTTCCTGACGTTCGAGAAGAACGCGCCCGGTCTGCCGCCGGGCTACACGTTCGCGCACCTGAAGGGATACGGCCCGCTGTTCTTCGCAGGCACGACCGAGCGCCGAGTGGTCACGCCGAAGGGCGAGCCGATCGAGTGGGGCGATCGTGAATGGGCGGGCTGTGGCCTCCTGTGGCACGAACGCGACGACTACGTCACCACGACGTCCGGCACGCGCCACGAGCAGCGGGAGCGCTTCGCGATCCTCTTCGGCGACACCGACGTGACCTACACGCCGGCCACTCGCTGATCGCTGCCGGCGACCGGTTCACTTCGCGGCGCGTCTCGCGTCGGCATCCCGGGCGACCGCTCGCAGCGTCACCGGGGCCGCGGCCTCGAGCAGCATCGCCGCGCCGCGCTCGAGCGACCAGACACCGAGGTCCTCTTCGTCCTCGCGGAACGGAACACGACGGCTGAAGCGCCGAGCCGACGTCGCATGACCGAGCCAGCGGCCGTGGGCGTCGACGACACGGTAGAAGACGACCGGACCGGACGGATCGTCGATCTCGAGCTGCAGCACCTGCCCGAGCACCGCGCCCTCGTCGATCACGTCCCAGCGCGAACGTTCGACGACGGGTCGTGCGATGTTCGGCACACCTGCCGGAGCAGTGCCACAACCGGCGACGAGTCCGCACACCAGCAGCACGTCTCCTCGGATTCTCATCTGTGGCGCAGCGCACCTTCTAGCCGCAGAATGGCCCGACCGCCACCGCACGATCTGCACATGACCGCGATGAAAGGCATCCAGCTCACCGCCCCCGGGCAATACCGCCTGCGCACGGATCTGCCCGTGCCCGAACCGGGGCCGAAGGAAGTGCGCCTGCGGGTCGCTGCGTCGGGCATCTGCGGCACCGACGTGCACATCTGCAGCGGCGACCCGTCGATGGCGGGGCTCGTCGCGCCGCCCGTGACCCTCGGCCACGAGTTCTGCGGCTACGTCGACAAGCTCGGCCCCGGCGTCGACGAGCACCGGCTCCCGCTCGGCACCTACGTCAGCGCGGAGATGCACGAGATCTGCGGCGTGTGCCCGGCGTGCAAGAGCGGCGCGTTCCACGCGTGCGCGACCGCGCGCATCCGCGGCATCAACCTGAACGGCGCGTTCGCCGAGTTCGTCGTGGTGTCCGCGGGTAACGTCGTGAAGCTCCCGCAGAACCTGCCGATCCAGGTCGCAGCGATCCTCGACCCGCTCGGCAACGCCGTGCACACGACGATGAAGGTGCCGGTGAAGGACCGCTCCGTCGCGATCGTCGGCTACGGCCCGATCGGCGCGTTCTGCGGCGAGATCGCCGCGTTCGTCGGGGCATCGCACGTGTTCGTGCTCGATGTCGCCGACCTCGCGCTGCAGCGCGCCCGCGAGTGGGTGGCGCGGCGGGGACTGAAGGACCGCGTCACCGTGGTCGACGCCCGCAACAAGCCGGTCGACACCGTGGTCGACGCGACGAAAGGCGGCGTCGACGTCTCGCTCGAGATCTCGGGCCACCCCGCGGGCATCAACAACGCCATCGCGATGACGCGCGCCGCCGGCCACGTCGTCAACCTCGGCCTGCCGAAGGGCGACAACGTCACGATCGAGAGGTTCAGCAAGAACTACGTGTTCAAGGGCCTGACGATGCACGCGGTGATCGGCCGCGAGATGTTCCGCACGTGGGAGCAGATGCTCGACCTTTTGAAGCAGGGCATGGACGTGTCCCACTTCGTCACCGCCGAGATGCCGCTCGACCAGTTCGGCACCGGCCTCGAACGTTTCGGCAAGGGGCTCGAACAGAAGGTCGTGCTGTATCCCGCCGGTCGCCGCTGAACGTGAACGCCTCGAACGTCAACGAGAGTGCAGCGCGCGGAGTCGTCACTCGCGTGGAGGCCCTGGGGTTCCGGTCCCTGCGTTACATCGCGCAGGACCTCGGGCCGTTCCATGTGCTGGTCGGGCCCAATGGCAGCGGCAAGTCCACCTTCTTGGATGTGATCGCTTTCGTCGGCGACGTGGTCCGCGCCGGTGCACAAGCGGCGATCGAAGGCGATCCACGGCTCGACATCCCGCATCGCGCCACCGACGGCAAGCAACTCACGTGGCTGCGGCAGGGCACGCGGATGGAGTTCGTCGTCGAGTTCAGCATTCCGGCCGAACGCCTGGCGCGGCTCAAGAACGGCAAGGAGAAGACGTGCCGCTACGAGCTGGCGATCGATGTCGCGGCGCAACTGCAGATCGTCACCGAGAACTTCTGGCTCCGCGCTCCGGCGGTCAACGAACCACGTCAGCGCATCGCGTTTCCGGAGGCCGAAGCCCCTCCGGCCAACATCGTCCATCTGCGCGGGAAGCACGCCCCGATGGGTTGGGACAAGATTCTGTGGCGCGGCGAAGACGCGACGAACGTGACGTTCTCGGCAGAGACTCGCAACTGGAACAGTCCGTTCCGCATCGCACCGGACAAGACGGCCCTCGCGAGCTTGCCGGAGGACGAAGACAAGTTCCCGGTTGCGACTTGGTTCCGTCAGGCGTTGGCGGTCGGCGTGCAGCGGATCGCCCTGTCGGGCGAGGCGCTGCGCAGGCCCTGTCCGCCGGGCCGTTCGCGAGAGTTCATGCCGAACGGCTCGAACGTGCCGCTCGTCGTGCACGAGCTCGAACGAAATCGTCCCGACCTCCTCGCTGCCTGGGTTGCGCACCTGCGCGAGGCTCTTCCCGACCTGAGCGCAGTGACCACACGCGAGCGTGAAGAAGACCGCCATCGATACCTCGTCCTTCACTACGCGAATGGGCTGGAAGCGCCTTCATGGCTGGCGTCGGACGGAACACTGCGGTTGCTCGCCCTGACTCTGCTCGCCTACGTGCCCGATCTGTCCGGCACGTACTTGATCGAAGAGCCCGAGAACGGCATCCACCCACGCGCCGTGGAGACCGTGTTCCAGTCGCTCAGTTCGGTCTACGGCGCCCAAGTGCTTCTCGCGACGCACTCACCGGTGGTGCTCAGCATGGCGAATCTCGAACAGGTGCTGTGCTTCGCCCGCTCGCCCGATGGAGCGACCGACATCGTGCCCGGTCGCCAACACCCCCGGCTCCGCAACTGGAAGGGTGACGCCGACCTCGGATCGTTGTTGGCGAGCGGCGTGTTGTCATGACCGATCTGATCTGCCTCGTCGCGGACAAGAACATCGAGGCTGTCGTAGATGCAGCGCTGCAGCGACACGAGTCGCTGGGAATCCGCCCGGTGAAGTTCCGTCTGGTCACGCATCCGCAGCGTGACTCCGCGTGTTTCCACCGACCGGAACCGCTGCTGCGTCCGTTCTCCAATGACGCGCAGCACGCGATCGTGGTGATGGATCGCGCCTGGGAGGGGGCACCGGATCTCTCCGCAACGGAGATGGAGGCGACGATCGACGACAAGCTGGCGAAGCTGAGAGCCGACTGGGCACGAGCCTTCGTGATCGATCCCGAGATCGAGGCCTGGCTGTTCCGTCGATCGCCGAGGCTCGACGAAAAACTGGGCTGGCACGGCAGAATGCCGCCGCTGGCCGAAGCGCTCTTGATCGAAGGCCTGTGGCCAACCAACGCGCCGAAGCCCAGCGACCCGAAGGCGGCAATCGAATGGGCACTGCGCCGTGTGAGGCGACCTCGCTCCTCGGCGATCTACCGGGACATCGCGACCGTGCTGGGCATGAGAGACTGCGGAGACCCCGCCTTTCTCAGGTTTCGCGCAACGCTCCAAGCTTGGTTCCCGCCGGCGTAGCATCTGAGCCCTTCACTACCCATGTTCGAACAAGACCGCGCCCGCTTCCGCAGCGAACTCGACGAGATCAGGACCGCCGGACTCTGGAAGTCCGAGCGCGTGATCGCGAGCCCGCAGGGCTCCACGATCACCGTGAACGGCAAGCAGGTGCTGTGCCTCTGCGCCAACAACTACCTCGGCCTCGCCAACGACGCGGGTCTGCGCACCGCAGCGAAGGGCGCGATCGACTCGCACGGCCTCGGGCTCGCGAGCGTGCGCTTCATCTGCGGCACGCAGGACATCCACAAGATTCTCGAGCAGAAGGTGTCGGCGTTCCTCGGCACCGAGGACACGATCCTCTACAGCTCGTGCTTCGACGCGAACGGCGGGCTGTTCGAGACCCTGATGGGCGAACAGGACGCGATCATCAGCGACTCGCTCAACCACGCGTCGATCATCGACGGCATCCGCCTCAGCAAGGCGCAGCGCTTCCGCTACCAGAACGGCGACATGCAGGAGCTCGAGCAGCACCTGAAGGCGGCCGCGGGAGCACGGAGCCGGATGATCGTCACGGACGGCGTGTTCTCGATGGACGGCTTCGTCGCGAAGCTGCCCGACATCTGCGAACTCGCCGACAAGCACAAGGCGATGGTGATGGTCGACGACAGCCACGCCACCGGCTTCTTCGGCCCGACCGGGCGCGGCACCCCCGAGTTCCACGGCGTGCAGAAGCGGATCGACGTGCTGACGAGCACGCTCGGCAAGGCGCTCGGCGGCGCCGCCGGCGGCTTCACGACGGGCAAGAAGGAGATCGTCGACCTGCTGCGCAACCGCAGCCGTCCCTACCTGTTCTCCAACACGCTCGCGCCGGCGATCGTCGGCGCCACGATCGCGTGCCTCGACCGCCTGTCGGCGACGACCGCGCTGCGCGACAAGCTCGCGAAGAACACCGAGTTCTTCCGCGCCAGCATGACGAAGGCAGGCTTCGCGATCGCCCCGGGCGTGCACCCGATCTGCCCCATCATGCTCGGCGAGGCGAAGGTCGCGGTGGAGATGGCGGATCGCATGCTGAAGGAAGGCATCTACGTGATCGGGTTCAGCTTCCCCGTCGTGCCGAAGGGCAAGGCGCGCATCCGCGTGCAGATCAGCGCGGCCCACGAGATCCCGCAGCTCGAGACGGCCGTCGCGGCCTTCGCGAAGGTGGGGCGAGAACTCGGCGTGATCCGATGAAACTCGACCTCGACAAGCTGCGCCGGTCGGGCCGCATCTCCGCCGTCGCGCTCGACCACGGCCGGCGCATGATCGCACCCGGCGCACGGCTGGAGGACATCCAGAACGCCGTCGAAGCGAAGATCCGCGAACTCGGCGGGTCGCCCGCGTTCCCTGCGCAGATGTCGCGCAACCACATCGCCGCGCACTACTGCTCTCCGCCCGGCGATCCGACGACGATCCAGGCAGGCGACATCGTCAAGCTCGACTGCGGCACGCACGTCGACGGGTACGTCACCGACAACGCCACGACCGTCGACCTGCGCGACGGGGAAGGGTCGCTCCTCTGCAGCGCCAGCAAGATGGCCCTCGAGAACGCGATCGCGGTGATGGGCCCTGGCGCGTCGCTGACCGAAGTCGGCCGCCAGGTCGAGACGACCATCGAGTCTCTCGGCTTCAAGCCGGTGCGCAACCTCTGCGGGCACGGCGTCGCGCGCTACACGATCCACTGTGCGCCGTCCGTGCCGAACTACGCCGACAGCAAGGCGGGTCGCCTGAAGGCGAACATGACGATCGCCTGCGAACCCTTCGCCAGCGACGGCAAGGGCATGATCGACGTCGAGGGCAAGGCCGAGGTCTTCATGCTGCGTCGCGACGTGCGTCAGAAGGACAACCTGCCCGGCGACCTGCAGCGGGCGATGGAGTCGAGCGAA
This sequence comes from Planctomycetota bacterium, assembly GCA_016794565.1. Taxonomy (GTDB): domain Bacteria; phylum Planctomycetota; class UBA1135; order UBA1135; family UBA2386; genus JAEUHQ01. The sequence continues at coordinate 9,120 of JAEUHQ010000011.1, read as the reverse complement.
GGGCTGCCGTTCGCGCGCCGCGATCTCACTCGCTGGCTCGGATCGCTGCAGAAGGCCGAAGAAGGCCTGAAGCTGCTGCACCGGCGCGACCTGATCGACGAGTATCCGCCGCTCTGCGAGAAGGGCGGCGTTCGCATCGCGCAGTTCGAGCACACGATCTTCATCCACGAGAACGGCGCCGAGGTGATGACCCGGCTGCCCGAGTGACCGCGACGCGATGCGCATCGGCATCGACGCTCGCGAGGCCTTCCGCAGCGAACCGCGGGGCATCGGCCACTACACGCGCAATCTGCTGACCGAATTCGCGCGGCAACCCTCGGGGCACGAGTTCCTGCTCTACCACCAGGACCCCGACCCGGCGCCCGGCGTCGCGAACGGCTCCCCGTTCCGCTCCGTGCACGCCGACGTGCCGGGCGATCGCTTCCACGCATGGGAACGCATCGCGATGCCGTGGTGCATGCGCCGCGACGGCCTGGACGTCTACCACGGTACGTACAACACGCTGCCGCCGCGCTGGCCGATCTGGCGCGGTCCGGCGATGGTGCTGTCGCTGCACGACATCATCGTGACGTGGTGGGCCGACGACCTGCACGACCCGTTCGTGCGCTACGCGCGTGCGATCACGGCTCGCTCGGCACGCGACGCCGCGGTGATCCTGACCGTCAGCCGATGGAGCCAGCAGGACATCTGCGCGCGCTACGGGTGCGACCCGGGCAAGGTGCGCATCGCGTACAACGGGCTGCACCCGATGGTGCTCGCGGGGGCGCCGGCAGGCGCCGGCGACGACGCGCGCGAACGCTTCGCCGACGGCCGCCCCTACCTCTTCGCGATCGGCGCCCACCTCGAGCGCAAGAACACCGGGCGCCTGATCGACGCGTTCGGCCTCGCGCGCCGGCGTCGCCCGGACCTGCCGCACCTGCTGCTCGTCTCGGGCCTCGGCAAGAACGCCGACCGCTTCCGCGAACGTGCGGCGCGCGTCGACGCGCTCGACCACGTGCGATTCCTGCCGTACCTCGACCAGACGGACCTGGTCGCCGTGTACGCGGGCGCCGAGCTCGCCGTGTACCCGAGCCTCGTCGAAGGCTTCGGCCTGCCCGTCGCGGAATCACTCTCGATCGGCACCCCGATCATCGCGAGCCGTTCGTCGGCGATTCCCGAAGCCGGCGGCGAGTTCGCGCACTACTTCGACCCCACTTCGACGGACGACGTCGTCGACGCAATCGTGCACGGCATCGAGCGCTACGCGCCGGAGTTCGCACCGCGGCGCGCAGCCGCGATGACGTGGGCCCGTCGTTTCACGTGGCGCGACTCGGCGGCGGTCGTGCTGCAGGCCTACGCCGACGCGGCCGCGCGGCGCTGACCGTATCCTCCGCGCCGTGACCACCGCCAGAACGCCGCGATCGTCGACCGCGTGGCGCGTCGCCGCTGCCGCGCTGGGCGCGCTGGTACTGGCCGCGATCGTGCGCCTCTCGTGGCTCGGCGACGATGCGTTCATCACGTTCCGCAGCGTCGAGAACATGGTCGCCGGGAACGGCCCCGTGTGGAACGTCGACGACCGGGTGCAGACGTACACCCATCCGCTGTGGTTCGCGCTCCTGTGCGTCGTGCGATGGATCACGGGCGAACTGCCGACGAGTTCGCAGGTGCTGGGCATCGTCACCTCATCGGCGGCACTCGTGTGGCTCGCGCGCACGATCGGCACGGCACCCGCGATCGCGTTCGTGCTGACGGCGTGCCTCGGCTCGCGGGCGTTCTGCGCGTACGCGACTTCGGGCCTCGAGACGTCGCTGACGTTCCTGCTGATCGCGGCGTTCGTCGCCGCGAACGGCGTGCCCGACCCGGCACGCCGCCTCGCTCGCACCGCGCTCGTCGCCGGCGCGCTGGCGACGACGCGCCTCGACCTGATCGTGCTCGTGGCCCCGGCGATCGCGGCGAACCTGCGCGGCGTGCCCGCGCGCGCGGCGATCCGCGCACTGGCGATCGGCGCGGCACCGCTCGCCGTGTGGAGCGCGTTCGCGACGGTCTACTACGGCTCGCCGTTCCCGATCACGGCGTTCGCGAAGGCGTTCTGCCACGGCGTGCCCGCGGGCGAGCTTGCCCTGCAGGGACTGCGATACTTGCAGAACGGGCTCACGGCGGATCCCGTGACTCCTGCCGCCATCGCCGCGGGCATCGTGCTCGGCCTGCTGCGGCCGGGGCGGCGCGCACTCGCGGTCGGCGCGCTCGCGTACGTCGCGTACGTCGTGAAGGTCGGCGGCGACTACATGCAGGGGCGATTCCTGGTGCCGCCATTCTTCGCGGCACTGGCAGTGCTCGGTGCCGAAGCTGCCGCGGCGCGAACGGCGCGGGTCGGCTTCGCGATGCTCGCCCTCGGCGCGCTCGCGTTCGTGCCGGGCCTGCCACGCACGACGTGGTTCGACGGCTCGGTCGAGCCGTTCTACGCGCCCGGTCCCGACGGCATCGTCGCCGAAGAAATCCGCGGGCAGTGGGACCACGGCATCCTGTCCTCGCATCGCGTGGAGTCGGTCTTCGGTTCGCACGGCGCGACGCTGCGCGCTCCCGATCTCGACCGTCCGATGATCACCGTGTGGGGCTCGATGGGCTGGACCGGCTTCCGCGCGGGCACCGTCGCACACTACGTCGATCCGTGGCTGTGCGACCCGTTGATCGCGCGTCTGCCGATCGCCGATCCGTCGCGCTGGCGCATCGGCCACTTCTACCGGAACATCCCCGCCGGCTACCTGGAAAGCCTCGCGACCGGCACGAACGTCATCGCGCACCCGGGTCTCGCGGCTCTGTGGGACGCGGTGCGTTCGGCGAGCCGCGACCCGCTCTGGTCGGCCGCGCGATGGGGCCACTTGTGGGACCTGTGGACCGGTCGCCTCGACGCCGGGGTCGCCGACTACGTCGCGACGCGGTACCGCACGCCGCCGCGGATCGAGGTCGCGCTCGCCGACTTCCCACCGCCGCCGCAGCCGGACACGTGGTGGTTCGTCTGGCCGCGTTCGCACAGCGCACAGACCGGCGGCCTCGCGGTGCGCCTGCCGGAGGCGACCGCGGCGCGGAGTGTCGTCGCGCACGTGTCGCCCGGCGGCTACGAAGTGACGTTCCGCCGCGGGGGCGCCACGGTCGGCACGGGCCGCATCGTCGCCGGCCATGGCCCCGAGCGGCTGCGCGCGCAGACGGTCGCGGTTCCCGCCGATGCAGGCGCCATCGACACGATCTGGATCGACGGCATCGTGCCGCTCGAGACACCCTACACGACCATCGTCGGCGGCGTGGAGCTGCAGCGCTGACCCGTCACTTCGGCGCAGGGACCCGCAGCACGAGCGTCGACAAGCGCTCCTCCGCGAAGTAGCGCTTCGCCATCGCGCCCACCGCGGCAGTCGCCGCGTTCGCGAGATCGCGCTCGAACGTCGCAACGTCCTCGAGGGTCGTGCGGCCGGTGTGCACTTCGCCGAACTGCGCGAGCCAGTACTCGTTCGCAGCCTTCTGTTCCCGGACTTCGTTGAGGAGCTGCTTCACGGCCGCAGCGACCTCCGCATCGGTCGCACCGTCCCGATGTACCGCCGCGAGCTCGGCCATCGTCGCGGCCCGCAGTTCCTCTTCGCGACCGGGCGCCGCCTGCATGCGGATCAGGACCAGCGTGCTCGGGAACGGAGCGGACAACCACGCGACGCCGAACGCCGGCGAGTACGCGGCCCCCATGACCTCGCGCACCGTCGCCGTCACCCGCTCACGAACGACGCGGCCGAGCACACGCAGCACGGCGAGGTTGCCACGGTCGCCCTCCGCGTCGAGCGGCGCGCACACGATCACCTGGCCCGCGCGTTCGGTCGCCGCGACGTCGTGCGTCTCGTGCACACCGCCTCGCAGCTGGTGGTACGGAGGCATGCCGACCGTCTGGCGCGCCGGCAGTGCACCGAACGTGCGCGCAACCGCGGCGACGACTTCGTCGACACCGACGTCGCCGACCACCGCCACGGTGATCGGTGCTCCGACCCAGCGGGCGAGCAGGAAGTCGCGGACTTCTCGCGTGCCGGTGGCGCCCAGCAGTTCGTTCGACACCACCACGGACGTCCCCGCCAAACCCCCGAGGAACGTCTGGAGCCGTTCGTCAGGGGATCCGGCCGGGTGCCGGCTGACGTAGGAACGCACCACACGGTCGATCGCGTCCGCCTCGACTCCCGGGTCCGCGCACGCGGCGCACAGCAGCTCCAGCTGGAAGCCGAGGTCCTTCCGCGTGGTCTCGCCGCGAAGGTCGAAGCGACCGTTGCCGATCGCGATCGCGAAGGCCGCGGCGCGAGTCGAAAGGATGGAACGCAGCGCCCGCGCGTCGAGGCGGCCGAGTGCGAACTCGGGTGACGCGAAGCTGAACGCCAACGCCGCGTGGCGTTCGCCCTGGGAGAGGTGGAGTGTGCCGGCGCCGAGGCTCACCGACACCGCGACTCCCGGCGCGGAGCGGTTCGCCTTGACCAGGAGTCGCACGCCGTTCGGCATGCGCACGTCCTCGACGTCGATGCCTTCGATCCGCTTCCGACTCGCCGGCGCCGGCGCTCCGTCGCCGGTGGTCGCGTACGGCCATGCCGGAACCGCCGCAGGGACACTCTTGCCCGCGTCCGTGGGCACCGTCTCCTTGCCGCGCTCGGCGAGTCGCTGCCGCATGGTCTCGGCCGCGGTGCGCCAGACTTCGGGTGCATCGACGGCATGACCCGGCGGACCGACCGAGGTGAGCGACGGCACGTCGCAGGACCACGCGGTTCGCAGAGCTGCAGTGACCGTCTTCGCGTCGAGCGCCGACAGTGCCCGCTGCATCGAGTCCTGCTGGACCTGCAGCGCGGTCGGGACCCGACCCGCCGCGAGCGACGCGACCAGGGCCTTGGCGAGCTGCGAACTGGTCCGCTGCGACGGGACGCGCCCGATCTCGGCGACGACCGCCGCGCGTCCGTCCGCGAACGCCGATTCCGAGAGACCCGCTTCCAGCAGGTCGACCAGCGCGGCTGCGCAGGTGGTCAGCGCGACGCGGCAGTCGGCCGGCTTGCACGTGAAGCGCACGAGCATCGCGTCGATCGACGGATCGAGCCCGGACTCGCGCGCGGTCGTCACCTCCACTTCGAGGACCGGCGATCCTTGCCGCAACAGACGGCGCGCGAGCTGACCGCGGACCAGGTCGTTCAGCAGGAAGCTCGCAGCCAGCGAGCTCCTCGCTTCGGAGGAGTCCGCGCGCGGCGTTCGCACGACCGGACACTGCACGACGAACGTGACGTCGCTGCGCGTCGCATCGGCGATCGCGAAGGAGATGTCGGTGAGGGACGGCTGGCCGAGCGAGGGATGCTGCAGCAGCGGCGCCGCCGGCTTCGGCAACGGGCCGAACGCGTCGCGGCAGAGCCGTTCGGCCGTCGCGGGGTCGACGTCGCCCACGACGATCACGATCAGGTTGTCTGGGCGATACCACTTCGCGTGGAACGCCCGCAGCGACTCGGGCGTGAACCGCGCACGCTCTGCTGCCGTGCCGAGCACCGGCCGCTTCGCCTGTCGTCCGCCCGCCCCGATCCGATCGACCCGCTGGAGCTCGGCGTGCTCGTCACGCGGTCGCTCACGCTCCTCCGCGTCGATCACGCCCTTCTCCGCTTCCACCTCCGCGGCATCGAAGAGCACGCCGTCGACGAACTGCCGCAGCACGTCCAGTCCGTCGGCGACCGCGGCCTCGTCCATCGAGGGCAGGTCGAGCCGATACACCGTGCTGTCGAACGACGTCGCCGCGTTCGCATGCATCTGCATCGCCATCCCGCGGTCGCGCAGCCACGCTTCGATGGTGCTGCCCGGAAAGCGGCGCGTGCCGTTGAACGCCATGTGCTCGACGAAGTGCGCGGCGCCGCGTTCGTCGTCGTCCTCGTCGCGGCTGCCGACCTGCACGACGAGGCGCAGCGCCACGCGCCCCGGCGGCTCGGCGTTGCGTTGCGTCGCCACCCGCACGCCGTTGTCGAGGCGGGCGAAGCGGATCGCTGGATCGGCTTCGAGGCCGTTCCCCGTGGGCGGCCAGTCCTGCGCAGCCGACGGTGCGCACGAACAGAGGAGCAGGGCAGACGACAGTGCGACTCGCCCGATCATCCCGGCAATCTAGCGATTGCCGACGAACACCGCCCGCGGCACGCGCGGCGCAGTGCTCAACCTCAGCCGCCGCTGCGCGGCTTGCCCTTGCCCGGTGCACCCGCGGCGTCCGCCTTCTTCTTGCCGCGCGCGTCGGCGACGATGCGTTCGGCGAGGCGGTCGGCGGCGTCGCTCGGGGGAATGCGCTCCTCCTTCGCGATGGTCCACAGTTCCTTCAGGGCCTGCGGAATGCGCTCGATCTTGGTCAGCGACACCTTCTCGTCGTAGCCGCCAGGGTGGAACTCGACGGAGACGTTGATGATGCCGCCGGCGTTGATGACGTAGTCCGGCGCGTAGAGCACGTCGCGATCGGCGAGCACCTTGCCGTGGCGCGGCTCGAGGAGCAGGTTGTTCGCGGCGCCCGCGACGATCGGCGTGTTCAGCTTCGGGATCGTCTGGTCGTTCAGCACCGCGCCGAGGGCGCAGGGCGCGAACACGTCGCACTTCATCGTCATGATGTCCGACTCGCTCGTCGGGACGAGGCCGATCTCCTTCTCGAGCTGCTTCAGGCGGTCCTGGTTCTTGTCCGCGCCGTGGACCTTGGCCCCCGCATCGACGAGGCGCTTCGCCAACGCCGAGCCGACCGCGCCGACGCCCTGGATCGCGACGACCTTCCCCTTGCACGAGTCGCTGCCGAACTTCCAGCCGAGCGCCGCGCGGATGCCGAGGAACACGCCGTACGCCGTGTAGGGCGACGGGTTGCCGCTGCCGCCGTCCTTGCGCTCGAGGCCGGTCACGTACTTCGTCGCGCGCCGGATGATCTCGAGATCCTGCACGGACGTGTTCACGTCCTCCGCGGTGATGTACTTGCCGCCGAGCGAGTCGACGAAGCGACCCATCGCGAGGTAGAGCGCTTCGGACTTCACCTTCTTCGGATCGCCGAGGATCACGGCCTTGCCGCCGCCGAGCCCGGTGTGCGCGACCGCCGACTTGAACGTCATGCCGCGCGACAGCCGCTTCACGTCGAACAGCGCTTCCTCCTCGTTCGCGTAGGGCCACATGCGCAGACCGCCGAGGGCCGGCCCCAGGGTCGTGTCGTGCACCGCGATGATCGCGTGCAGGCCGCAGGAGGAGTCGACGCCACGAACGACGCGCTCGTAGCCGGCGACGGGGATGTCGGTGATCTGAAGGGTCTTGGTCACGGGTTTCGGGCGGGTGGTCCGCGAAAGGGGCCGAGCAGGATAGCGAGGCGCCGGCGCGGCGCCATGCCGCGGTCGTCGGCCCGCGGAAAGTGACCTCGGCTTGACCGTACGAACGGGGTTGCCGACGATCGCGCAACCCGCCGCCGGGATCCGGAGGAGACCGAAAAGTCCGCCCCGATGCGTTCGTGCCGAAGGGACCCGCGATGAACACCGCCGCGCCGACGGCAAGCCGGCTCGTTGCCGCTGCGATCGTGCTCGCGATCGTCGACCTGGTGCTCGCCGCGCTGTGGCTGCAACGGGTCGACGATCCGCGGCCGCGACCCGCGCACGCGGATGCGCCCACCGCCGAGCCGCCGCACGACGTCGCACCGGAGACCCGCGCCAGGGCGCCGGCCCCGCGCGCCCTCGCGGCCGCACCCGTCGCGATCCCCGCGGCGGCGACGGCGGCGGGTTCGACGGCTGTGCTGTACGGCGTCGTACGACGAAGCAGCGGCGCGGCGTTGCCCGACTTCTCGGCCATCCACGTGGGCGCGGAGCTGCGGTGCATCGTCCGAAGCGACGGAACGTTCGCCGCGCTCGGACTGCGGGAAGGGCCGTGCGAAGTGCGCACCGAGATCCCCGGCGAACGCCCGTTCGCGACGATGGTCGACGTCCGCGCGCCGACGACCCGCGTGGTCATCGCGCTCGACGACGTCTGGCTGCTGACGGTGAACGCCGTGACGCCCGAAGGCGCACCGCTCGTCGAAGCGCTGCAGAAGGAGCATCCGGAGATCCGGTGGGACGCGGGCCTCGACGTCGCCGGTTTCTCGGAGCCGGTCGCCACCGAAACGTTCGCCTGCCGCGGCGCGTCCCTGCCTTCGGGGGCTCGGACCGGCACGGCCGATCTCGTCGGCTTGCCGCGGCAGGTCGTCGGCGTGCTCGCTCTGCCGCCCGATCGCAATGCGCACGTCGCGCTGCTGCTGCGCGGCGCCGTGCTCGCGCAGATGCCGGTCGCACCGCGGCAGGCGGAGGTCACGTTCTCGCTGACGACGAACGCCCTGCTCGCACGCACCGGAACGGTCCGCGTCCGCGTCGTCGACGACGGCGGAGTCCCGGTCGCGGGAGCGTTCGTAGGACTCAACAGCACCAACGGATCGGGCGACACCCACTCCAGCGACGCGTCCGGGCGCGCCACCGTGCAGAACCTCATGCCCGGGATGATGCGCCTCGGCGCCCGGCACGGCACCCGCGTCGCGGCCGAACGCTGGATCCTCGTCCCGTCCGGGCGCGAGATCGACGCGGGCGACATCGTGCTGCGGCCGACGAACGAGGTCGTGTTCGCGATCGAACCGGCGACGCAGCACGCCGCACTCGCGTGCAACCTGCTCGATCCGGAGCACAACGTGCCGGGCGAGCGCGCGAGGCACGGCGTGACCAGGGGCGAAGCCAGGGTCCGACTGCTGGACGGCCGTCACGGCGTCTTCGTCACGAACGGCCAGGAATGCGCCGCGATCGAACTCGACACCCGGACGCTGCCGTCGCAGCCGATCCGGGTCGTTCTCGGGCCCGGCGCCCCGCTCCGGGTCGACAACCGCGTCGGCGACGGGTTCGCCGACGTCACGATCCGCAACGCCGCCGGAACGATCGTGGACGACGACGACTACACGGGTCTGGTCGGCAAGCTCGTGTGCGTGCCGCCCGGCACCTACGAAGCGACGATCACGAACCGACGCGGCGCGACGAAGCGCACCGTCGAGGTCGGCGCCGACGGCGGCACGCTGATCGTCGACTGAACCACCGACGCACGGACGCCGCTTGACGGTGCGCACTCCCCCACCGACCATCGCGC
>JAEUHQ010000212.1 GCA_016794565.1 Planctomycetota bacterium | reverse complement strand
GTACGAACTCAGGGTTGCCGCGCCCGGGTGTGTCCCGCACGAGTCCGAAGTGCGAGCAAGGGAGGGAGTGTTCGAATCCCAGGTGGTCGAGTTGACCACCGGAGGCGTGCTCGTGGGGCGACTGCAGCCGGGAGACGTGGTCGGTTGGCTACGACGCTACGATCAAGAGCGAGCCGAACCGGGAACACCCGCGATAGGTAGCATTCTCCTTGTGAAGGCGGAGCGGTCTCTCGACGGCAGCACAGAGCGGGTCTACGCTGACGTTGGTGAGTCGGGTTCCTTCGAGACCCGCGGGCTGCCCCGCGGTAAGTGGCTGGTTCGATTGATCGGGCCAACACGCAACGAACTGTTGACAACGGCAGAGTCTGACGGAGCATCCGTCACTCAGTTGGGTGAGTTCGACATGGAGCGTTTGCATCCCGGTGAGGTACGGGGACGGGTGCAGTTGCAGCAGCAAGGATGTCGGGTCAGAGCATTGTTTGCGAGGGCGGATGGCGGCGGCAGCATCAAGGTCCGGATGAGACCGGACGAGACGTTCGAATTTGCGGCGCCAGCAGGTTCCTATCGCCTCCAGGCAGAAGTATTGGATCCGGATTCCAGGTCCGTGACGTTTCTGGCGCCGCAGTCGGTCGTTGTCGTTGCGGGCACCCGGATCGAGACCATTTTGCAGGTCGCGCTCAGAAGGCTCCAAATCAGGATCCTGGACGACGAGACGGGGAAGCCACTGGACGGGTTCAGGCTCAGCATCGACGAGGAGCGCGCCGGTGGGGCCGCACGCACGGTTGCAACCGATGGGAACGGCGTTGCCGTCATCTATCCGTGCCCGTTGGTCGAGTTCGGCCTGTCCTACGCCGCGAGGGGGTCGAGCTCATGGGTTCCCCTGGCTCGCCCCCAAGGGGACTCGGTCAATCCGCTGGTTGTCCGCGTCGCTTCGCGAAGACGCGGTCGGTAGGGATTCTTGCTCCGGTGCCGGCGGTCGCCTCGCGGGCGCGCGCACAGGGCCGTACGAGCAGGATGGCAGGCCCGGCGGGACGTCCACGCGGTGGCAGCCGCGTGCATCCTTGCTTCCCGGCGCCGGCTCGGTAACGAACCCATGCCATGCGCGCCCTCGTCGCTTCGATCGTTCTGCTCTGCGCGGTCGCTCCGTCCCAGGTTCCCGACTCCACGCCGCCGCCGACGGAGCCGTTCGCGCCGGGCGTCGTGTACGACGCGAAGATCCCGACGCTCGACGCCGTCGTCGGCCACACCGTCGGTGCCGAGGTCTCGGCGCACGCCGACGTCGAGAAGTACCTGCACGCGCTCGCCGCCGCGTCGCCTCGCATCCGGCTCGTCGAGTACGGGAAGAGCTGGGAAGGGCGCACGCTGTGGTACGCGGTCGTCGGCAGCGAGGCGAACCTCGCGCGATTGCCCGCGATCCGGGACGGCATGCGGCGCCTCGCCGATCCGCGCGGACTGACGGCGGCCGACGCCGACGCGCTGGAGCGCGATCTGCCGGCGGTCGGCTGGCTCGCCAACTGCGTGCACGGCGACGAGCCGTCGGGCACCGACGCCGCGCTCTTCGTGCTCTACCACCTGCTCGCCGCGACGAACGATCCGGTCGTGGACAAGGTGTTCGCCGAGTGCGTGGTGCTCGTCGACCCGCTGCAGAATCCCGACGGCCGCGACCGCTTCGTGCACTCCACGCGCGCGGCGCGCGGTCGCTGGCCCGACGCGACGCCGCTCGGCGCCGAACACAGCCAGCCGTGGCCGGGCGGCCGCGTCAACCACGCGCTCTTCGACATGAACCGCGACTGGTTCGCGATGTCGCAGCCGGAGACGGCGGCGCGCGTGCGCGCGTTCCTCGAGTGGTGGCCGCTCGTCTACGTCGACCTGCACGAGATGGGGGGCAACTCGTCGTACTACTTCCCGCCGCCGGCGCTGCCGCTGAACGGCGAGATCACGGCTTCGCAGCGGCAGTGGCTCGTGCGGTACGGCAAGAACAACGCGCGCTGGTTCGACCGCTACGGCTTCGACTACTTCACGCGCGAGGCGTACGACTCCTTCTATCCCGGCTACGGCGAGGGCTGGCCGACGTTCCACGGCAGCATCGGCATGACCTTCGAGATGGCGAGCGCGCGCGGCCTCGTCTACCGCCGCAGCGACGAACGCCTCCTGCACTACCGCGACGGCGTGCGTCGCCACTTCACCGCGTCGATGGCGACGCTCGAGACGCTCGCGAACGGTCGCGCCGAAGCGCTCGGTGCGTTCGTCGAGCACCGGCGTGCCGGCATCGCGCGCGGCGAGAAGGGGCCGGTGCGCGCCTACGTCTTCCCGGACCGCGGCGACCGCACGCGGCTCGCGCGCCTGATGAACCTGCTCGTCGCACAGGGCATCGAGGTGCAGCGTGCGACCGGCCAGTTGCAGGCTTCGTGTGTGCCGCTCGCGGCCGCAGCGGGCACCGCGGCGATCGAGCAGACGTTCCCGAACGGCTCGTACGTCGTCCCGATGGCGCAGCCGTCGAGCACGCTGGCGACGGTGCTGCTGCAGCCGCACTTCGACATGGATGCGTCGTTCCTGGACGAACAGAAGCGGCGCGAGGCGCGGCGCCAGGGCACGGAGTTCTACGACCTGACCGCGTGGTCCCTGCCGCTCCTGTTCGGCGTCGAGACCTGGACCGCGGCCGGCGACGTCGCGGGCGAACGCTCACCGCTCGGCGCGGGCGGCGCGTCGACCGGTGCTGCGCCGCTGCGCGAGAATCCCCCGCAGGTCGGCTACCTGGTCGCGTGGGGGCAGAACGGTGCCGCGGCGCTGCTCGCCGACCTGCTTCGGCTCGGCGTCAAGGCGCGCTGCATCGACCGGTCGTTCACGCACGAAGGCGTCGTGTGGCCGGCCGGGTCCTTCCTGATCCGCGTACAGGACCAGCCCGCGGATCTGCACGCGCGCCTCGGCGAACTCGCGGCGTCGCACGGCGTGTCGGTGGCGTGCATCGACAGCTCGTGGGTCGACAGCGGCCCCGACTTCGGCACCGGCCACTCGCTCGCGCTGAAGGTGCCGCGCGTCGCGCTCGCGTGGGATCGCCCGGTCAATGCGAACTCCGCCGGCTGGGTGCGCTACCTGCTCGAGCAGCGCTACGGCATCCCGTGTTCGCCGCTGCGCACGCACCAGATCGACGACGTCGATCTCGACAGGTTCACGGTGCTGATCCTGCCCGAGGGCGGCGGCTACGAACGGGTGCTCGGCAAGTCGGGTGCGGCAGCGATCAAGGGCTTCGTCGAACGCGGCGGCGTGCTGATCACGCTCGGCTCGGCGACCCGCTGGCTCACCGGCGACGACGTCAAGCTGCTGGCGAGCGAAGCCGAGCCGCGGCAGAAGCCGAAGGGCGAGAAGAGCGACAAGAGCGAGCAAGGCGAGAAGCCGGCGGAAGGGGACAAGGCCAAGGACGCACCGGCAGCGGACGAACCGTTCGACTACGCGAAGGCGATCCGCCCGGACAAGGAGTCGCCGCCGGCGGTTCCCGGCGCGATCGTGCAGGTGACGGTCGACCCCGAGCACTGGCTCGGTTTCGGCTACACGGGCACCGCGGACGTCGTGCACGACAGTGCGAACATCTTCACGCCGGTGAAGCTCGACCGCGGCACGAACGTCGCGATCTACGCCCCGGCCGACCGGCTCGTCCGCGCGGGCTTCGTCTGGGACGAGACGAAGCGCCAGCTGCCGCAGAAGGCCTTCCTCGTGCACCAGCCGTTCGGGCGGGGGCACGTGGTCGCGTTCGCGGAGGATCCCAACGTGCGCGCCTTCGCCGACGGGCTCAACCTGATGCTGCTGAACGCGGTCCTGCTGACCGCCGGTCGTTGAGCGGGGCGCCGCCCCTGGCATGATGCGCGTGTGAAGAACGACGCCGTCGCCGCGACCCACGAAGCTCCGCGCGCCCACGCGTGGGTCGGCCTCGTGTCGCTCGGCGTCGCCGTGGTGCTGCTCGCGACGAAGTTCTGGGCGTACGCGGTCACCGGTTCGCAGGCCGTCTTCGGCGACGCGCTCGAGTCGATCGTCAACGTCGTGGCCGCGCTCGCCGCGTTCATCGTGCTGCGCTACGCCGACCAGCCCGCGGATCGCGACCATCCCTTCGGGCACGGCAAGGCCGAGTTCATCTCCGCGGCGTTCGAAGGCGGGCTCATCGTCTTCGCCGGCATCGTGATCGTGTGGCAGGCGGTGACGAAGCTGCTGCACGGCGTCGAACTCGAACGCATCGACTTCGGCCTCGTGCTCACGGTCGTCGCCGGCCTCGGCAACGGCGTGCTCGGGGCCTGGCTCGTGCGCTATGGGCGCACGCACCGTTCGGCCGCGATCGAAGCCGACGGCCACCACGTGCTCTCGGACTTCTGGACCAGCGTCGGTGTCACGATCGGCCTCGTCGCCGTGCGGATCACCGGGCTCACCTGGCTCGATCCCGTGGCGGCGATCGTGATGGCGTTGTGGCTGTTCTTCACGGGCCTGCGCCTGGTGCGCCGCGCGGCGGGTGGTCTGCTCGACGAAGAGGACCCGGCGCTGCTCGCGCAGATCGTGCAGGTCCTCGGGCCGCGGGTCCGCAACGGCGTGATCCGCGTGCATCACCTGCGCGCGATCCGCGCCGGGCGCTACCACCACGTGAGCGCACACCTCGTCGTGCCGGAGTTCTGGAGCGTCGAGCGGGCGCACGACACCGCCGAGGCGCTCGCCGCATCGCTGCTCCGCGAGATCCCCGGTGAGGGCGAAGTCGACTTCCACACCGACCCCTGCGAGCGGAACTACTGCCGCGTCTGTGACCTCGAGAACTGCTCCGTGCGCCAGCAGCCGTTCCTCGGCCTCGCACCGCTCACCGTCGACGAAGCCGTGCGGCCCGACCCCGAAGTGCACGTCCCGTGAACGACTTCCCCGGTGTCGCCGCGGGTCGGGACATGGCGTCCTCCGAGGCGCGCAAATAAAACTCCGCCGGCCTCGTCGAATGCGCCCCCGCATGGAAGTCACGCCCGCTGCCGCCGTCCTTGCCTTCGTGCGGCGGACGTTCGTGGGGGCCTTCGTCGCGGGCACAGCACGCGCGGTGCTCGCGATCGCGCTCGTCGCCGCCTCGGTGCCGATCGCGGTGCGCATCGCCGGGGGCCATCTCGCGCCGACCGTGTGGTGGCTCCTCGCCGCCGTGCCTGCGCTCGGCCATGGCGTGTGGTGCGCGCGCCGCGAGCGCGTGTCGGCGGCGACCGCGGCGCTGCACCTCGACCGCCGGCTCGGACTGCGCGGGCTGCTGCTGTGCGCGAACGAAGGGATCGAGCTCGACCCCGCGTTCCGCGGCGAAGTGCGCGATCGTCTGCTCGATCTGCCCGCGGTGCTGCCGCGCCTTCAGTGGAAGCGCATCCTGCCGTGGCCGCTCGCTGCGCTGCTGCTCTTCGCCGGCGTCGCGTCCGTTCCGCCACCGGCGCCGCCGGGCGCGCCGTTGCATCGCACCGCGGTGGCGGCCGAGCTCGAACGGCTCGCCGAGAAGCTCCGTTCGGTGCTCGAACGCGGTCTCGTTCCCGAGGAGCAGAAGCAGGATCTCGAGCGCCGCGTCGAGGAGCTGAAGCAGCGGCTCGCCGACGGCGACGTGCCCGACTGGCGCGACCTCGACCAGCTCGACCAGCGCGTGGATCGGGAGGCGCTGCTGCAGGCCGCCGCCGCGGATCGACGCGATGGCGATCCGGCCGCCGGGCGGGCGCCGACGAAATCGGAGCTGACTCCGGAGAAGGTGGCGGCAGCCGCCGCCGCGCTCGATGCCGCCGGGCTGCTCGACGCGTTGCCGCCCGATGCGCGAGCGATGCTGGAGGCGATGCGCGGCGAAAAGGGCTTCGATCCGAGCGCGCTCGGCATCGACCCCGCGGCGATGCAGAAGCTCGCGGAGGCGATGGCGCAGGCGAAGGCGACGGGTCGCTTCGATCCAGCGCAGCTCGACGCGGCGCTCAGCCCGGAGCAGCTCGCCGACCTGCAGGCCGTGCTCGATTCGCACCCCGGCGCCTTGCCGGGCAGTGCCGGCGGACCTGGTGTGGCGATGGAGGGCGAAGGATCGCCCGGCGATCTGCCCGGCCGCGGGGCTCCGACGCGCGGACCGGGCCATGCGGCGCTGCAGATGACGGAGGATGCGGCGGGGGGCGCCGCGGACGTGTTGCCGCTGCCGCCCGGCGCCGCGACGCCATCCGAATGGGTGCCGGTCGGCGCGCGGGTCGCGGAGCCCGTCGTCGATCCGGCGCGCAACGACGCACGCGGCAGCGCCGGTGCCGAGGGGACCGGCGGCGCCTCGTGGCAGCTCCAGCTCGCTCCGCGCCATCGCGCGGTGGTGCGGCGGTTCTTCGGGGACGCCGCGCCGCCGACGGGAAACGAACGAACGGGAAAGGAACGACGATGACGACGATGATGACCGCCGCCGAGGTGTCGCGCGGCCGCGAACTGCTCGCGCGCGTGCAGCGAGGCTGCAACGCCGTGCTGCTCGGGCAGACCGAACTGGTCGACCTCTGCGTGATCGCGCTCTGTGCCCGCGGACACCTGCTGCTCGAAGGTCTGCCGGGGCTCGGCAAGACCGAACTCGTGAAGACGCTCGGGCGCCTGCTCGGCCTGTCGTTCCGCCGCGTGCAGTTCACTCCCGACCTGTTGCCCGGCGACATCACGGGCGGCCCGATCCTGCAGGAGCGGGGCGGCGAGCGGCGCTTCGAGTTCCAGCCGGGTCCGCTGTTCGCGAACGTCGTGCTCGCGGACGAGATCAACCGCGCGTCGCCGAAGACGCAGTCGGCACTGCTCGAAGCCATGCAGGAGCGCAGCGTGACGGTGCTCGGCGAGACGCACTCGCTGCCGGCGCCGTTCTTCGTGCTCGCCACGCAGAACCCGATCGAACTCGAAGGCACCTACCCGTTGCCCGAGGCGCAGCTCGACCGGTTCCTGTTCAAGGTCGAAGTGCCCGGCGTCGACGCGGACGTGATGACGCAGATCCTGACGACGCGGCGTCGCGGTCGCCCGCCCGAAGTCGACGTCGCACTCACTGCGGCGGAGGTCGAGGAGATGTTCGCGTGTGTCGATCGCGTCTACCTGCCGCAGGCCGTCGCGAACTGGGCCGCGCGCCTCGTCGCCGCGACCCATCCGCAACGCGCCGACAGTCCGGCCGAGGTGAAGCAGTCGGTCCGCTACGGCGCCTCGCCGCGCGCGGCGATCGCGATCGGCGAGGCCGCTCGTGCGTCGGCGCTGCTGCAGGGCCGGCCGAACGTCGACTTCGCCGACGTGGAGCGCGTCGTGATCCCGGCACTCGCGCATCGCATCGTCCTGCAGCACACGGCCGTGGTCGGCGGAGCGTCGGCTTCCGGTGTCGTGCGGGCGCTGCTGGCGCACGTGCCGGCCGTCGCGAACGGATTGCCCGCGGCGGTGCGCTGATGCGCCTGCGTTCCGCCTGCATCGCGTTCCTGTTCTCTTCGATCGTCGCTGCGCGCGTCACGGCCCAGGAGCAGGCGATCGTGCACAGCGCCGACTCCGGCCCGATCTGCACGACGCGCCTCGCCGCCTTCGGAGGCACGCGCGGCAACGGCCTCGGCTTCATCGCGGTGGACGTCGAGAACCAGGACACGGCGGCCCACACGGTGTCCGTG
>JAEUHQ010000138.1 GCA_016794565.1 Planctomycetota bacterium | reverse complement strand
TCGACGAGAACCTCGTGCGGCGTCTTCGAAGCGAAGAGAAGACGCATCGACTCCTCCACGAACTCGTGCAGCGGCATCGCGCGCGGATCGCTGGCCTGGTGCGCGCCGGTGAGTTCGGTCTGCACGTACGGCGGCGGCAGCTCGATCACTTCGACCTTGGTGTCCTTCATCTGGTAGCGCAGCGACTCGGTCCAGGAGTGCAGCGCGGCCTTCGTCGCGCTGTACGTCGGCGCGCCCGCGAGAGGCACGAACCCGAGCCCCGACGTCACCGTGACGATCGCGCCGCTCGGCCTCTTCAGCAGGTGCGGCATCAGTTCCGCGGTGAGGCGGATCGGCCCGAGCAGGTTGGTCGTCACCATCGCCTCGGCATCCGCGACATGCGCGGCGCCCTGCCGGAGGTCTTCGCTCCGCATGATGCCGGCGTTGTGCACGACGACGTCCAGGTCCGGGAAGCGCGACAGGAGCTGCCGCGCGAAGTCACGGATCGCGGCCGGGCCCTCGATGTCGAGTGTCATCGCCGCCATGCCCGGGTTGTCGCGCACGACGCGGTCGAGCACGTCCCGTCGCCGACCGGCGATCACGACGCGGTTCTTCTTCTGGTGCAGTGCTTCGGCGAGCCCGCGGCCGATGCCGCTGCCGCCGCCCGTGACGAGGATGGTGTTGCCTTCGGGTTTCATGGGCGGCAACGTAGGTTTGCACTTCCCGATCGGAAGAAGGCACCTTTCTCCGCCATACTCACCACCCGGTAACCATGGGCACCACGGGCAAGCTCTCGAAGAAGCAGATCGCCGACGCGAAGGAGTACTGCACCGGCGACGGCGAGGGCTGCGACCCGCGCGTCGCGGCGCTCGTCGACGAACTGATCGGCCGCGTCGCCGACAAGTGGACGATGCTCGTGATCGAGGCGCTGACCGCGGGCGGCACGATGCGCTTCACACGAATCGTCGAAGCCTTGCCCGGCATCAGCCAGAAGATGCTGACGCAGACACTGCGCGCCATGGAACGCGACGGTCTGGTGCTGCGCACGGTGCACCCGGTCGTGCCGCCGCACGTCGACTACGCGCTGACACCGATGGGCGACAGTCTCGGCGAGGCGTTCTGCGGGGTGTGGAAGTGGGCCGGCAGACATCTCGAAGCGATCGAGGCGGCGCGGCGCGCGTTCGACGCGAAGCGTTCGTCGTGAACGAACGCGCTCACGACCACCACCGACCCAGCCTCGCCGCCAACGAGGGCTCGCCGGCCGGCCGCGCCCGCGCTACATCATCCGGCGCCATGCCCCCCGCACCCGCGCCCCGATGAACGATCCGCCCCCGGACGAACGGTCGACACTCGGCGCGTGGCTCGCGGCGCTCGCGGCCGCGTACTTCGTCCTGATGGTGCTGCACGTGTGGGTCGTCGACGACGCCTTCATCACGTTGCGGCAGGTACAGCAGCTGCTCGCGGGCAACGGTTTCGTGTGGAACCCGGGCGAGCGTGTGCAGGCCTACACGCACCCGCTGTGGGCGCTGCTCCTGATCCCGATCTTCGCGGTGACGCACGAAGGGTTCTGGACGCTGGCCGTCACGTGCTTCGCGGTGTCCGCGATCGGACTCTGGTGGGCCGTGCGATCTCTCGCACGGAGCGATGCCCCATGGCGCGCGGCGGCGTTCCTGCTGCTCCTCCTGCCGTCGAAGGCGTTCTTCGACTTCACGTCGTCCGGCCTCGAGAACTGCCTCACGCACGGCCTCGTGGTCGCGACGTGGGCACTCGCCTGGCGATGGCTCGAAGACCCCGACCGCGCTCCGGCGAACGAACGCAGCCGTCTGCTTCGCCTGTCCTTCCTCGTCGGCGCCGCCTACCTGAATCGCGCCGACACGCTCGCGTTCGTCGCACCGGCCCTCGTACTGGCCGCGCACCGTGCGATCCCGACGCTCCGTCTCGGTGCCTTGCGCACGATCGCCACCGGCTTGGCGCCAGTCGTCGCATGGACCCTGTGGTCGCTCTTCTACTACGGCTCGATCGTCCCCAACACGGCGGTCGCCAAGATCACCGGGGCTCGGCTGACCGCCGGAGAATGCGTGCAGTCGGGCCTGCTCTACGCCTTCGACTCGCTGCAGCGCGATCCCTGGACGCTCGGCCTCGCGTTGGCCGCGATGGCCGCTCTCTTCGTGCAGCGGAACCGCATCGCGGCGGGCGCGGCGATCGGCATCACGTGCTATCTCGGCTACACGCTCGTGCTGGGGGCTGCCGGCACGCACATGAGTGGCCGGTTCTTCTCCGGCGTGGCGTTCCTCGCGGCGTTCTGCCTCGCGCGCGCGCTGCCCGTGTCGCCCGACGCCTGCCTGAAGCTGCTGATCGCCGCGACGTTCGCGACCCTGCTCGTCCCGTCGTCGCCCGGGCGCGCCGTCTGGCAGCCGGCGTCGTACCCGTTCCTCCTGACGAACTTCAACATGACGATCGACACGCGGTCGTTCGCGAACGTCGAAGGAGCCGGCATCCTCGCCTGCACGCGCGGCGTGCCGATGCCGAACCACACCTGGTACAAGGCGGGCCTCGAGTTCGCGAAGGGCGACGAGCGCGTGCACGAAGGCGGCCTCGGCGGAGAAGGCGGCCAGGACGCGATCGGCTTCTCGGGCTTCGCGGCGGGCACCGACAGGTTCCTGATCGACCACATGGGCCTCAGCGACGCGCTGCTCGCGCGCCTGCCGATGGCGGCCGCCACTCGCCTCGACCGGCCCGGGCACGTGAAGCGCACGCTGCCGGACGGCTACTTCGAGAGCTGTCGCACCGGAGAGAACCGCATCGAGGACCCGGACCTGCACGCGTACTACGACAGGCTCCGCATCGTCATCCGCGGGCCGTTGTGGTCGTGGGAGCGCCTCAGCACGATCGTCGCGTGGAACTTCGGCGCCTACGACCACCTGCTCGCAGCGTACGCGGCGCGCCACGGTCTCCGCGCACCGTGAGCGGTCACTTCACGACGAAGTTGACGAGCTTCTTCGGCACGACGATCTCCTTCACGATCGTCTTGCCCTCGAGATAGCTCGCTACCGCCGCCCGCGCGGCGGAGAGCACGACGTCGTTGCCGGCGTTCGTCGGCACCTTCGCGTGGCCGCGCACCTTGCCGAGCACCTGCACCGCGATCTCGATCTCGTCGTCGACGAGCAGCGCCGGGTCGACCTTCGGCCAGGGCGCGCGCGCGAGCAGGCCGTCGCCGGCGAGCCGCTCCCACAGCTCCTCGGCGAGGTGCGGCGCGAACGGCTGCAGCACCTGCGCGTAGCGCAGCAGCTGGCTCCGGCTGAGCCGGTCCATCGCCTTCGTCGCTTCGTTGACGAAGATCATCATCGCGGCGATCGCGGTGTTGAACGCCATGCGCTCGATGTCGCCGTCGACCTTGTGGATGGTGCGGTGCAGCGCCTTCTCGATCTCGGGGTCGTCGGGGCGATCGCTGCGCAGGTGCGCGTGGATCGTGCCGTTCTCGGAGAACTCGGGTACCACGAGCCGCCAGCTCCGCTGCAGGAAACGGTGCACGCCGGGCACGTCCTTCGGGTTCCACGGCTTGCTGTCCGCGAGCGGGCCCATGTACATCTCGTACAGGCGCAGAGTGTCCGCGCCGTACTCCGCGACCACGTCGTCGGGGTTGACGACGTTGCCGTAGCGCTTGCTCATCTTGGTGACGATGCGAGTGAGCTTCTCGCCCGTCGCCGCGTGCACGACATCGTCGCCCTGCTCCTTCGTCTCCTTGACCGGGACGACCGCGCCGCGCGCGTCCTGATACGCGAACGACTGGATCATCCCTTGGTTGTAGAGCTTCTGGAACGGCTCGCCGTCGCGCACGAAGCCCCCGTCCTGCAGCACCTTCGTCCAGAATCGCGAGTAGAGCAGGTGGCCGACCGCGTGCTCGGTGCCGCCGACGTAGAGGTCGACCGGCATCCAGTAGTCGCTCGCGGCGCGGCTGCAGAACTCGCGCGCGTTCGTCGGATCGCAGAAGCGCAGGAAGTACCAGCTCGAGCCCGCGGCGCCGGGCATCGTGTTGATCTCGCGCTGCGCGGCGCGGCCCGCGTGGTCCTTCGTCGCGACCCACTCCTTCGCGCGGATCAGCGGCGACTCCGGCGTGCCGCCCGGCTTGAAGTCGTCCATGTGCGGCAGCTCGACCGGCAGCTGCTCGTCGGGCACGAGTTCGACGCCGCCCTGCGTGTGCAGCACGGGGAACGGTTCACCCCAGTAGCGCTGCCGGCTGAACAACCAGTCGCGCAGCTTGTAGGTGACCTTCGCCTCGCCGCGTCCCTTCTGCACGAGCCAGCCGATGACGGCCTTCTTCGCGGCGGCCATGCCGAGGCCGGCGATCGACACTTCCCCGTTCGTGTTGTGCGGCCCGAACGGCACGTCGTCGGTGCAGCACTCCTCGCCCGCTGCGATCCTCGCGTCGCGCTCGGAGTCGTTCGTCTTCGGGGCGAAGATGCCGGGGATCGGCAGGCCGAACTTCTTCGCGAACGCGAAGTCGCGCTCGTCGCCGGCGGGCACCGCCATGATCGCGCCGGTGCCGTACGTGACGATCACGTAGTCGGCGATCCAGATCGGGATGCGGCCGCGCATCGAGGCGAGGGCCCGCTCGCGCTCGTTTGCGGGCGCACCGGGGAAGAGCGGATTCTGCGCGAACGCGCCGGTGAACACGCCGGTCTTGTCCTTCTGAAGCTCCGTGCGTTCGAGTTCGCTCTTGCTCGACGCGGCCTTCACGTAGGCGTCGACCGCCGCGCGCTGTGCAGGCGTCGTGATCTTCGCCACGAGCGGATGCTCGGGCGACAACACCATGAACGACGCGCCGAAGAGCGTGTCGGGCCGCGTCGTGAACACACGCACCTTCGTGCCGGCGTGGCCGTGCACTTCGAAGTCGACCTCGGCGCCCTCGCTCTTGCCGATCCACTCGCGCTGCATCGTCTTCAGCGACTCGGACCAGTCGACGCGATCGACGTCGGCGAGCAGACGCTCGGCGTACTCGGTGATCTTCAGCACCCACTGGCGCAGCGGACGGCGTTCGCACGGATGGTCGCCGCGTTCGCTGCGGCCGTTGATCACCTCGTCGTTGCTCAGCACGGTGCCGAGCGCTTCGCACCACCACACCGGCGCGTTCGACTCGTAGGCGAGGCCGCGCTCGTACAGCTTCTTCCAGATCCACTGCGTCCACCGGAAGAACTTCGGATCGGCGGTGCTGATCTCGCGGTCCCAGTCGTACGAGAACCCGAGCCGCATCAGCTGGCGCTTGAAGGTCGTGATGCTGTCGGCGGTCGTCTGCGCCGGGTGCGCGTTCGTCTTGATCGCCCATTGCTCCGCGGGCAGCCCGAACGCGTCCCACCCCATCGGGTGCAGCACGTTGAAGCCCTTGGCCCGCTTCCAGCGCGACACGATGTCGGTCGCGGTGTAGCCCTCCGGATGGCCGACGTGCAGGCCGGCCGCCGACGGGTAGGGGAACATGTCGAGCGCGTAGAACTTCGGCTGCTTCTCGTCGAAGCCGGGGTCGCCGGGGTTCTTCGCCTGGAAGACCTTCCGCTCGCTCCAGAACCGCTGCCACTTCGGTTCGATCGCCGCGGGGTCGTACGTCTGCTTCTGCTCGGACATGGAGGGCTCGCGCTTCGGGCGGAGGAGTATGCCGAGCCGCGGCGGC
>JAEUHQ010000121.1 GCA_016794565.1 Planctomycetota bacterium | reverse complement strand
GTCGCCCGGTCTCGCGCTCTTCGTGCAGGAGAGTGACGACAACGGCTGGCGCGGCACGAACTCGTTCCGCACGGTGATCCTGGACGATGCGTTCGCGGTGTACCGCGTGCGTCCGGGTCCCTCGTGCCGATTGCGCCTCGTGGTCCGCGCGCCGGGGTGCATTCCCGTGGACCCGATCGAGTTCGTGGAGGGGCAGCAACTCACGCTCGAACTGGCGCCGGGCGCGCACTTCCTCGTACGTCTCGCCGTCGACCCAGCCATCGCGTGGTACACCGACCGGGCCAAGTTCGACCTGCGGATCGCCGAAGCGACCGATGAGGGCGGCGCCGAGGGCGGCGAACTGGTCCACTGTCACCTCGTCGGCCACGAGTGGGTGTACGAGTCGTACTCCTACCGGCCCGGCGTGTACCGCGTCGCCATCGAGCCCGGCGACGAGAGCGTCAACCTCGGGGCGCTCGACGACGTGCGGATCGGTCTCGGCGAACCGGATGCGCGTGTGTTGCCCTGGGATCTGCGCGACGCCGTGCAGTTGCTGACCGTGAAGGCCTTCACGCCGGACGGGTCTATGTTGAGGGCGCAGGGGTACGTGTCGCGCCGCCACGAACTCGCAGGCGAGTGGGAGGGATGTGCGAGTGTCGAGAACGGTGTCGGCCACTGCCTTCTGCCCAAGGTGCCGTCCGACCTGTTCGTCGACTTCCGTGAGCACGGTGTCGCGCGCTGCAGCGGCGTCATGGGCGTGCTGAACGTCACCCTCCGACCGCCGGCGAAGGCGACGATCCGCATCGTGAACATGCCGCGGCTCGCCGCTGGTTCGCCGATCTCCGCCGACGTGACCCCGGCGCCCGGTTGGTCGTCCGCGCGCGGGCTGCCCGAGGACGCGAGTTCGATCGTCGAGTCGGAGTGGGACTCGGCGAAGGCGACGCTGCGGGTGAGCGTGTGCCAGGCCGTCGATGCCGTCGTGTACTTCGTGCGGGACGATTCGGGGGCGGAGATCGAAGGAGTGTTGGCGCACTGCACGGTGTCCCCGACCGCGACCGACGTGCAGGTGACATTGTCCCCCGCAGCCCTGGCCGCGCTGGCGCCGTGGGCGGCGACGAAGTGACGATGCCGCGCGTCCTCCTGGCGCTCGCGGTCGCCGCGACCTGGGCACTCGCCGGGTGGTCGTGGCCCGATCTGCCGCCGCGCTTCCCCGTCCACTTCGACGCGCGCGGCAACCCCGACGGGTGGGCGGCGAAGTCCGCGCTCGCGTGGTTCGCGCTACCGGGCCTCGGCACCGTGATCGCGGCGCTGCTCGGGCTGGGTTTGCCGGCTTGGATCGTCGCGATGGCGCGTTCCAACTCGCCGTGGCTCAACGTGCCGAACAAGAAGGCGTTCGCCGCGTTGCCGGAAGACGCGCGTGTCCGCGCGGTCGCCGGGCCGGTGCAGTGGCTCATCGTGCTCGCGATCGCGCTGCAGGCGCTGTTCGCGTGGATCGTGTACGGCGGTGCCCGCGTCGCGTCGGGCGAATGGCGGACGCTCCCGTCGTGGCCGTCGTGGCTCCTCGTTGCGGCGGTCGTCGTCTGTGCGACGGCCCAGGCGTTCTTCGGCGCCCGCGCCATCCGGCGCGAAGTGGAGCGCGCACGCTGAGGCGACGCCCCGCGCCGCCGAGACCTTCAGGCGCTGTGGAACTCGTCGAATGGCTCGGCCGGTGGGCTCGGAGCGGTGAGCACCCGGTAGTAGCACCAAGTGCACAGCGTGACCACGAACACGAGGCTCGCGACCATCGAGAGGAAACCTGCGGTCGTCATCGGGCACCTCCTTTTCCATCTGCCTGCTTCTCGTCCGGCGGCGGCAGCCGACCGTCGAGGTCGAGGCCCATCGCGCGCCAGCGCTTCTCGCCGATCCGTGTGATGACCACCAGCAGCAGGATCGTCGCCCCGATCACGCCGACGGACATCTGCTTCACGCCGTCCTGCGCGACGGCGTCGATCCAGCCGCCGAGGTTGTTGATGCAGAACGCGACGAAGACCACGACCAGGAACAGCGGCGTCAGGTAGCGGATCACGAACTTGAACCCGCTCCACAACCGGATCTGCGCGCCCTCGTGCATCTCCTTCCAGCCGCGATCGATGCCGAACACCCAGCCGAAGCAGATGATCTGCACCATCGCCAGCACGAAGATGCCGAGCGTGCCGACCCAGTCGTCGAGCACGCTGAGCGCAGTCAGCCCCTTGCTGTAGTAGAGCACGAACAGCGAGCCGAGCAGCGAGATGACGACCAGCAGCGTGGTCGCCTTCTTGCGCGTGACACCGAGCGCCTCCTCGAAGAAGGCGAGCGTCGGCTGCAGCATCGACAGCGAACTGGTGATCGCCGCGAGGAACAGCATGAAGAACCAGAAGCCGCCGATGATCGTCCCGGCTGGCATCTGCGCGAACACCACCGGCAGGGTCTTGAAGCCGAGGCCGAACGTGCCGGTCTGCACCGCGGCGATGGTCCCGGACGCGCCGAGGAAGACGAACGCGGCGGGGATGGTGATCATGCCGCCGAAGCCGACCTCGAACAGTTCGTTGGTCGCCGA
>JAEUHQ010000111.1 GCA_016794565.1 Planctomycetota bacterium | reverse complement strand
GGCGTGGTGGCAGCCGTGGCGCTGGGGGCCGCACCTGCTGCGAAGGGCCGCACGCACCGACGCGCTCCAGTTCGCCCGCTTCGCCGCTGCGATGTACCGCTCCACGTTGGGCGCCCTGATCGCCGTCTTCTGGATCCCGCTGCGCCTCCTGATCGCGCGGCTCGCGGCGCGATCAGGACGTTCTGCGTAGCGGCGATTCCGCGGGCACCTGCCTAGAATCCGCGCCGCATGAAGATCGCGTGCATCGGCGGTGGACCGGCGTCCCTCTACTTCGCGCTCCTCTTGAAGAAGCGCTTGCCGTCGGTCGAGATCGACGTGTTCGAGCAGAACCAGCCGACCGACACGTTCGGCTGGGGCGTCGTGTTCTCGGACGAGACACTCGGCAACTTCGAGACGGCGGATCCGGAGAGCTACGCCCGCATCCGCGAGAACTTCGCGTACTGGACCGACATCGACACCTTCTACCGCGGCACCAAGGTGACCAGCACCGGCCACGGTTTCTGCGGGCTCGCGCGCGTGCGTCTGCTGCAGATCCTGCACGAACGCTGCCGTGAGTTCGGGGTGCGCCTGCACTTCAACAAGGCGGTCGCCGACATCGACCGTGTCGTCGCGTCGCACGATCTCGTCGTGGCGGCGGACGGCGTGAACAGCAAGGTGCGCGAACGCTTCGCCTCGTCGTTCAAGCCGCACCTCGACTGGCGCAAGTGCAAGTTCGCGTGGTTCGGCACGACGAAGGAGATGACGGCGTTCACGTTCGTCTTCCAGCCGACGGAGTGGGGCCTCTTCCAGGTGCACGCGTACCCGTTCGAGAAGGGCCGCGGCACGTGGATCGTCGAGTGCCGCGAGGAGACGTGGCAGCGCGCCGGGCTCGACAAGTTCGACGAGGCGCAGTCCGCCGCGTTCTGCGAGAGGCTGTTCGCCGAGCACCTGCGCGGCGAGAAGTTGCTGACCAACCGTTCGATCTGGCGCACGTTCCCGACGATCCGCTGCGGGTCGTGGCGCCATCAGAACGTCGTGCTCATGGGCGACGCTGCGCACACTGCGCACTTCTCGATCGGTTCGGGCACGAAGCTCGCGATGGAGGACGCGATCGCGCTCGCCGACGCGGTGGTCGCGCACCCCGATTCCGTGCCGGCGGCGCTGCTCGCGTACGAAGAGGCGCGGCGGCTCGACGTCTTGAAGGTGCAGCGCGCGGCGCAGACGAGCCTCGAGTGGTTCGAGAACAGCGAGCGCTACCAGACGCAGGGCCCGGAGCGCTTCGTGTTCAACCTGATGACGCGCAGCCGGCGCATCACGTACGACAACCTGCGCCGCCGCGACCCGGCGCTCGTCGAGCGTGTCGACCAGGCCGTGGCGCGCGAGGAGGGATCGCCCGTCGGGGAGCACACGCCGCCGCCCGCGTTCACGCCGTTCGTCGTGCGTGGCATGCGCCTGCCGAATCGTGTGGTCGTCTCGCCGATGTGCCAGTACTCGGCGACGGACGGCGTGCCGGACGACTGGCACCTGGTGCACCTCGGCAGCCGCGCCGTCGGCGGCGCCGGGCTCGTGTTCACCGAGATGACGAACGTGTCGGCGGAGGGCCGCATCACGCCCGGCTGTGCCGGGATGTGGAACGAGCAGCAGATGGCCGCATGGCGTCGTGTGGTCGAGTTCGTGCATCGTCACTCGGCTGCGAAGATCGGCATGCAGGTCGCGCACGCTGGTCGCAAGGGCTCGTGCAGTCGTCCGTGGGAGGGTGATGCGCCGCTCACGAAGGGCGGCTGGCGCACACTCGGGCCGTCGGCGGATCCGTTCCGTTCCGACTGGCCGGTGCCGAAGGCGATGGACGCGGCCGATCTGTCGCGGGTCTCCGCGGAGTTCGTTCGCTCCGCACAGCTGTGCGAACGCGCCGGTTTCGACGTGATCGAACTGCACATGGCGCACGGATATCTGCTGTCGAGCTTCTTGTCGCCGTTGTCGAACCGACGCACCGACGAGTTCGGAGGCACGCTCGAGAACCGCGCCCGCTATCCACTGCAGGTGTTCGACGCCGTGCGCGCGGCATGGCCGGCGGACAAGCCGATCTTCGTGCGCATGTCGACGACGGACTGGTTCGACGACGAGGGTCGCGGCTTCACGCTCGACGAAGCGGTGCGCGTCGCGCGCTGGCTGAAGGTGCGCGGCTGCGACGTGATCGACGTGTCGTCGGCCGGCAACGTGCCGGAGTCGAAGCCGCAGTACGGGCGCATGTACCAGGTGCCGTTCGCGGAGCGCATCCGCATCGACGCCGGGATCCCCGTGATGGCGGTCGGCGGCATCCAGGGCGTCGACCATGCGCACACGATCGTCGGCGCCGGCCGAGCGGATCTGTGCGCGATCGCGAGGGCGTTCCTGGCCGACCCCTACATGGTGCTGCGCGAGGCGAACGCGCGCCAGGTCGCGACCCACGCGTGGCCGCCGCAGTACCTCGCTGCCCGCAGCTGACGGGCGCCGGGAGGCGAGGACGGCCGTCGCCCGATCACTCGACGACGAAGGCGGTCGTCGCCGAGTCGAGCACTTCCTGGGTCGACGGATCGCGGAAGCGCACGACCAGACGCACCAGCTTGCCGAGGTCGGCCGTCGGCACGGGCGGCACCACGATCGGTGTGCCGACGAGGGAGAGCGGCACCGTGGGCGTCGTGAGAGGCACGCCCGTGAGCATCGGGATCTCGGGGCCCGACGGCGTCGTGACCACGAGGTCCATCAGCACGGGGAGCGGTGTGGCCGTGCGGTTGTCGATCAGGATGTCGGCCAGCAGCGTGCCACCGGGGGCGACTGTTGGCGTGCCGAACGCCGTGAGGGTGCAGCGCAGCGTCTTCGGCTTCGGCTGGAATCGCACCACGCGTTTGCGCAGATCGACGATCCGGATCTGGCCGCGCGTGCGCATGAAGTACGAACCCTCCTCGGGGCGGACGTCGATGTCGTGCGCGCCGACGGGCAGGAACGTGTTGCACACTCCCCGCGCGTCGGTGTGGTTGCCGACCGCGATCACCTCGCCCCCGATGGCGTCGAAGAACAGGACCTCCGCGTTCGCCTCGGGGCCAGCACCCGTGACGACACCACGGACCGGCGCGCCGAAGGCCAGTGCGATCGTGCCCAGCGACGTCGCGCCGCTCACCGACACCGGCGCGGTCAGCTTGCCGACGAGCTTCGCGCTCGTCGGCGGCTCGACCCGGATGCGGTAGCCGCTGCCCGTCGGCACCGCGATCGAGAACGCACCCGCGGCGTCCGTGATGTCGCGCGGCGAGAACAGCTTCGAACCATTGGAGTCGAGGATGTCGATGTCCGCGCCGGCGACGGGGCCGGTCGGTCCGTTGACGACACCCGACACGAGCGCGCCGTTCTTCACCTTCACCTGGCCGAGCGTCAGCGGGCCGCCCACCACGACGCCGTACTTGCGGCGCCCGACATGGGTGTTGCCCGCCGGCGGCTCGAAGTCGACGTCCCACATGCCGACCGGCACGAGCACCGAGAACGCGCCGAAAGTGTTCGCGGTGTCGTTCGTGATCAGCAGGCGCTCGCCCGTGACGGAGTCGGTGACCCTGAGCCGCGTGTTGCCGACAGGAACGAGGGAGGTCTGGTCGACGACCGTGCCCGAGACGGCGTGTCCGGCGGGCAGGACGACGACGCCGACGTTCACCGCGCCGGCGACGACGACGTCCTCCATTTGTCGCGCCAGCAACGTGGTCGCGAGCGGTGGCTGCACTCGAAGGTCCCACGTGCCCGCGGGCACGGTCACCGAGAAGTGTCCCGCCAGGTCGCTCCCGTCGTGGGGCGTGAAGAGCTTCTCGCCCGACTGCGAGTAGACGTTGATGTTGCAGCTCGTGAGCGGTGCGCCGGCGCCGTTCTGCGCGATGCCGCTGAGCGCGAACCCGGGCTGCAGGACCACGTCGCCGACGTTCGTGGCCCCGACCACGTTCGTGACGATCATGCGTGCGGCCCACGGTGCAGCGATCGCGGGCAGGTATTCGACGTCGTACGAGTCGGCCGGCAGCGGCGAGATGGTGAACACACCGGCAGCGTTCGTGATGGCGGTCGGGCTGCCGCTGCCCGGATCGACTTCGATGCCGGCGATCGGCAGGCCGTTCGGATCGACGACACGGCCGGTCAGCGACTGCGCGCCGAGCGCGCCGGAGAGGGCCGCGGTGACGACAGCGGCGAACGAGCGGAGAAGGAGCGTGTTCATGGGGATGGGTGGTGGGTCACAGGAGGCGGAGCGGAGTGAAGACGGCGGCCGCGAGCGGGGCGCCGTCGGCGCCGCGCAGGCCCGGCAGCAGCTGCAGCACGAGCGGGCCGCTCCAACCGGGCGAAGTCGGCGTGAGGGTCAGGGTCGCGCCCGACACCGCCAGCGAGAACGCTACGGCGGTGCCGTTGCGCAGCACGCGCACGCGATCGGCGGTCACCGACGCGACGTCGAGGATGCGATCGAAGGTGATCACGAGCGACGCGCTGGCCGTGAGTCCGGTCGGGATCGCGGGGGCGAAGCGCAGCGCATGCAGCGCGGGGGCCGCGACCGGATCGACGTGACCGGGCTCGCCGCCACCGGCGGCGCCGTGCGGCCCCGCGTCGGGCACCGGGTCTCCCGGGGCCGCGAGCCCGGCGGTCGCGGCCGGCGAACCCGCCGCGAGCCGCAGGTCGTCGGCGACGGACGCACCGTCGTGGGCCGTGAGGGCGCCCGGCGCGACGAATCGTGCCGGCGCGGCGTCCAGAACGAGCGTCGTGCCAGTCTGCTGTGCGATGACGAGACGCACACCGTCGTCGCCCGCCTGCACCGAAGTGCCGGCCGCGAAGCCCGACGCGTCGTCGACGACGAGGGTGCCGCCCGTGGCGGTCGTGACCGCGGCGAACGCGGTTGGCGCCGCGACGAAGAGCGCGGCGCTGTCGTCCGTGACGACGTTGTTCGCGCCGGTCGCGTTCGTGAGCGCGGCCGTCTGCCGCAGGAAGACCGACGCGGCCGCGGCGCACGGCACCGAGTCGCTGCGCAGTCCGCCGCCGCGGTTGCCTGCGAACGCGCAGTGCGACGCGACGATCGTCTTGTTGCCGGATGCGAGACGGGCGCCCGCGCCGAGGTTCGCCGCGAACCAGCACGAGTGGACGAACACCTCGCCGGCGTGCGTCTCGGCGGTCACCAGCAGTCCGTCGCCGGCGTTGGCGGTGCAGCGCAGCTGCTCGAGCCGGTAGGTCGCCGCCGCGTCGGCGTCGACGTGCACTCCGGCCCCGCGGTTCGCTCGCGCGATGCAGCCGCGGATCGTGATCGTGGCGTGGAAGCCGGGGAAGAACTCGTGCTCCTGGTCGATCAGCACGCCGTCGAGCCCGTTCTGTTCGAAGCGGCAGTTCTCGACGAGCACGTCGAACGTGCCGGTGCCCGTCGAGAGCGGCGCCGCCGCGAGGTCGACATCGAGTCCTTCGAACACGTTGCCGAAGAAGCGGGAGCCCGTCACGCGCAGCGACACCGAGCCGTTGTCGGGTGCCCGCAGATCGTCGAGATCCGCGCCCTCCTGGCCGTTCGCGTCGAGCTGGCTCAGGTCGATCCGGACGTCGATCGGACCCGCGGCCGACAGGCCGTCGCTGCCGTTCTCCTGGATCGTGCAGGCCACGATCTGCAGCGAGCGATTCGGCGTGGGCGCAGTGACCACGCACTTCACGCCTCGGTCGGTGCAGCGGCGGATCGAGAGGGCGCGCAACTCGACGTCGCTGTCGACGACGTCGATGCCCTTCAGGGCGGCGCCGTTGCCGTCGATCGTGAGGCCGTCGAGCGAGCCGTCGGCGCCGCCGCACTGCACGTAGACGATCTCCTGCGTCGCCGTGGCGACGAGCCGTGTGGCGTTTCCCGTCGCGCTGCGCGCCGCGAGCGAGAACGTCGCATCGAAGCCGCCGGCGGCGTGCACGTTCGGCCCGAGCGCGTACGGTCCCGCGGCGTAGTCGCCGGCGCGGATCCACACGTTCCGTCCGTTCTGCGATCCGGCGACCAGCAGCGCGTCCTGCAGGTTCGGGAACGCAGTGGCCGGGGTCTGGCCGTCGGCGACGGCCGGGTTCGCGCTCGCATCGACGAACAACGGCGCGCCCGGGCGCGTGCGCACCACCGAGCCGACGGGTGTCCAGCCGGTCGCACCCGTCGCGCGGATCGCGAGTCCGAAGAAGCGGTCGGTCCCGTCGGCGAGACCCGTCACGAGCACCGGCGACGCCGAGAGCGGTGCGTGGCTCGGTGCTCCGGAGTACACGGTGCTCGCGCTCGCGCCGTGGAAGAGCGCGGCTTCGAACCCGATGCCAGGCAGCGCGCAGTCGATTCGCACGGTGCCGGCACCGCCGGCGGCGCCGACGATGCCGCTCTGCTGTGCCGACGGAACGGTCGCCACCGGTGGAGGCGGTTGCACGGGGCCCGGCGCGTTCACGCCGGAGCCGCCGCCACCACCGCCGCCGCAGGCTGCCGCGAGAAGGAGGACGAACGTCGAGGGTCGGAGTCGGATCATGGTCAGAAGGAGGTGCGGACGGTGAAGGCGAGCAGGTTCGCGGCGGTGTCGCCGGCGAACGCGGAACCGGGCTCGAAGCGCGCCGCGGTCAGTTCCACGGTCAGCGAGCGTTCGAAGCGGTAGGCGACGACGAGGTCGAACTCGTGGCCGAGGTCGCGCGAAGCGCCGTTCGGCGACGTGCGCAGCGAGGTGTCGACCAGCACGGCGGAGGCGACGTCCTGGCGGTAGCCGTGGTACAGGATCGACACCGAGGCGGACCGCAGCGGCCGGATCGCGGCGCACAGCGTGGTCACGCTCAGGTTGGCGAGCTCGGGGTCGAGCAGTTCGCCGTAGTAGCGCACGCTCGTGACGCCGCCGAGCTTGGCGTTGTCGTCCTGCAGGCCTGACTGGCGGTAGCCCGTCCTCGGGTCGGTGTCGGCGCGGCCGCTCGCGAACGCGATGCCGGCGCCGATCGTCGGCCGCAGCGGGGCGTCGAACGTCCACGTCGCACCCACGTCGAACGCGTGGCCGCGCACGTCGCGGCCGTTCGCGCTGCCGGCGGCGCCGCCGATCTCGACCCAGTGGCCGAAGCCGTAGCGCGGGCGCGAGAACGAACGGAAGCCGTAGAGCAGCGGCTCGAAGTCGGCGGTGGTCGTGTCCGTACGCTTCAGCACGTACGCGCCGAGTTCGTGATCCGCGTCGAGCTGCCAGCGCACCTGGCCGACCAGCAATCCGGTGTCCTCCGTCGAGTTGACTGCGGCGGCGAAGTCGCGGCCGATCGCGGCGCCGAGTTCGACTTCGAACGGACCCACGTTCAGCACGCCACGCACACCGTCGAGCACCTCGTCGTAGAGCCATTCGCGCTCCTCGTCGAAGTCCTGGCGCCCGGCGATCACCTGCAACGAGTCGGTCGCGCGCAGCGAGACGAAGGCTCGCGTGATCTCGGCGGTCTCGTCGCGGGTGTCGTCGCCGTTCTGGCGGATCGTGTCGCTGCGCCCGATCGCGGCTTCGGCGAAGACGTAGCTGCCGGCGTCGCCGAGCAGCCACAGCACGTCGGCCTTCGCGCGCGCCTCGGGCTTGGTGCGGTCGCGGTCGCGGGTGTCGTCGAGGTCGAATTCGTCGTTCCACTCGATACCGGCGGAGAACTGTCCGCCCATCAGCACGGAGTCGGAGAGGTGCAGCGACAGCGGCACCGACTTCTGGTCGTCGGCGAGGAACAGCGACAACGGATCGTGCGGATCGCGTCCGCCGAGCAGCGTGGTGTCCACGTCCTGCGCGAGCGGCAGCACGAAGCCGGCGACGTCGAGTTCGCGGCGTTCCTCGTCGACGCGACGGACTTCGCCGGAGACCTTGAACTGTTCGCGCGGTGCCGATTCGCGCACCGTGCGCGCACGCTTCGATTCGCCCTTCGTGCGAATCTTGACTCGGACCCACTCGCCCGGTGCGGGTACGAACGGCGCCCGCTCGGCCTTGTCGCGATCCTCGAACGAGGTCTCCGCGTCGATCGCGAGGTCGCGGCCGAGAACCTGGAGCGAGTGATCGTTCGCGGCGGTCACGGGCGCGACGATTTCGACCTTGTCGGCCTTGTCGTCGGCGGTGCGCGGCAGTTCGTCGATCTCCGTGACAGTCGCGATTCCCCCGACGTACGTGCCCTTGGCCTCGACGAAGCGGCCAGGTCGCAGGTCGGCGAGCACGTCGTCCGGGGGCGCCACACAGCCGGCGAGCGCCGTGGCCACGAGCAGGAAGAACGGGCGGCGGCGGATCACGCGAAGGGCTCCATCAGGGTGCGGGTCTCGGTGCAGAGGCGATCGACGAGCGCGGCCCAGCGCGGGCGCAGCGCGTAGACACCACAGAGGCGGGCGCGCACGACCGCGCGGAACAGGCGGGTCGCGGCGGCGTCGGGCAACAGGCCGCAGCGGGCGACGACGACGTCGCCGAGGCCGGAATCGGTGTCGCGTCGCTGCAGCTCGCGCAGGCGCACGTGCTCCGCGAGGTTCGCGACGTCGAAGCGCGAGTCCCCAACCCCGGCGCCTTCGAGGTCGATGACGCAGGTCTCGCCGTTCGCGACGAACATCTGCTTGTCGTGCAGATCGCCGTGCACGAACCCGCGGCGCGCTGGCGGTTCCGGCTCGGGCAGACGGCCGATCGCGGCGCCGAGCTCGGCGAGGTCGGAGCGCATCGCCGACGCCTTCGTCAGCAGGTCGACGGCCTGCGCACGCGCGCGCGCGAAGTCGATCGTGGGCAGCGTGTCGCCGACCTCGGTGTAGGCGAGCGCCGCCGCACCGCGCGCGATCGCCGTGATCGGCGCTTCGCCCGCAGCGAGCATGGCGCGCAGCGAGGTCCCGGGGGCGTTCGCGGCGAGGTGCGCGCAGTGGTCGTCGAAGCAGTGCTTCGGCACCGCGAGCCGCATCGGCGAGAGCACGCGCCCGAGGGCGGCGAACGTGCGCTTGCTTCGGCGGTGGCCGCGTTCGTCGAGCAGCTTCAGCCAGTGCGTGTGTCCGGCCGCCGTGTCGATCCGCACCACGGCGCGACGACTCGGGCGCCAGGCCACGAGCCTCGTGGCGGTGATCGCGCCGATCGTCGGCTCGAGCAGGGCGCGCAGCGCCGCGGCGTTCGTGAGCAGCGAGGCCCCGGGCAGGCCGGTGTCGTCGGCCGGGTGGCGTTCGAGCGCGCCCTCGTCGGTCGCCGCGAACACACGCGGCGCTGCACCGTCGCGCCGCAGCGTGGCCTCCACGCCACAGGCGACGGGGCGCAGGATGACCTCGTCGCCCGGCTCCGCCGACGGCATGTCCGCGAGGAGGCGCTCGGCGCGCGCGCGCAGACTCGTGGTCAGGACCATGCGACCTCCGGGTCCGCACCCAGGACGGTGCGCTCGGCGAGCTGGAGCAGCGACGCGGCGAGCGTGCGCCACTCGGGATGCAGGCGGCGGAACGGGCGCGTCGCGTTGCGGACGAGGGCGCACGCGGTCCACCAGGCGAGGGTCGCCGGCGCGGGCAACGCCGCGCGGCGGCCGTAGGCGGACACGAACGCGCGGCCACTGGCCATGCCGAACACGCGGTCCCGATCGGCGCACTGCGCGATCAGCGTCGCCAGGTCGTGGGCGGCCGGTGCGCTGCAGGCGCGGTCGAAGTCGACGAGGCCGGCGCCTTGTTCGGCGAGCAGGACCTGGCCCGGATGCAGGTCGCCGTGCGCGAACACCGCGGGCGCGGCGGGAGGCACGTCGTGCGCGAGGCGATCGGCGAGCTGGCGACCGAGCGAGCCGAGGCGCGGATCGAGGCGCACCAGGTCTTCGACGGCGGCGAGCACCAGGTCGAGTTCCGCGAGTGCGTGGTGGGTCGGCAACGTGCGCGGCGGCGGCACCGCGTGCAGTTTCGCGACGGCCTCCGCCGCGGCCTCGGTGTCGTGCAGCGCGTCGGGCGCCGGCGACCACGGGCGCCCTTCGACGTGCCCCTCGAACCTGAGGCGGTCGTGCGCGGCACCGAGGGTCGGCGGAACGCGCAGGCCGGCGGCGAGTGCTGCGTCCGTGGCGGTCCGCGTTCGTTGCGCCTGGCCCTCGGCGTGGCAACGGATCCACAACGACGGCTGGGCGCCCGCGCGGCCGTCCGGGCCGACGACTCCGATGCGCCAGTGCAGCACGGCGCGGCGTTCGGGGCGGTAGCTCGCGAGCTGCACGCTGCTGCGGCTCTTGCTGAAGCGGTGGTCCGCCGGCACGAGCGAAGGGCAGCACTGGGCGACGAGCGTGCGCACCTTCGACGGGCGCACGAGGCGGCGCAGGTCGTGCATCGCCCGGTCGATCGGGAAAGCGAGCAGCAGCACGTTCTCCGCCGGCACGAACGCGAACGCACGCAGCCCGGCGTGGTCCTCTTCGGCGCGGTGGTGCAGGCGCTCCGCTTCGTCGGCGAGCCGCGGCAGCGGCGCGGTGCGGACCGTCACGTACGTCGAGACGACGCTGCCGGCGTGTTCGACCTGGGCGCGGTACCCGACGAGCGAGCCGTCCTGGTCCTTCCAGCGCACGTAGTCGGCGACCAGCTCGCGAACGATCCCGGTGGTGGCCAGGTGTCGCTGCACCAGGGGCGACATGCGGTCGGCACGGATCGCGCGCAGGAAGGCGCCATCGGTCGCGCTGGACGGCGGCGGGCAGAGGCGCGATGGGGTCACGTCGAGCCTCCGACGGCAATCGCCGCTTCCGTCGCCGCGACGCGGCCGTCCTCGACACGAACGACGCGGGAAGCGGTGCGCGCGAGCCGCCGGTCGTGCGTGATCAGCAGCACGGTGCGGCCGCGCAGGCCCGGCAGCACGTGGTCGACGAGGCGTGTCTCCGCCGCGGCATCGAGGCCTGTCGTCGGTTCGTCGAAGACGTAGACGGCCGGGTCGCGCAGCAACGCGCGCGCGATGGCGAGGCGTTGGCGTTCGCCGCCGGACAACTCGGTGCCGCGCTCGCCGATCGGCGTGTCGAGGCCCAGAGGGAGGCGCGCGGCGAACTCGACGACTCCCGCCGTCGTGGCGGCGCGCACGACGTCGTCGTCGCTCGCGTCGGGGCGGCCGAGCAGCACGTTCTCGCGGAGCGTGCCCTCGAACAGCACGGTCTCCTGGAACACCATCGCGACGTGCGAACGCAGGTCGGCCGGGTCGACGCGGCGGACGTCGATGCCGTCGAATTCCACCGTGCCGCGATCCGGGTCGCGGAGGCGCGGCAGCAGCGACGCGAGCGTCGACTTGCCGGCGCCGTTCGGGCCTTCGATCGCGACGTGCTCGCCCGCGGCGATCACGAGGTCCACACCGCGCAGCACCTGGCGGCCCTCGCCGTGACCGAAGTGCACGTCGCGGAACGCGACCTGGCCGCGCGCACGATCGAGTCGCTCCGGACGCGCGGGGACCGGCAGCGCTTCGTCGGCGTCGAGCAGGTCGAGCACCCGTTCGCCGGCGGCGGCGGCCTTCACCATCGCCGCGCTGCGGCCGAGTCCCTTGCGGATCGGGCGGTAGAACGACCGCACGTACGCGAGCAGGACCAGCAGTTCGCCGGGCGAGAGGGCGCCGTCGCGCACGCGGCCGATGCCGAGCATCAGCACGAACGCCGTTCCGAGGGCGAGGGCGACGTCGGCCGCGATGCCGAGGCGGCCTTCGAGACGGGTCGCCTGCAGTCCCGCGCGCGCGCTGCGCCGGCTCTGCTTCGTGAACGCGCGGCCGGCGACGTCCTCGAGACCGTACGCCTGGATGAGCGGGATCGCGGCGAGGGTCTCGTGCGCGGCGGCGGCGAGCTGCCCTTCCTTCCTGCGCTGTTTGCGCGCGGCGGCGCGCAGCCGCACCGCGAACAGGGCCATCAGCAGGCCGATCACCGGCAGCACGAGCACGGCCGCGATCGACAGCCGCCAGTCGAGCAGCAGCATGACGACGAGTGTGCCGCACACGAGCAGGGCCTCGCGGCCGAGCGCGAACATGCCGTCGATCAGCAGCGTGCGCAGGCTGGCGGCGTCGCCGGTGAGGCGCACGAGAAGATCGCCCGCCCGGTGGCGTTCCTGGAAGGTCAGGGACTGTCGCAGCACGGCACCGAGGGCGTCGCGGCGTGCCTTGCTCACGGCGCGCTGCCCCGCGTCTGCCAGCCACAACGAAGCGCCGGCCCCGGCCACACCACCGAGCACGGCGAGGAGAACGGTCGCGGCGACCGCGGTCGTCGTCAGGACGTCGACGTCGCGCAGGCTCGTCGGCAGCATCGACCATTCCTGGCCGAGCAGGACCTGGTCGATCACGACCTTGATCGGCCACGGCTTCAGCAGTTCGGCGCCGACGGCGACGAACGTGAACGCGGCGGCGCCCGCGAGCCTGCCGCGGTGCGGCGCGAGATACGGAGCGAGGCGCGTCCACACGCGCACCGCTTCGCGCACGCGGGAGGTCCGCGGCTCAGGCACGAGCGGCCTCCGCGACTCCGAGAGCAGCGGCGACGTGGCGCGCCTTGGTGGTCCAGTCGAGTTCGTCGACGAGCGACGGAACGATGCCCGCGCTGCCGGCCCGCGGTCCGGCATCGAGTACGCCGATCGCGGTGGTCACGAAGTCGGCGACGTCGTCCGGCGCGAACAGACCCATCGGGGAGTGACCGGCGAGCGTCTCGACGACGCAGGGCACGCGGCTCGCGAGCAGCGGCCGGCCGGCGGCGAGCGCCTCGACGACCTTGAGCGGCGAGAAGTAGTCCGGCGCCGTCGCCGAGTACGGAGCGACGACGACGTCGGCCGCCTGCAGGATCTCGGGAATGCGGTCGTGGGGCACGGCGCCGTCGTGCACGACGTCGCCGGGGAACGCGCGCCGCGCGACGCCGATGGCGGAACTCTCGGGGCCGTCCCCGACGATCCACAGGCCGCACGGACGCTGGGCGCGCAGCGCGGCGAAGGCGCGGAGCAGGAACTCGATCCCGTGCCACGGCTTCAGCGAACCGGTGAACAGGAGCGTCGGCCGGCCGCGCAGCGCGGGCGGCTTCTGGGCCGCGCGAGCGCCGCGGAACGTCGCGACGTCGGCGCCGTTGCCGAGCACTTCGATGCGCGTGCCGGCCACGCCTTCGCGGACCAGCTCGTCCGCGAGCACGCGTGAGACCGCGAACACGCGGTCGGCGGCGCGAAGAACGTCGAGGCACACGCCGCGCGCCGCGTTCGGCAGGGCGAGGTCGCGGAACGCGGCCGCTTCGCGCCACAGCGGTGCGTTGACCTCGACGACGAAGGGCACGCCGAGGGCGAGGGCGTGTGCCATCGCGCCGAGACCGAAGAGCGAGAGTCGTTCGTAGACCGCGGCGTGCGGGCCCGCAGCGCGCAGCGCTTCGAGCAGCGTCTCGGCGTGGGCGAGCTGCAGCAGTTCGCCGGCGAGACCGGAAGCGCGCGGGCCGGGCACGGTGCGGGCGCGGTGCGGCGCGAACGCGGACACGTCGCCCTGTCGTACGAGGAAGACGTCGAGGTCGACACCGATGCGTGCGAGGGCACCGGCCATGGCCCGGAAGTGCACCGAGGCACCCTTCGTGCCGTCGGGCGCGATGCCCGGATCGGCCGAGACGTAGGCGACCCGGCCGCTCACGCGAGCACCGCCTTCGAACCGGGTGCCGTGGCGACGGAGCGCGCGAACCAGCCGCGCAGGGTCGCGACGTTCGAGTCGAGGTCGAAGAAGCGCTCGGCGCGCTCGCGGCCGGCGATCGCGAGAGCCCGAGTGCGTTGGGAGTCGCCGAGCATCGCGGCGATCGCCTCGGCGAGCGGAGCGGCTTCGCCCGCGGGCACGAGCACACCGGCCCGCCCGTCGTCGACGATCTCTTCGACGCCGCCGATCGCGGTGCTGATCACGGGCAGTCCGCTGGCGAGCGCCTCCAGGAGCACGGTCGGCAGCGCGTCGCGGTTGCCGTCGCTGCCGACGATGCAGGGCAGCACCATCGTGTGGGCCTTCTGGATCCACGACCGCACCTCGTCGTGCGTGCAGAGACCCACGAACTCGACGTTGCGCAGATCGAGGCGCGCGGCCTGCTCGCGCAGCGCGGCGCCGTCTTCGCCGTCGCCGGCGAGGACGCAGCGGGGCCGGATGCCGTCGCGTGCGAGCAGCGCCAGCGCGTCGAGGAGCACGTGGAATCCCTTCTTCTCGACGAGGCGCCCGACCGCGAGGAGCAGCGGCGCCGGCGACGGCGTGCGATGCGCCGGGTGGAAGACCGAAGTGTCGACCCCGTTGTAGAGAACGCGCAGGTCGAGTTCGTCGGCGCCGAGGCCCGACTCGATCCAGCGGCGGTTCGCCTCGCAGACCGTGACGACGAACGCGGTGTTCTGCAGCAAGCTGCGGAACCGGGCCGGCTCGATGCCTTCGCGGTAGATGTCCTTCGCGTGGCACGTGACGCTGAACGGCACGCCGCACAGCGTGTGGGCGCCGCGTGCGGCGTACGCCGCGACGGTGGCGAAGTGCGCGTGCAGGTGCTGCACGCCGTGCTGCTGCACGAGGCCGGTCAGGTCGATCGCGTTGCCGAACAGCGACCACAGGTCGGGACGGCCCGCGGCGAGCAGGTCGTCGAGTTCGCCGAGCAGGGCGGGGCCGCGCGCGATCAGTTCGCGGCGCTGCTTCTGCAGGAGCTGCAGCCACGCGTCCGGCTTGCGCGGCGAGAGGTAGACGACGGGCCGCTTCAGTTCGGACAGGCCGCGATGGAACACGCCGTCGTCGGGCCGGTTCAGCGAGAACACCGTGACGTCGACGCCGAGGCGTTGCAGCGCCAGGATCTCGTTGAGGACGAACGTCTCCGAGGCGCGGGGGAACTTCTTCAGCACGTAGCCGATGTGCATGGCCGGCTCACTCCTTCAACCGATGGTGCGAGCGGCTTCGCTGCCGCCCGAGCGTCGACGGCGTTGGGAAAGGCAGGTGCGCGCGGCGATTTCGGCGCCGCGGCAGCCGAGCGACCGCGCGGGCGCGCCGCGCGCCTGCTGCAGCGCGTCGCGCAGCGAAGCGGCGGTGGCGTGCGGGTCGGCGACTTCGCCGTGCTCGAGCAGGCGCAGGTGGCCGAGGGCGGCGAGGCGGCGGCAGCGTTCCCACTGCTCCTCGCGCGGCGCGCGGCGGGGCAGCACGAGCAGCGTGCGGCCCCGCGCGAGGCACTCGTAGACGGTGTTGTAGCCGCCCATGCCCACGACGACGTCCGCGTCGTCGAGCAGGGACTGCATCGCCGTCGTGCAGCGGTCGAGCCGGATGCGCGGATCCCCCTGCACGGCACGCGCGAGGTCCGCGTACGAGTCCTCCGCGAGCAGCGGACCCGCGACGATCGTCACGCGCAGCGAGTCGCTGCGCAGCGGGCCGCGCAGTGCCGCGACCACTCCGCGGAGCAGTTCGTAGCCGTCCTCGCCGCCGCCGGTCGTCACCAGCACGTGCGGCACCTCGCGCGCCGGGCGTTCGCGGCCGAGCAGTGCTTCCGGCGGCACGACCGGACCGGTGAACGTCGTCTTCGCCGCCACGTCGTCGGGGAAGCCGTATTCACGCACCGGGTCGAAGACCGATCGGTCGCCGTAGACGAGCACGTGGTCGTACAGGGTGCGCAGGACCTCGAACGTGGCGTCGCGCTGGATCTCGGCGCGGGCGCGCAGCGGCGTGTCCAGCACGTCGCGCATGCCGAGCACGACGCGCGTCTGCAGGCTCTCGTGACGCAGGCGCCGCAGCACGGGCAGCAGTTCGCCGCCGGGGCCGATCGCCGTGTGATCGACGAGCAGCAGATCCGGTCGGAACGAGCGGACCGTCGCCGTCACGATGTCGCTGCGCAGCGACGTGATCTCGCTCGCGGACATCGGCAGACGGCGCGCGACGTACTGGCCGCCGGTGCCCTTGCCGATCGACGGCAGCTTCACGAGGTCGCACTGCTTCGGCAGCGCGAAGAGATCGGGAACCGGCGACCCGGTGAGGCAGAGCGCGTGCACGTGACGACCGCGGGAGACGAGAGCGGTCGCGAGCGTGACGCTGCGCCGCAGGTGGCCGAGGCCGAACGAGTCGTGGCTGTAGGTCAGGACACGGAACGGGCGCCGCGCGTCGTCACCGTCGTCGAAGTCGGGCATGCTGGCCATGCCGACCCCGAAGGCAACGCATGTGCCGGCGTGGCGCCGTTGCTTCCTGTCGCGATGCCGCACACTCCGAGGCTGCTCGCGTTCTGATCCCGGACATCAGCCCGCGAGCATCCCGACGAGCGCGGCCGACGTCAGGACGACGGACGCGGCGAGCCGCATGCGCAGCATGGTCAATGCGGCGAGAGCGCCGATCGCGAGCACCGCGGCGAACGGCGACTCGAGCCCTGCGACGAGGCGGGCTGCGACCGCCGCGACGATGCCCGTCACCGCCGCGGTGACGCCGTCGAGGAACGCATGCCACCGCACGTTCGCTGCGGCTCGCTCGAGGCGCTCGTGCAGCGCGAGCGGCAGCACGAACGCCGGCAGGAAGATGCCGAGCGTCAGCAGCATCGCGCCGGTGAGACCCCCGCCTGCCCACCCGACCCACGTGCCGACGATCACCATCGGCGCCGGCAGCACGCCGCCGATCGCGAGGCCGGCGAGGAAGCGTTCGTTCGTCATCCAGCCCGCGGCGCCGACGGCGTCGGCCTGCAGGAACGGGATCACCGTGTAGGCACCGCCGAACGTGAGGAGGCCGGCGCGCAGCCCCGTTGCCAGGAGTTCGCCGTTCGGCGGAGCCGCGCCGATTCCCGCGGCATCGGCGACCGGGGCGCTGCCGTGCCAGATCGCGCCGACCACCAGCCAGGCCGTCGGCACGAGCAGCGTGGCGGCGCGTCGCAGGCGGTCGCGCCGTGTGGCCATCGCCGCAGCCAGCAGGCCGCCGCCGACGAGGCTCGCGGCGAAGGAGACTTCGAACCACGCGCCGAGCGCCGCGCTGATCGCGATCCCGCGCAGCCACGGATCGCCGTTCGTCGCGATCGCGAACAGGCGCCACGCGGCCCGCACGACCAGCGCGACGACCGCGGCCTGCATCCCGAGGAACGCCGCTCGCACCGCGGGCGGCCACGGTTCGAGGGCGAAGAGCAGTGCGCACGCGACGAGCATCAGCGCGAGGCCCGGCAGCACGAACGCGAGTCCGGCCACGAGGCCGCCGATCCGTCCGCGCAGCACCGTGCCGACCCAGATGCACATCTCGGTCGCTTCGGGACCCGGCAGCGCCTGGTAGACGGCGAGTGCGCGGCGGAAGCGGCCTTCGTCCACCGCACTCGTGCGGACGACGAACTCGTCGTGCAACGTCGCGATCTGCACGACCGGTCCGCCGAACGCACAGGCGCCGAGGCGCAGGAAGCGCGCAGCGAGATCCGGCAGCGACGGGGGCGGCGGCACGGCGTCCTTGTATCGCCTCGAGGCTGCTCCTTCGCGATCGCCGCCGCCGTCGCTACTCTGGGTCGCCGTGCGAACGTCGTTCCTGCTCCTCAGCGTCCCTTTCGCGATGTGCAGTGCGGGTCACGACGCGGCGTCGGACCAGGACCCGAAGCAGGACCCCAAGGCGCCGTCGCCCGACTTCCAACCGTACCGCGCGACCGTGCCGGGCACCGATGTCGGCTTCGACATGGTGCCGATCCGCGGCGGCACGTTCGTGATGGGCAGCCCCGAAGGCGAAGCCGGGCGCGCCGCCGACGAAGGGCCGTGCGTCGAGGTCGCGATCGAACCGTTCTGGATGGGCAAGTGCGAGGTCACGTGGGCCGAGTACGACGCTTGGAGCACGGACACCGAGCGGCCGCAGAGCAAGGTGCCGGACGGCATCGCGCGCCCGACGCCGCCGTACCAGGACATGACGTTCCAGATGGGGCGCGACGGTTTCCCCGCCATCTGCATGTCGCACGTCGCGGCACGGCAGTACTGCAAATGGCTCTCGGCGAAGACGGGCCAGTTCCACCGGCTGCCGACGGAGGCGGAGTGGGAGTACGCGTGCCGCGCCGGGACCGCGACCGCGTACTCGTTCGGCGACGACGCGGCGCGCCTCGGTGACCACGCGTGGTTCGCGGACAACAGCGCGCGCGTGCTCGAACCAGGCAGTCCGCCCATCGCGGCGTACCACCAGGTCGGCCAGAAGAAGCCGAATCCTTGGGGCCTGTGCGACATGCACGGCAACGTCGCCGAGTGGGTCGCCGACGCGTACTTCGCGGATGCCTACTCCGCCGAGCGCGGCGCCGCGCCGAGGTCCTCGCCGTACCAGAAGCCGGCGCGCGACGAACGCGGTCGCCCGACGCGGTTCCCGCACGTCGTGCGCGGCGGCAGCTGGCGCGATCCCGCGCCGCTCCTGCGCTCGGCGGCGCGCCGTTCGTCCGAGGCGGTGTGGAACGAACGCGACCCCCAGATCCCGAAGAGCTGGTGGTACCTCACCGACGCGCAGCACGTCGGGTTCCGCGTCGTGCGTCCGTTGCGCGAGCCGACCGCGAACGAACGCGCCCGCTTCGAGAACCCCTGAACCGACCGGAGAACGCCCATGCCGACCTCGCGCCGATCGTTCCTTCGCAGCGCCGCCGCCGCGGCGACCGCGGTGCACCTCGGCGACGCCGTGCGGGCCGGCCGCCTCGCGCACGAGCCGCGTGGCGACGAGCTCCGCATCGCCCTGATCGGCTGCGGCGGCCGCGGCAGCGGCGCCGCGGTGCAGGCGCTCAGTACGGCGGGAGCCACGCGGCTCGTCGCCGTCGCGGACGTGTTCGCCGACCGAATCGACGGCTGCCTCGCCGAACTCACGGGCCACGACGGCGTGCGGGCGCGGGTCGACGTGCCGAAGGAACGCAGGTTCGTCGGCTTCGACGCGTTCCGCGGTGCGATCGCGAGCGACTGCGACGTCGTGCTCATCGCGACGCCGCCGCAGTTCCGGCCGTCGCACTTCGAAGCGGCGATCGCGGCGAAGAAGCACGTGTTCTTCGAGAAGCCGGTCGCGGTCGACGGCCCCGGCGTCCGGCGTGTCCTCGCGGCCGCCGAGGCCGGCGAGCAGGCCGGACTGTGCGTCTGCAGCGGTCTCCAGCGCCACCACCAGAACGGCTACATCGAGGCGATGAAGCGCATCCACTCGGGCGCGCTCGGCCGCATCCTGTTCGCACGCTGCTCGTGGAACCAGGGCGGCCTGTGGCACGCGGAGCGTCGGCCGGAGTGGACCGATCTGGAGTGGCAGCTCCGCAACTGGCTCTACTTCACGTGGCTGTCGGGCGACCACATCGTCGAGCAGCACGTGCACAACCTCGACGTCGTCAACTGGGCGCTGCAGGGTCATCCGTTGTCGGCGCGCGGCATGGGCGGGAGGCAGGTGCGCACCGAGGCGAAGTTCGGCCACGTCTTCGACCACCACGCAGTGCAGTTCACGTATCCCGGCGGTGTGTGGTCGTTCTCCGAATGCCGGCAGATCGACGGTTGTCTCGCCGACGTCAGCGAGCACTTCCACGGCACCGACGGCGAAGCACACCTCGACGCGGAGCGCTGGCGCATCACGGGCAGGAACGCGTGGTCGTGGGACGGGCCGAACAACGATCCGTACCAGACCGAGCACGACGACTTCTTCGCGGCGATCCGCGCGGGCAAGCCGTTCCACGAAGGCGCCATGGTCGCCGAGAGCACGCTGACCGCGGTCCTCGGACGCATGGCGACGTACTCCGGGAAGGAAGTCACGTGGCAGCAGGCGCTCGCGAGCGAGGAGATCTGGGGTCCTGCGCAGCTCGAGTTCGGACCGCTCGCCGTCGACGCGGTCGCGATGCCGGGCAAGAAGCGCGCCTCGTGAAGGGCGCGAGTGCGCCTTTGTGCGTAGCGCCG
Organism: Planctomycetota bacterium; assembly: GCA_016794565.1. Lineage (GTDB taxonomy): Bacteria > Planctomycetota > UBA1135 > UBA1135 > UBA2386 > JAEUHQ01. The sequence continues at coordinate 3,633 of JAEUHQ010000111.1, read as the reverse complement.
TGCGGCAGCGCCGCTACCATGCCCGGCCCTTGCGAATCGGTCCGACTGTCGGTGTGTGGATGGGTCTCTGGACCGTGGCGATCACGGCCGCGCACGGCTTCCTGAATCTCGACTGGGCGAAGCGGTTCCGGCCCGACCCGGCCTCGGCGGCGGCGGGGAACCACGAGAAGTTCCGCGTCGGCTTCCTGCCGGTGACGTGCCACCTGACTTGCCCGGTCACCGACTTCATCAACAAGCAGCTCGCCGGCGAGAACCTGTTCGAGCCGATGCGATTCAACGGGTGGCCCGAGCTGAAGGAGGCGTTCCTCGCGGGCCGCACGCCGGCGACCTTCCTCCTCGCACCGATGGCGATCGCGCTGCGCGAACAGGGCGTGCCGATCAAGGTCGTCTACCTCGGGCATCGCGACGGCTCTGCGGTCATGGTCCACAAGGACTCCGACATCCGCCGGATGCAGGACCTGCGCGGCAAGCGGATCGCCGTGCCGAACCGCTACAGCAACCAGCGCCTCCTGATCTTCCGCGCGCTCAACGACGCGGGCATGCGGATCGAGGACGTGCAGCTGATCGAGATGCCGCCGCCGGACATGCCGGCTGCGCTGTTCGCGAAGGCCGTCGACGCGATCTCGAGCGGCGAGCCGTTCATGGCGCAGACCGAACTCGACGGCTACGGGCGTGTGCTGTGGCTGACCAAGGATGTGTGGCCGAACTTCATCTCGTGCGTGCTCGCGGTGCACGAAGACATGATCCGCGACCATCGCGAAGTCGTTCAGGAACTCGTCACCGGCATCGCGAAGAGCGGCAAGTGGCTCGACCAGACGATGGACCACCGCATGGACGCGGCGCAGTTCGTCGCGAAGAACTACTACAACCAGCACCCGCGGCTGCTCGAGTTCGTGCTCAGCAAGCCACCCGACCGCGTGAAGTACACCAACCTCTCGCTGCGTCGCGGCGACTTCGAGGAGATCGAGAAGCTGGGCCAGCAAGCGGGGATCCTGAAGGGCACCGCGCGCTTCGAGGACTACACCGACTGTTCGTTCGTGCCCGACGAATCCGCGATCCCGCCGCATGCGTGGCCCGGGCTCAAGAAGTGAGGATGCGCCGATGACTGCGATCGCGACGTCGCGGCCGGTCGGCCGCACCACACTGGCCCTGGCGCTCCCGCTGCTGACGGCGGCGGTCCTCATCGCAGGGTGGCACGCGGCGGTCGTCGCGTCCGGCAGCGACCTGTTCCCGAAGCCGTACGAAGTCGTGAACGGGATCGTCGAACTCGCCGAGCGCGGCCTCCTGGTGAAGTACGTCGTGGCGTCGCTGTTCCGCGTCACGTGGGGCTTCTCGCTCGCGGTGCTCGTCGGCGTCCCTCTCGGGCTCGTGCTCGGCTGGTTCCGGCCCGCGTACCTCGCGCTGAACCCGCTGATCCAGGTGCTGCGGCCGATCTCGCCGATCGCGTGGATTCCCGTCGCGATCCTCTGGTTCGGCATCGAGGACACCGCGCCGATCTTCCTGATCTTCCTCGCGAGCGTGTTCCCGATCACGGTCAGCGCGATGGCCGCCGTGCAGAACATGCAGCAGGTGTACTTGCGGGCCGCGAAGAACTTCGGGCTGACAGGACTGCCGCTCTTCGCGCGCGTCATCCTGCCGGCGGCGCTGCCGCAGATCCTGACGGGCATCCGGATCGCGCTCGGTGTCGCGTGGCTCGTGGTGGTCGCGGCGGAGATGATCGCGGTGCAGTCGGGACTCGGGTACCTCATCAACGACGCGCGCAACGCCGGGAAACGCTACGACCTCGTCGTCGCCGGGATGGTGCTGATCGGTCTGGTCGGCCTCGTGCTCGACCTGCTCGTGCGGCGCCTCGAACGTTTCGACTCCGTGCGGTGGGGCTATGGCCAGCGCTGATCCCTTGATCGATGTACGCGACACGTGGATGTCGTTCCCCGGCAAGGAAAGCCAGCCGGTGCACGTGCTCGAGCGCGTGGGCTTCCAGGTGCGCGCGGGTGAGTTCGTCTGCATCGTCGGACCGTCCGGCTGCGGCAAGTCGACGCTGCTGAACGTGCTCGGTGGCTTCTTGAAGGAGACGAAGGGCGATGTTCGCGTCGAGGGCGCGCGCGTCACGGGCCCCGACCCTGGCCGCATCTTCGTGTTCCAGGAGAACGGCGTCTTCCCTTGGCTCACCGTCGAACAGAACGTCGGCTTCGGTCTCTGGCGCAAGTCGGCGCGCGAGCGCGCCGAGCGTGTGCGCCACTACGTCGAGATGGTCGGGCTCGCGGGTTTCGAGCGGTCCTACCCGCGCGAACTTTCGGGCGGCATGCGACAGCGCGTCGAGATCGCGCGCGCGCTCGCGGCGGACGCACGGATGCTGTTCATGGACGAACCGTTCGGCGCGCTCGACTTCCTCACGCGGCTCAAGATGCGCGCCGACCTGGTCCGCATCTGGCAGGCGGAGAAGAAGACGATCCTGTTCGTCACGCACGACATCGAGGAGGCCGTGCAGCTCGCGGACCGGGTGCTCGTGATGACGAAGCGCCCGGCGACCATCCAGGCCGAAGTGGCGATCGACCTGCCGCGACCGCGCGATCTCGATTCGCCCGGCTACCTCGCCGCGCGCGACCGCATCTTCGAACTCATGGGCATGGACGCCCACGGCTCGTTCGTCGCGGCGACGTGACTCACGGACGGGCGCGCAGCAGCCGCACCAGGACCAGGAACGCTCCGATCGACGCGGCGCCGATCGCGTTCTCGTGCAGGCTCGGCGGGAAGACGAGCACGTAGCCCGCGTCCTTGACGAGGGCGGCGAAGCTCGAGACGCAGAACGGCATCAGGAAGAGCCGGAAGACCTGCCAGCGGTCGAGCCTCGTGGTGCCGGTGCTCGACGTGCGGGTGCTGATCAGCAGCGCGGTGCCGATGATCGCCGAGAGTCCGAGCGACGTGAGCCACAGGCGCGGCGTGGCGTCGAACCGGTGCGCGACGTTGACGACGTACCAGATCGCGTAGCACCAGAGAATCGTCCGCCCCGCGGAGAGCGTGGAGAGATACGTGCGCACCGACGGCATCGCGGCAGGATGCCCAGGCAGTGCGTCGCGAGCCAACTTCCTGCGCGTTCGCTCAGCTGCCGAGCAGCCAGGCGCCGACGGAACGCATCAGCGCGGCTCGTTCCTTCGCGGACAGGAGACCGAGCTCGCGGCCGAGGTTCGCCGCGGTGCCGAGGCCGAGCATGCCCCACGCCGCCAGCGCGGGTGCCGGCAGACCGCGTGTCGTGCGCGCGGTGCGGTGTTCCTCGATCCGGGCCTCGACGAACGCGTGGAACGAACGGTACGCGGCGCGCAGCGCGTTCCGGATCTCCTCGTCGTCGGTCTCGGAGAGGCCGGCGAACAGGATGCGGTAGAGCCCGAACTCGCCGAGGTGGTCGGCTTCGTAGTCGAGCACGGCCTCCGCGGTCGACTTCGCGTCTTCGCGGCGCGCCAGTTCGCGCGCCCAGATCGCTTCGCTGTTCTGCGCCACGTAGCCGATCGCGGCGACGAACATGCGCCGTTTGTCGGGCCACAAGCGATAGAGGATCGTCTCCTGCACGCCGCAGCGTTCGGCGAGCTGCGCGGTCGTCGTGCGGCGGTATCCGAACTCGGCGAACGTGGCGGCCAC
>JAEUHQ010000131.1 GCA_016794565.1 Planctomycetota bacterium | reverse complement strand
TCCTCACCGCTGCGAATGAAGGGGCTCACGTCGATGTCGGCGCCGGTCAGATCGGGCGTCGTGTCGAACAACTCGTCGAGTTCTCGCCGCAGGAGGAGTTGACGCGGTCGGTACGGGTAGAGCCGTTCGCGCGCCGTTGCCTCGAGCGCCTGTTCGAAGCGCTCGAGCGTCGCGATGCCCACATTCTTCGACTCACGCATGAGACGTTCGATCGCCTCTCTGGCCGCGTCGATCTGCTCGATCTCGTACGGCCGCGCGGCCTCCTCGCCGCGCCCGCGATCGACGACGACCACGCGACCCGAACCGCCGTACCGAGCGCAGCGACCGAAGCGCTGCACGAGGCTCGACCAGGGCGCGAGTTCGGTGACGAGCGTGGTTGCGCTGATGTCGACGCCAGCCTCCACGACCTGCGTCGCGACGATCACGCGATCCACGCCGGCCGAACACGCCTCCTTGCCGAGAAACTCGGACCTCCACGCGGCCCGCTCCTGCGGCCGGAAGCGGCTGTGGACCAGTCGCACGTCTTTCGTGACGTCGAGGGTGCGAAGCGCGTCGAAGGTCTTCGAGGCACGATCGACTGTGTTGCAGACGACGAGAGTGATGCGTCCGAAGGGGCCATTCTCGCCAACGCGGTGCAGCTCTGCGATCAGCCTGGCGAAGGCTCCGTCGTCGACTGCTTCGATCTCCTCTGTCGAAAGCGCTTTCGGGATGGACGCAAGGCCCGACTCGAGCGCCGCCGGCTGCAAGACGAGCAGGTCCGAAGTCCACGCGCCATGGTACGCATCCGTGTCGACGCTCCGAAGCCAACCGGTCTGGAGCGTCGCGCTCATCCACCAGCTCAACCTTGGCCGCAGCGCTCGCGCCGCATCACCGTCGAAAAACGCCTGCAACTGCGCAGTCGTCGCGAGCCCAACGTCCATGAGTTGGACCTCGTCGAGAACCCAGAGCACGTCGTGGCTGAGCAAGCCGAACTCCATCGGCCACCGGGCCCGAGGGGAGGCGTAGCCACGGTTGAGCGCGCGGGACAGGGCCATGTCCTGAGTCGCGATGAAGACGGCCCTTTCTTCGGGATAGAGATTCCACTCACCACCTTGGTCGGTCCCGCCCATTAGAAAATGCACTCCGACCCTCCCTCGATGATCCGTGCCGGGCTGCCAAAGCAGGCCGAGCTGGTCCAAGGACTTCCGAACTTCATCGGCGGTCTGCTCGACGAGCACACGCATGGGCAACATCCATACGAGTCGCCGCGGCCAACGCGCGTCCTGCCGGACGACCGCGTGATAGAGCCACGCACCGAGCACGCCGAGCGTCTTGCCGTAGCCGGTCGGAATCCGAATGACTCGGGAACGCGGTTCGTCGCACCGGGCCAGATCCTCCTGCCATTCGCGCGGCTGCAACGGAACGCTGCCCGACGCCGACGTGAATCGGCCGAACCACTCCCGATACGCTTGCGAGCTACTCACTCCGTTGGCCTCCACCCTCTTCGCATGCTTTCGACGATCCATGCACACTGTTGCCTGCGCGGGCATTCGATCTCCTCGAGACCCAGCTGACGTGTGGCCCCGAACCCGGCGCAGAGCATGGGAGAACTTGGAGCTTCTTCTTCAAGGCCACGCGTCCGGTCACTGGCGGCACTACCCGATGGTCCGCTGGTTCCACTGGACAGCCTACAAACTGTCACGTCAACGATCCCGAAGTGCTGTCAGCCAACCTTCCTTGCCCGCTCGGCCGACGCGCGGTCGCGGCCACGTGTGCAGCGGCGCCGGATCGGAGCGACGCGCGTGGTGGCTTCAGTCGGTTGGCAACGATGCCTGAACTCACAGCAGCTCCATGTCCATCCTCTCGAGCCGGTAGACCTCGTCGCGGATGCGCGCGGCGAGTTCGAAATCGAGGTTCTTCGCCGCCGCCATCATCTCGGTGCGCAGCTGCTTCGTGTGCTGCAGCAGTTCCTTGTGGTCCGCGAACTGCCGCCGCTGCGCGCCAGCGACCGCGGCCGCGCCGGGCTCGGCGCCGGCACCGATCCCCTTGCCGCCGCGGCCGCGCTTCTGCCTCTTCTGGCCGGGCTGCGGCATGTCGCCGCTCTCGTCGGGCGGTGCCTCCATCAGATCGCGCACGGCCTTGACGATCGTCTTCGGCACGACGCCGTGTTCTTCGTTGTGCGCGCGCTGCCGCGTGCGGCGTCGCTCCATCTCCGCCAGGGCTCCCTCGATCGAGTCGGTGCGCCTGTCCGCGTAGAGGATCACGCGGCCGTCGACGTTGCGCGCGGCACGACCGCACGTCTGGATGAGCGACGTCTTGCTGCGCAGGTAGCCCTCCTTGTCCGCGTCGAGCACGGCGACGAGCGTCACTTCGGGGATGTCGAGGCCTTCGCGCAGGAGGTTGATGCCGACCAGGACGTCGAACACGCCGAGGCGGAGGTCGCGGATCAGCGCGGTGCGTTCGAGGCTGTCGATGTCGCTGTGCAGATAGCGCACCTTCATGCCGAGGTCGCGCAGGTAGTCGGTCAGTTCCTCGGCCGACCGCTTCGTCAACGTCGTGATGAGCACGCGTTCGTGTTTCGCGACGCGCGCACGCACTTCCCCCACCACGTCGTCGACCTGCCCCTGCGCCGGACGCACGTCGACGGGCGGGTCGACGAGGCCGGTGGGACGAACGACGAGTTCGGTCACGCGATCTCCGCTGCGCTTCAGTTCGTAGGCGCCGGGCGTCGCCGACACGTACAGGACCTGACGCAGCAGTGACTCGAACTCCTCGAACTTGAGCGGGCGGTTGTCGAGCGCACTCGGCAGGCGGAAGCCGAAGTCGACGAGCGTCTGCTTCCGCGCACGATCGCCGCGGTACATGCCGCCCGCCTGGGGCACCGCGACGTGCGACTCGTCGACGACCAGCAGGAAGTCGTCGGGGAAGTAGTGCAGCAGCGTCGCCGGCGGCTGGCCCGGCGCGCGGCCGTCGAGGTGGCGGCTGTAGTTCTCGATGCCCTGGCAGATGCCCGTCGCGCGCAGCATCTCGAGATCGTGGCGCGTGCGCTGACCGAGGCGCTGCGCTTCGAGCAGCTTCCTGTTCCCCTCGAGGAACGTGAGCCGCTCCTCGAGTTCCTTCTCGATCGACGCACACGCGCGAACGAGCTGGTCGCCGGTCGCGACGTAGTGCGTCGTCGGATAGATCGTGACCGTGTCGAGCGTCTCGAGCACCTCGCCGCGCAGCGGGTCGATCGCGACGATCGCCTCCACCTCGTCGCCCCACATCTCGATGCGGATCGCGCGGGCATCCTCGTACGACGGGTAGACCTCGACGACGTCGCCGCGCACACGGAAGCGGCCGCCCTGGAAGTCGTAGTTGTCGCGCACGAACTGGATCGCGGTGAGCTGGCGCAGCAGCACGTCGCGGTCGATGCGCTGGCCCTTCGTCACGGTTACGGACAGTTCGCGGTAGGTCTCCGGCGAACCGAGACCGTAGATGCACGAGATCGACGCGACGATCAGGACGTCGCGCCGTTCCATCAGCGAACGCGTCGCCGAGTTGCGCATGCGCTCGATCGCCTCGTTGATGAGCGCGTCCTTCTCGATGTACGTGTCCGTCGTCGGCACGTACGCCTCGGGCTGGAAGTAGTCGTAGTAGCTGACGAAGTACTCGATCGCGTTCTGCGGGAAGAAGGCCTTGAACTCCGAGTAGAGCTGCGCGGCGAGGGTCTTGTTCGGTGCGAGAACCAGCGTCGGTCGCTGCAGGGCCTCCACGACCTTGGCGACGGTGAACGTCTTGCCCGACCCGGTCACGCCGAGCAGCGTCGCCGCGGGCGTCCCGCCGCCGATCCACGACCGGAGCTGTTCGATGGCCTGCGGCTGATCGCCGGCGGGCACGAGATCGGTCTGCATCTGGAACCGCATGGCAGGTGTGTACTCGCCCGGCGCCGCGACGCGATGCCCGGGTCCGCCGCGCCGCCGGCCGAACGCGGCGCCCGGTCCCGTCGTTGACACTCCCGGCGGAGCCGCCTTACGGTCCCCCCCGCCCACCCGACCCCTCGCCCGGCAAGGACCCACAGTGGCCAGACCCGAACGCCCGTCGTCCCGCTCGACAGGTTCCCGCTCCTCGTCCACCCGCGGCGCCCGCCCGCGCACCGACGGCAAGGTCAACATCAGCTGCCCGCAGTGCGGCGCCGAGTACCGGATCCCGGAGGAGAGCCTCGATCAGAAGATCGAGTGCGCGGCCTGCCACCGTGTGTTCTTCGCGAAGACCACCGCGGGCAAGCGCGGCAAGCCCAAGGACAACACGAAGGCCTACGTCGGTTTCGGCATCGCGATCGTGGTCCTCGTCGGGATCTTCGTCGCGTCCTCGGGCGGAGGCGAACCTCCGAAGAGGCCGCCCGAACCACCGCCCGCCCGGCGCGACGTCGTGACGCGCGGCACGCACCCGCGCACCGCACAGGTCGTGAAGTGGGCGCAGGCGATCGGATCGAACAACCAGTTCGTGTTCGAGACGCACAGCGACCTCACCGCCGTGGCGGCGACGCTCGGCGTCGCGGCGACCGACAAGACCGCGATGCTGAAGGCCATGGGCGAACACGAATCGCTCAAGTACTTCCGCGAACTGGAGGCGACCAGCGCCGAGCTCGTGGACGACGAGTCGATGACGGCCGCCACCGGCAAGGCGCGCGTCTACGTGACGCCGAAGGCGGACGACGACAACTACCTGAAGAACACGCGCGGCGAGATCGAAGTGTCGTTCAAGATGGACGGCGAGCAGATCAAGGTCACCGAGTGGAAGGTTGGCATGAAGCCCAACCGCAACCCGAAGAAGCCGGACCCGAGCAAGGCGGCCTACATCCCGAACAAGGACATCGCGAAGGCGCAGGAAGTCGAGATCACCGACGGCATCGGCACGCGCAAGGTGATGGAGTCGAAGCCCGGACCGGTTCCGCACTGGGAGAAGTCCACGCCGGAACAGCAGACCAAGGCGGACCAGATCGTTGCCGACATCCTGCGTTCCTCCGAGGACAGCGCACCGGGCGGCCTGTTCAACCGCGCGATCCTGCAGGTGCGGTCCATCGAGGACCGCAAGGCGGCAGTGCCTCGCGTGCTGAACGCGATGAACGACTGCTACGCCGACGTGATGGCGAACAACCAGAAGCTGAAGCTGCTGAACGACGCCCTCGTCCGCTTCATCGGGTACTCGGTGCCCTACCCGGTCGAGAACACCGAAGACCCGGCGAAGGACAAGAAGGAGCGCGAGTCGTGCGTCCGCCAGTGGTTCGCGTACTGGTACCGCTACTCGAACGGCGAGCTGGCCGAGTTCTTCGAGGAGAAGGAGAGCCTCGAGATGCCGACGGGCGACCCGAAGAAGCCCATGGACACCAAGAAGAAGTGACCCGTCGGTGCCCGGCACCAAGACACCGCGACAGGAGCCCTCATGACCGTTCTCTCGATCACCTGTGACAACTGCGGCGCGAAGTACAAGCTGCCGGAGACGTTCACGGGTGCCCAGGCCAAGTGCCAGAAGTGTGGCAGCGTGATCGACGTCGGCAAGCAGCGCGCGAGCGCCGGGGCGGGCCCGGCCGCAGCCGCCGCGCCTGCGGCGCCCAAGCCCGCCGCCGCCGCCCGCCCGGCCGTCGACCGCAGCAAGAGCGAACCGAAGCCCGCCGCGGCCGCCGCACCCGCGCGCCCGGCACGCGCGAGCAAGGCGAAGATCGACGGGGGCGACGACGACAGGAAGGGACGGAGCGGCGGGCGCGAGCGTCCCGAGAAGAAGAAGAACTCGATGATGCCCCTCGTGCTGAGCGGCGTCGGCGTCGGGGCGATCGCGATCGTCGCGTTCGTCATGTTCAGCAGTGAGAAGCCGAAGAGCACCGAAACCGCCGCCAAACCGGGCGCCGCGGCAGAGAAGCCGGCGGAAAAGCCCGCGGAGAAGCCGGCCGAAAAAGCCGCCGAGTCGGCCGCGAAGACTCCCGAGGCGCCAGCGGAGAAGGTCGCCGAGAAGCCGACCGGGAAACCCGCCGAGACGACCACCGACCCGAAACCGGCCGAAGCGACCGCACCCGCCGTTCCCGCCAGGCCCGCCGACCCGGGACGGCCGCTGAAGGCGTGGGAGAAGATCACCGGCCTGAACTCGCTCGCCGACGTCACCAAGGCGACGACGTATCCCGAAGTCGTTTGGCCGGCGACGATCGACGATGCGAGGAAGGCCGAGATCCGCGGCCTCTGCGAAGACGTGAAGAACGGCGGCCGCGCCGGCATCCGCGCGAAGCCGAAGCTGGTCGAGCACGGCTGGGGTGCCCTCTTCGGGATCGTCGAGACGCTCCGCACGCTCGACTACACCACCGAGAGCGGCAACGAACTCGGCTTCGAACTGCACCGCGTGCTCGAGGACATCAACGCCGGCCAGGGCAGCGGCTTCGAACAGATCCAGGTCGGGGAGCCGATCGATCCGCGCCTCGCCGAGTTCAACACGCGCACGGTGCTCGCCTGGCGCAAGACGCTCGACAAGTACACGGACGAAGAGGCGTTCAAGAAGACGATCTCCGACCGCAAGAAGAAGCAGGCCGACGCGGACAAGTGACGGCCGGCGCCGGTCGGTGAAGGAACACGCCGGTGCGCCGCTATGCTGCGCGGCCCGCATGACCGACCCCGGCCGAGCCCTCACCCCCCGCGAGATCACCCGCCGCCTGGACGAGTACATCGTCGGCCAGGACAAGGCCAAGCGCGCCGTCGCGGTGGCGTTGCGCAACCGCTGGCGACGGCGGCAGCTCGGTGCCGAACTGGCCGCGGACGTCTATCCGAAGAACATCCTGCTGATCGGACCGACCGGCGTCGGCAAGACCGAGATCGCGCGGCGCCTCGCGACCCTCGCCCGGGCTCCGTTCGTCAAGGTCGAAGCGACGAAGTACAGCGAGGTCGGCTACCACGGCCGCGACGTCGAGTCGATGGTCCGCGACCTCGTCGACGCCGCCGTGCAACTGGTACGCGCGGAGAAGGTGAAGGAAGTCGAGGCGAAGGCTGCCGCCGCGGCGGAAGAACGACTGTGGCAGGCGCTGGCCGACCAGACCGGGCTCGCCGAGTACCTCGACCAGGCACCCGGCGCCGGCGCGATGGAAGGCGGCATGTGGCGCGCACGACCGGCGACCCCCGCCGCGACCGGGCTGCCGACGCACACCCCCCACGAACTCGCCGAGCGGGATCAGGCGCGTGCGCGACTGCGCGAGGAGCTGCGTTCGCGCCGCCTCGAACACCGCCCCCTCGAGATCGAGGTCCGCGATTCCCGCACCCCGACGCTCAGCGTGATGGGACCGCAGGGCAACGAGACGATGGGCATCGACGCGCAGGCGCTGCAGGAACTGTGGGGTCGCTCGCCCGGCAACAAGACGAAAGTGCGCAAGCTCACGATCGGCGAAGCGCGGCGGCTCCTGCACGAGGAAGAGGCGGACAAGCTGCTCGATCAGGACGCCATCGCGCAGGAAGCGCTCGATCGCGCGCAGAACGACGGCATCGTCTTCGTGGACGAGATCGACAAGATCGTCAGCTCGGGCGGCAGCGACGGACCCGACGTCTCGCGCGAAGGCGTGCAGCGCGATCTGCTGTCGGTCGTCGAGGGCTGCGCGGTCTATACCCGCTACGGCCACGTCCGCACCGACCACGTCCTGTTCCTGGCCGCCGGCGCGTTCCACTTCCACAAGCCGAGCGAACTGATCCCGGAGCTGCAGGGCCGCTTCCCCGTGCGCGTCGCGCTCCAGTCGCTGACCGAAGCGGACTTCGCGCGCATCCTCGCGGAGCCGAAGAACGCGCTGACCCGCCAGTACGTCGAGCTGTTCCGGACCGAGAACGTGGGACTGTCCTTCACGAAGGACGGGCTCGAACGTCTGGCGGCGCTCGCGTTCCGCGCCAACAAGTCGACCCAGGACATCGGCGCGCGGCGCCTCATGACCGTGCTCGAGAAGTGCCTCGAGGATCTGTCGTTCGAGGCGGACGAGCGGCACGGACAGACCATCGTCGTGGACCGCAAGTTCGTCGACGAGCGCCTCGGTGAGACGGGCGACGACGCCGACCTGATCGCCTACCGTCTGTGACGCGACCGGCGAATGCCGTGACTCGAGCGGATCCGACGGCCAGAATCCGAGGAACCCGGATCACCGCGGCTCGAATCACCGCGGCTTCGGAACGAGCCACTCCGTGACCGAGATCACCGACACCATGGTTCTCGCCGCACAGCGTGGCGACCAGGCGGCGTGCAGAGCCATCGTCGAGGCGCTGCACCGCCCGGTCATCGCGACGATCTTCCGGTTCCTCGGGACCGGCTATCGCCGCGAAGTCGAAGACCTCGCGCAGGAGGTCTTCCTGAAGGTCTTCCGCGCGATCGGCACCTTCGACAGGAAGCGCGCCAAGTTCACGACGTGGGTCTACACGTTCGTGCGCAACCACTGCTACGACGTGCTGAAGCGGCGCCGCATCCCGACGACGAGCCTGCACGCGGTCGGTGAGGACCAGGCACCGCGCGAACTGCCCGACCGGCGCGAACTGCGCCCGGAGCAGGACGCCGAGAACGCCGAACTCGGACGCCGCATCGGCGAAGCGCTCGCGTCCCTCGGCGAGGACCAGCGGATGGTGTTCGTATTGCGCGAGTACGAGGACCTCGACTACAGCGAGATCGCGCAGATCACGGGCGTCAACGAGGGCACGGTGAAGTCCCGGCTGTTCCGCGCCAAGGAAGCGCTGCGGCAGCACCTCGCCCCGTACCTGAAGGCCGGAGCCTGACGAATGAACGATCGCCACGACGAGAACGACGCCGCGATCGGGCCCTCCGGCACGCCCTTCCCGGGGGAGCACGAGTGGCTCGAACTGCCGATGCCGCCCGGCTTCGCGCCGACGGCGGAATTCGCCGACGCGGCGATGCAGTCGTGCCACGACGAGGAACTGATCGCGGACCGCGACCTCGAGAATGCGCTGCGCGACGCGTTGCCGACGTTCGCATTGCCGACGCCATCGTCGGACTTCGTGGCACGGACCGTCGGCGCCATCGCGTCCGACGAGTCACGGCGTTGGCACGACCTGCTGGCCCGCCACTCGGCGCCGGAGCCCTCGCCGGAGTTCGTCGCGCGCACGATCGCGGCGCTCGCCGACGAGCGTTCGACGGCACCCCTCGACACCGCCGTGGGCTTCTCCGCCCGCATACTGCGCCGCGCGTGGCCGCTCTTCGCCATCGCGGCGGGCTTCGTGCTCTGGCTGCTCTTCGGCGACGGCCCGCGCCAGATCGATCCGTTCGAGGCGAGACTCGTGCACGCCGAACGGCGCGTGTTCGCGCACGCCTTCGCGCCGACCGCGCTGGCCGCCGCACTGACCGTCGCAGAGCGCGACGACGATCCGCTCGCCCTCCCCGACTGGGCTCCCGACCGCACCTGGCTCCCGCGCCGGACCGCTTCCGGAGGCCCCCGGTGACGCGCTGCGGAACGTGGTTCACGGTGTTGGTGGTCGGCACGGCGCCGATCTGCGCACAGGCGAGCGAAGCACGCCGCGCGATCGCCAGAGAAGAGATCCGGTCGCTGCTGCAACGCCTCGACGAGGCGCTCGCGCACCGCGACGTCCGTGAGTACGGGGCCGCGTTCGCGCCCGACCACCCGGGTGCACACGCGATCCGGATGAAGCAGCTGGAGCAGCTGTTCGTGGACGGCACCCGCGTGACGCAGGAGTCGACGATCGCTGGCGACCCGCGCACCGTCGGCGATCGCACGATCGTCCGGGTCGAGCACCGCATCCGCGCCGAGGGCTGCAAGAACGCCCCCGCCGACAAGCCCGCGGAGCACTTCCGCGAGGACACGATCCTCGTCGTGCGACGCGATGCCGCGGGCAACGTCGTGCCCACCCTCGAGGTCGAAGTGCCGACCGATGGGCACGCCACCACGAACGACGTGCTCCGTTGCCCGCCGTGCAACTACGAGTTCGGCGGAGCGCCGGGGTGGCTGTGCGTGCCCGCACTCTCGGAACGCGCGCCCGCACTGGAAGCCGCGACGTTCTACTTCGTCGGCACCGACCTCGCGTGCGACGTGTCGGTGCAGTTCGATTCGAAGAACCGCACGGCCATCGAGATGGCCCGCCACCTCGGCGAGAGCCTCAGGAAGCGTGAGAGCACGGCGAAACTGCTCGATGTCACCGCGTGGCTCCCGCCTGCGCACCGACAAGAGCCGCCCGCCGGACTCGAGGGAGCGCGACTCGAGTTGTCGATCGGTGCCGAGCAGGCGGTCCTGTTCGTCGTGACGTTCGGCGCTCTGCACCACACGCTGTTCGTGCGCGGACTCGAGACGTCGATGCGGCAACGCACGAAGAACGTGCAGGATCTGCTCGCGACGTACCGGGTGCTCGACACGAACGCCGATCGCGCGAAGGCCATCGCCACGGCGTTCCTCGCCCACACGGGCGGCGTCGTCACGGGGCAGGCCTACCACAACGAACGGTACGGAATCTCGCTGACCGGCCCCGACGGGTGGCAGGTGCAGCAGCGCAGCGGCAGCTCCCTGTTTCGCGTCGTGTGGGAGAGCCCGCGCGGCAGCCGCCTCTACCTGTCCGGCTTCGGCTCGCCGCGGCGCCTCGGCGCATGGTGCCCGCTGTCGGCCGACGACTGGGTCCACAATCTGTGCGACGCGAACGACCTGCGCCTCGGCGAGGACGCGGCGACCGCGTGGGTCGAACACAAGTGCGGCGGGCGGTCACGCACCTACGTCTGCCCGCCGCGCGGCGCCGATGCTCCGAACGGTCCGCAGCGCGAGATCTTCGTGCTCGTGCAGGAGGACCTGCTCCTCGTCGTCGACCGCATCATCGCAGCGGCGGACGATGCCGATGTGCTGGAACGCGCGGCGAAGTCGCTCCACGTCCGCTGAGCAACCGGGAAGGAGCTGCCACACCGCGGCGCCGACAGCCGCCGTTCAACGCGCGAGTCGCCGCAGCCACGCGTCGGCCAGCAGATCAGCGGCCGAAGGAGAGTGACGGAAGAACAGGGATGGTTCGACGAGCTCGAGTTCCGTCACCACGCAACCGCCCTCGTCGTCCCACAAGAAGTCGGCGCGACCGTAGAGAAGCGGCTCGCCGTCCGCTGCCGGACACGCACCGCGCCGGCGCGTCGCCGAGGCCATGGCTTCGACCGCGGCCGCGAGTTCATCCGATGTCGGACGATACGGCTCGTCGCGCGCGCCGAAGTCGTCCTGCACGCGATAGTCGCCGGGAACGGGGATCTTTCGCACACAGTGCGAGATGCGCCCGTCGACGAAGATCGCCGACCACTCTCCCCGTTGCAGCACGTTGCGAAGGAACGGCTGCAGCATGAGATCCTCGTCCGGCAGCAGCCGATCGACGTGGCGCTGTGCGGCGGCGAGACCGTCGGCATCGGCACGGAAGCGCAGGGTCTCGCGCGCGGTCGCTCCGACGCATGGCTTCAGGAAGCCCTCCGCCCACCCTTCCGCACGGACCGTCTCCGCGACGTCGACCGTCGAGCCGCGCGCGAGCCAGCGCGTCGGTGCGATCTTCACGCCGTCGCGTTCGAGGTCGTGCAGATAGCGCTTGTGCGTGTTCCACTCGACGACTCCGACGGGGTTGTGCAGCGGGGCGAGGCGCGCGACGCGGCGGGCCCAATCGCGGAACGCCGGCAGCTTCTCCTGGTAGTCCCACGTCGTCCGCACCAGCACGCCGTCGAATGCGGTCCAGTCCACGCACGGATCGTCCCAGATCGGGATCTCGACCGACGCGCCCCGTTTCGCGAGCGCCGCGTGCAGCGGCCGGTCGTCGATCTCCCACGCGGGAAGGTCACGGCGGGTCGCCAACGCGAGGCGCATGGCGACACGATCGCCGCGGCAGCGGCCCGTCGCAACGGCAGAGACGTACGCCGGCGTGGCAGCCCGCGTCGCGCGGCGTAGACTGCGGCCGTGAACGTTCCCGCCGGCATGCAGATCGTGTTCCAGGGCAAGGCCGACTACCTGCGTGAGATCGCGCAGCAGTTGGCCGCCGATGGCATCCGCTCCACTTCGGGGCCCATTCCCGGCGGCTGGGAGCCGCGCGCCTGGCTCGCGGTCGCGAGCTCGGAGACCCAGCGCGCGGTCGCAGTGCACCAGCGCCACCTCGACCGCATGGTCGTGCGCGAAGGGCTGCCTCTCGCCGATCGCACCGCCGATCTGGACGCGGAGGAGACGGAGTGCCCGGCGTGCCTCACGAAGTTCAAGACCGCGGGCGCGACGCGCTGCCCCGAGTGCGGATTGAACTTCGACCCGCGCTGATCGCGGCAAGCCGCGCCGCCACGCGGACCGTTTCGGCGCACCGCCGCGGCGAGCGCTCGCCGAGCGACGAGTCGTACCGCGAATGTCTGCACACGATCCCGCTGCTTGCCAGAGCAGGGTCGGGTGCTACGCTCCCGCGGCCCCAACCCATCCCAGGTCCACCCAATACCATGCAACGAAGAACCCTCCTCGTGCTCGCCTTGGCCGCCACTGCGGCTTGCGGCGACCTGATGGCACAGTCGAACTCGCGCGGCACCAGCGCATCGCCCATCTCCAGCGGCTACAACGGCGCACTCGAGAACATCAGCGGCGCCAACTACTGGGGCCGACGCGGCTCGGCGTTCCCGAACGGGGAACTCGCGGTGTCCTTCACGAACCAGCTGTGCAACCCTGGCGGGTTGGACCTCGCATGGTTCGCGGCCGACAACTCCCCCGTCGGCTCGCAGATGTCGGAGGACCACCCGAAGTTCGGGTTCATCGTCGCGCGGGAAGTGAACGGCCGGCTCGTGCAGATCTCCGACTGGAGCTACTGCAAGCACGCGTTCCTCTCGCTGAACGATCCGGGCTCGTGCGGCACGTGCGCGAACGGCGCGTCGGCAGAGACGATGTACGTCGGCTGCTCGGACGTCTACACGTTCAACAACAACGGCAGCCGCACCTACCTCGGCCCGCCCGCGGAGATCAATCCCTGGCTCGGCACCTGGAACCACGTCGGCAGCTACTTCGATGCGTGGCCGGGTGCATCCCCGACCGACGGCATCAAGGGCAGCACCCCGGCGTTCGACGCCGTCGAGCACCGCGTGACGGTCAAGGAGGCCTCCCTCGGAGGCACCGTGACCAGCGGCCTCTACTTCCAGATCCACGTGATCCACGAAGGGGAGCCGATCGAGAACCGCGGCAACAACACCATGTCGCGCCCGTTCACGCTCTCGTGGAGCGGTACGAACTGGTCCACCACGACGACCGGTTCGGCCACCTACGGCTCGATCCTGACCCGCTGGACCGGCTCGACGATGGCGATCGGCCAGAATGGCGGCGGCCTCTGGAACAACACGGACGATGGCCGCTTCGCGGTCGCGGTGAAGGTCACCGGCCCGACGAACGGCGTTTGGCACTACGAGTACATCGTCCACAACATCGACAACAACCGCGGCGGCGCCGCGTTCCGCCTGCCGGTCTGCCCGACCGCGCAGGTCACGAACATCGGCTTCCGCGACATCGACCAGGACGCGCTCAACGACTGGACCTCGTCCTTCTCCGGCGGGACGCTGTCGTGGACGGCTCCGCTGTCGAACCCCCAGAACTGGAACACCATGTTCAACTTCTGGTTCGACAGCGACGCCGCGCCGGTCAGCGGCACGTCGACCATCGACGAAGCCGCCGTCGGCCCGGGTGCGCTCACGGTCTCCGTGCCGACCTCGGTGCCCGGCTACCAGCCGCTCGTCAACCTCGGCCCCGGTTGCGGCACGCCGGCGATGACCATCACCGGCTCGGGCGGTTTCCCGGTCACGGGCAACCCGTCGTTCGGCCTGACCTTCACGTCGGCGCCGGGCACGCTGTTCATCCCGTTGTTCAGCAACCCCATCGCGGGCGGCACGATCATTCCGGGCTGTGACCTGTTCATCGACCTCGGCGCCTACGGCGACCTCGGCGGATGGATCACCGACGGTGCGGGCGTGTCGACGATCCCGACCGGCGTGGACATCACGTGGAGCAGCCTGAACATCCAGGCGCTCACGCTGATCCCGTCGCCGCCGATCCTCGGCATCGTCGGCCTCAGCAGCGGCGTCACGGTCCGCTACAACGGAACCGGCTGCAACTGAGCCTCCCCGCTTCGCGGGCGTGACATCCCCTGCTCCTGGCCGCCTCGCTGGCGGCCACCGCGCCCCGCGCGCCGGCCTGCTCCGGCACGCGGGGCGCTGCGCGTACGGAGCCCCTTCCGCGAGAAGGCCGCCCTCCCGGTCCGGCGCGATCGTGGCTAGGATCCCGCGGCCCCCAAGTCTCTCGGTCCGGCACTTTCCCGGGCCAGCACTCCCTCGGTCTTCAGCACCATGCACCGAAGCATCTCCTTGCTGCTCACCGCCGCCATCAGCGGCGCTGCTCTCGCACAATCCAATGAACGCGGCGCCAACTACGACGGCGCCCTCACCGACGTCGGCGCAACCACCGCCAGCGGCGGGTTCGTCTTCAACGGTCGCACGGGCGTCTTCCCGAACGGCGAGATGGCGTTGTCCTTCCGCAACCAGCTCTGCAACCCGGGCTTGGTGCCGGTGGAGTGGCAGTCGGCGGGCACGAGCACCGTCAACCAGATGAAGACCGACCATCCGAAGTTCTCGTTCCTCGTCTGTCGCGAGGTGAACGGTCGCTTCCAGCAGATCTCGGACTGGTCGTTCTGCAAGCACGCGTTCACGTCGACCAACAGCTCGTCGACCTGCGGCGGCTCGTGCACACAGCCACCGAACGGCGGACAGCAGTGCGGCGTGAAGTGCTCGGACGTCTACGGCGCCAGCACGAACGCGAGCCAGACCTGGCTCAGCGCGCCGGGCGAGATCAACCCGTGGCTCGGCACGTGGGCCCACGTCGGCAGCTTCTTCGACATCGGCCACCCTGGCCAGGCGGGCTACCCGCTGCCGGCCGATGGAGTCCGCAGCCTCAGCATCAGCGGCCTCTCCGCGCTCGACAGCCGCGTCCGCATCATGGAGAACCAGCTGCAAGGCACGCTCACCGGCAGCCTCTACTTCCAGATCCAGGTCATCCACGAAGGCGAACGGGTCGAGAACCGCGGCAACAACATGATGTCGCGCCCCTTCGGCCTCACGTGGACGGGCAGCACATGGTCGATCGTCGCGCCGACGTCGGTGGCGACGTACGGCTCGATCCTGACGCGCTGGGCCGGCTCGACGATGACGATCGGCCAGAACGGTGACGGCACGTTCGCCGGCACGAGCGATGGTCGCTTCGCGGTCGCGGTCAAGGTGGCGGGCCCCACGAACGGCCTCTGGCACTACGAATACGCGGTCCACAACATCGACAACAACCGCGGTGGAGCGTCGTTCCGCCTCCCGGTCTGCTCGAGCGCGCGGGTGCTCAACATCGGCTCGCGCGACATCGACCAGAACCCGCTGAACGACTGGACGAGTTCCGTGGTCGGCGGCGAGATCGTCTTCCAGGCCCCCGCCGGCAACGCGCACCGCTGGAATCAGGTGCGCAACTTCTGGTTCGACTCGGATGCGGCCCCGGTCGCGGGCAACGCGTCGATCGACGAAGCGGATCCGGGCCCCGGTGCACTGACCGTCACGGTCGCCACGTCGGTTCCCGCCTACGTGCCGATCGTGCACCTCGGGAACGGCTGCGGAACCCCGGCCGCGACGCTCACCGGCAACGGCGGCCTGCCCACCGCCGGCAACGCGGCATTCGGCATCATGGTCACGTCGGCCCCTGCGGTGCCCTACGTGCTGCTGTTCAGCGGCCCCATCGCCGGCGCCCCCATCGTGCCCGGCTGCGACTTCTTCATCGACGCCAACGCATTCGGCAATCTCGGCGGCTTCGTCACGGACGCCGCGGGCACCGGCCTGCACACGACGGGTGTCGACGCACTGTGGGGCGACGTGCACTTGCAGGCCGCGACGCTGATCCCGAGCCCGCCGATCCTCGGCATCCTCGGCCTCAGCAGCGCGATCCGCGTGCGCTACAACGGCGCCGGCTGCCCGTAGGCGCAGCGGCGCGCCTCAGCCGCGGCGCAGGAGGTTGCGGCGCGCCTTCGCGCGCTCGGCGGCCTGTTGCGCTGCGGTCGGCTGGGACTTGCCCGCCTGCAGGTGCTTCGCGAGGGAGCGCACCGTCGTGAAGCGGAACAGATCGGTCACCTGCAGATCGACGCCGAGCCGTTGCACGATCTCGCGGTGCACTCGCACCGCGAGGATGCTGTGACCGCCCGAGTCGAAGAAGTTGTTCTCGACGCCGACGTCCTCGGTGCCGAGCGCCTGCTTCCAGATGGCGAGGATGGTGTCCTCCGTCGCGTCGGCCGCCTGCACGACGGCCTTGGCCCCCGTCTGGGCGACGGCCTCCGGTGACGGCAGCGCCTTGCGGTCGACCTTCAGGTTCGGCGTGCGCGGCAGTTCCGCCATCGCGACGAAGTGGCTCGGCACCATGAACTCCGGCAGCACGCCGCGCAGGTGCACACGCAGTTCGTCCGCCTTCACACCGGCGGAACGCGCCACGAAGTACGCGACGAGGCGGGCCTCGCCGCCGTCGGTCCGCGCGACGACGACGCATTCGCGGACCGCCGCGTGCTGGCCGAGCGCCGCTTCGATCTCGCCGAGTTCGATGCGGTAGCCGCGCACCTTCACCTGGTGGTCCTTGCGGCCGAGGTACTCGAGCACGCCGTCGCCACGGAAGCGCGCGAGGTCGCCGGTCGCGTACATCGACCCGCCGGCCGGTGCGAAGGGATCGGCCACGAATCGTTCGGCCGTGAGCTCCGGACGACGGAAGTAGCCGGCCGTGACGCCAGCTCCGCCGATCCACAGTTCCCCGGCACCGCCGATCGGGACCGGCTGACGGTTGGCATCGAGCACGTAGACGCGCTGGTTCGCGAGCGGGCGGCCGATCGGCACCGGCTCCTCGGCGCCGACGCGCATCGTCGTCGACCAGACGGTCGTCTCGGTCGGTCCGTAGACGTCGTGCAGGTTCGGCACGAGCGCGCGCAGGTCGCGCGCGAGCGCCGGCGCCAGCGCCTCGCCACCCACGAGCATGTGACGGAGCCCGCGGAACGCGTTCGCGGCCGCCGGGTCGACGAGCAACATGCCCGCCATCGACGGCGTGCACTGGAAGTGCGTCACACGGTGCTCCTGCACGAGCGCGGGGATCGTCGCCGGCGGCTTCGGCGGCGCACAGTCACCGGAGCAGGCCGCGATCGACGCTGCGGTTGCCGCGTCGCACCGACGCTTCAGCTCGACGAGTGCCGGCAGATGCGCCACCACGACGTCGGTCGGCACGCCGAAGTCGACGAGGCACGCGATCTCGTCGACGCGCAGTGTGCGCAGACGGTCGACGATCGCGACGCAGCCCTCGGGCGTCCCGAACAGACCGCTCTGCCGGTAGTAGCGGTCGAACGAGAACTCGAGCAGCGCGTCGAGTTCGTCCTCCGACAGCCCGCCCTTCAGCAGGGCATCGAGTTCGCCGGGCTTGTCGACGCGGCTCTTGAAGGCGGGGAACGACCACGCGGCCTGCTTCACGAGGTCGAGGCTGCTGCGCAGGTACCCCTTCATCGGCTCGCGCACCGTCGCGCGCACCTTCTCCTCGTCGTCGCCGACGAAGGTGTGCAGCATCAGTGTGACCTTGCCCTCGCCAGGGTGTCCGGCCGCGCGCCACGCCTCGCGGTAGGCGTCGAGCTTCGTCGCGAGTTCTTCCAGGCTCTGGCCGAGCAGGTGCGTCAGCACGAAGGCGCCGGCCTCGCCAGCCTGGCGGTACGTCTCGGGATTGCCGGCGACGGTGACCCACGTCGGCAGCGACTTCTGCACCGGGCGCGGCAGCGTACGGATCGGGATCGCCTTGCCGTCCGGTCCCGGGAACTGGACTTCTTCGCCGCGCCACAGCGCGTGCACCTGCTGGATGCCGGCGAACAGCACGTTCTTCCGGTCCGCGAAGTTCTCCGGACGCAGCACGAAGTCGCGGCTGTGCCAGCCGGCGGCGAATGCGATGCCGACACGCCCGCGAGAGAGGTTGTCGACGAGCGCCCAGTCCTCCGCCACGCGGATCGGGTGATGGAGCGGCAGCACGCACGAACCGGCGCGGATCGCCACGTTCCTGGTGATCGCGGCGATCGCCGCACTGGCGACCGCCGGATTCGGATACAGGCCGCCGAACGCGTGGAAGTGCCGTTCGGGCGTCCACACCGCCTCGAAGCCGTTCGCGTCGGCGAACCGAGCGCCTTCGAGCAACAGCTGGTACTTGTCCTGGGCGCGCTCTCCTTCGTCGCTGGCGAAGTAGAAGAGACTGAACGTGATCGGCCGCGCGGGCGCCGCCGGTCGTGCGGCCGACGTCGACGCGCCTTCGCCGTCGTGCACGACCACGGTGAAGCCGCGCGCGAGGGTCCAGAGCAGTTCGAGCACGGAGATGTCGAACGAGAGGCTCGTGACCGCGAGCCACGTGCCCGGCTCGGTGCCGAGCACCCGATCCATGCCGAGGAAGAAGTTCGTGACGTTGCGGTGCCGCACCATGACGCCCTTCGGCCGCCCGGTGCTTCCCGACGTGTAGATGAGGTACGCGACGTGCTCGCCGGTCGCCGGGTCGTCGGCGAGACGCTCGGCGCCGGCGATCGCCGCTGCGTCCGCGTCGAGATCGATGCGGGGGCACGACGCGGCGGGCGCGCGGCCGGCACTGCCGTGGTCGACCACCAGCGCGGCGAGTTCGGCGTCCCCCGCCATGAACTGCAGCCGTTCGCGCGGGTACGACGGATCGAGGGGAACGTACGCGGCGCCGCACCGGTGCGCGGCGAGGACGGCGGTGACCATGCCGATGCCGCGCGTGGTGCAGACGCCGACCCGGTCCCCGGCCTGCACGCCACGACCTCGCAACCAGCCGGCGAGGCGCTCGACGAGCTGCGACAGCTCGCGGTACGTGACGGCCCGCCCGTCGTGGCGCAGCGCCACGTGATCCGGGGTCCTCTGCGCCTGGTCGCGGAACTGGCGGTGCACGCACGGCTCGGCCGGCGCGGGGGCGTCGGTCGCGTTCCACTCGTGCAGCAGCTTCTGCAGATCGGCCGCGTCGAGGATCGGTACGGCGGCGAGCGCCGTCCCCGGTCCGGTGCGCGCCGCTCGCGCGAACACCACGAGGCGCGCAACCATCGCGCGGGCCGATGCCTCGGCGAGCGACGCTCGGTCGAACCGCACGACGACCCCGCCGTCGCCGGCGACGACGAACGTCAGCGTCCCGGGCGCGGCCGGCAGCGGCGCGGCACCGACGCACAGCCGCACCGGCGGCTCGAGCGTGAGGTTCGCCGGAAGCACGTCGGCTCGCCGCACGAGCATCTCCCGGAGGAGCGGCCCGCGTTGCAGTCCGAGGCGCAGTGCATCGGCGGTCGCCGCGAGCGCGGCGCCGACTCCTGCCTCCGGATCGACGCCGAAGATCTCCGGCGGATGCGCGACGACCAGGTCGGGGAACGGATCGCCCGCCGTTCGGGCAGCGCCGCGCAGACCGACCGTGATCGACGGCGAAGCAGCGGACCGTGCGAGGAAGGCGGCGCACAGCGCGGCCGCGGCCACGGCGTCGTTCGCGCCGTCGAGTCGCACGGCGATGTCGCACGGGTCGGCCACACCGCTCCCAGGTGCGCCGTCCGGGACCGACAAGGGCTCGGCCCGCCGCAGGATGTCGACCCACGCATCCTCGGCCGGCGCTGCTGCGACACCGAGCGCCGTGAGCACCTCGCACTCGCCGGCAGAAAGGACCGGCAGCGCCGCGCCCGCCTGGACACCGAACGTCGCGAGCGTCCTGCCGTCCAGCGGCGAGGCGCGCAGGCAACGCAGCCGCGTGAGCCGCACGTCGCCGTCGCGGCACGCAACCTGGACGAACTCGTCCCCGACCGCGGTCACCGTGCCCGGCGCAGCACCGCTCGCCGCTAGGACCTCGACGCCGCCCGGAACGATCGCTCCGCCGGGTGTGCGCACCTTGGCGATCGCGATCGGATTGCGGTAGCCGCCGTGGTCGAACGCACGCACGGCACGCGCGACGTGGACCGCGGTCTCGTTCCAGTCGAGCACGGCGAGAGCGGCCGGGCGTGCGTGCTTGCCGAAGTAGGTGCGCTGGCCGAGGTCCTGCGCCTGTCGGCCCACCGTGCCGGCGGCGAGCGCGTCGACGAGTTCGCCGAACGTCTCCTGCCCGACCTGGAAGCAGCGCGCGTTCAGCGTGAACGCCGTGTCGTCGCCCGCGATCGGGAACGGGCGCTGAAGCAGGATCGCGCCCGTGTCCGCCTTCGGCTCGATCTCGTGCCACGTGACCGCGTGCTGGTTCTCGCCGTTCGCGATGGCCCAGCACGTCGCGTTGAGGCCGGCGTAGCGCGGCAGCGGACCGTCGTGGAAGTTCACCGCCGAGCGCCGCGGCAGGCCGAGCACCGCTGCCGGCAGCATGCGCAGCCACGTGATCGCGAAGAGATGGTCGAACGCCGCGCCGGCGAGGCCGGCGACCAGGTCCCCCATCGCATCGAGGCAGCGCAGTTCGTGTTCGGCGCAGTAACGCCGCACCTTCTCGGCGTCGGTCGCGACGGCGACGACCTGGTGGCCGCGCGCGCGGAACACCTCGATGCACTGCAACAGGAGGGTGTCCGAGCCGATGAACACGGCCGAGAGCGGTGGAGGCATTGGCTTCGAATCGGAGGAACGACGAGCCGGCCTTGATACGGCCTCGTCGGCTCCGGAGCCAGTCGTCGCCGGACGTAGCAGCGCTCGCTACTTCACCGTGAACCGGAGCCGTGGCATCGAAGGTTCCTTCTGTCCGGTCTTCGTCGCCGGGATCTCCCACTGCACGTCCACCGGTCCGCTGCCCATCGGCTCGAAGGGTACGAACGCGACGACGCCGTTCGCCGAGTCCGGTTCGCCCGGGGCCTGGTAGACGATGGTCACGCCCTTCGCGGCGATGTTCGTCGCGAAGACGCGGCATTGCGCGGCGGCGAGCACACCGGGCTGCACCTCGCGCGCGAAGTGTGCGGTGAGCGGTACGCCGACCA
Organism: Planctomycetota bacterium; assembly: GCA_016794565.1. Lineage (GTDB taxonomy): Bacteria > Planctomycetota > UBA1135 > UBA1135 > UBA2386 > JAEUHQ01. The sequence continues at coordinate 22,667 of JAEUHQ010000131.1, read as the reverse complement.
GGTCGTTCGGCTGTTTGCCCGCCGCCGCGAGGGCGGCAGCGGCGCGCGGGCCGAGGTCGCCGACCCGCACGCTGCCGACGACACCCGCCTGTCCGTCGCGCGGCCACAGGAAGGGCTCGCCCGCGCGCGTCGGGACCGCGGGGCCCAGATCCAACGCCCAGTGCGACGCGGCGATCGCGCTGCCGCACAACGAACGGCCCGGGTGCAGCAGCAGGTCGCGCAGCGCCGGCTGGACGATCCAGTCCGAGACGGCTTCGGCGGCGGTCGCCCGCCGCGACGCGAGGGTCAGCGTGCCGAGGCAGGGCGGCTCCGGCGGTCGCGGCACGACCTCCTTCGGCTTCCGCTTCTGCATCGCCTCCGCTTTCTGCACGTCGTCGAGCCAGCGCAGCGAAGTCTGCACTTCGTCGCCGTCGGCGACGAAGAAGCCGACCGGGCCGCACATCGAGGCGGCGCGGGCCTCGTTCACCGCGTCGACGAGAGACCGCGCGCGCAACCGCGCCTTGGCGTCCGTCGCCTTCTCCGCCGCCGCTGGATCCCTCGCCATCGCCGCGCGCAGCGCCGACTGGCGCGCCCAGTGGTCGCGCCACTCCGCGTCGACGCGCGTCAGTTCGTACTGCGTGCGCCGCAGGAACTCCTTCTCGACGTCGGGCGGCGTGCGGATCTCGGGCGACTGGCTGCGGTCGAGTTCGAGCACGAACTCGGGCCGGCAGCGGAAGAGGTAGTCGCAGATCGCCCAGGCCTTCACGCGCTGCTCGTTGGTGAACTTCGCCGCGGACAGAAGGACGAGCTCGCTCGTGCGGGTGTCGCTCTTCGACCAGGCGGACTCCTCGGCGATGCGCGCCCACGTCTCGAGGTCCGGCAACAGGGTCTTCGACGTCGACGACGCCGACGTGCGCTCCTTCTGCTGTTCGAGGAGGAACGTCAGTGTGCGGTGGAACATGAAGCCGCACGCCGCGTGGCCGAGCCCCTCCCAGAGCCCGTTCGTCAGCACGCCCGCAGCGTCCTGCACGACGCCGCGCACACAGACGTCGAGGGCGACGTCCTCCCCCTGCACCACGTTGTAGAGACGCCACGACGAACCGTCCGCGTCGAGAAATGCCTGGTCCAGGGTCTTCAGGAACGCGAGACGCTCGGCGTCGAACTGCGCCGCCGCCGAATCCATCACCTTCTGGTACTGCTCGGGGCCGGCCACGAAGAGCATGCCGCGCATGCGCGCCGGCACGAACGCTTCGCCGGTCGACGTGCCGAACAACGTGTGGCTGAGGAGCAGGGCCCGCTCGGCGTACTCGGCGAGCTTCTGCAACTGCGCCTCCGGCAGCGCACCGAACACCTGGAAGTGCTCGCTGCGGACCCCGGTGTGCGCGATCCCGGCCGCGGCGAGGACCGGGTGCTTCGTGTCTCCGAGCGACGTGACGGCAAAGCGCGCGCGGTGCAGCCACTCGCACGCGCCCGAGATCGCGCGCGACCGCCGCAGCATGTCGACTTCGGCCGGAGTGCCGCGATAGCCGTCGAACACCGACAGCGACAGCGCGGCGACCGCGGCTTTGTCGGCCGGCACGAACCGCAGAACACGGGCCCAGTGCTTCTTCGCGCGCTCGGCGTCGCCGGCCGCGGTCCACCCCTCCGCGAGAGCACGGTGCTCGCCGGTGAGATCGCGCGCGAGCGCATCCATCTGCTGGTCGACCTTGCGCAGGGCCTTCGTGTCCCCTTTGCCGTCCTCGTCCAGCAATTCGACGCGGTCGTCGCGCCTCCAGCTGTCGCCGACGCGCAGGAACCCGCACTGCTGCCGCGCCTTGGCCTCGTTCTCGTCGTACTCCGTGAGCACTTCACGACGCAACGACAGCGCGCGCCGGAACTGCTTCTGGGCTGCGAGCGCGTCGGCGATCGAGAGGAGCCCCGACACGGCGCGCGTCTTCACGGTGTTCTCGCGAGCGGCGAGAGCCGCCGCGTCCTGGGCAGACAGCGGGAGGAGCGCGGAGACGGCGAGCAACCATGGTCCGATGCGCATTGGCAGGACTCTATGCGCGGCCCCTGCGGCGGCAACTCACTGTCGCGCCAGCCAGGCCAGCATCACGTAGCCCTCCGCGGTGTGACGGGGCCCGGGCAGTTTGGCCGTCCGGCGGGCCGTGCACTGCACGAGGCGCGCGCGGAAGAACTCGAACAGGATCGAACCGGCGTCGCGCCCGACCGTGTCCATCTTGGCGTCGAGTTCGATGCTCGACATGCCTTCGGCCGCCATGCGCTGCGCGAGACGATCGAGCTCCTCGGACGACGTCCCGAACAAGAACTCGCGGAACGCCTGCACCTCGACCTCACCGTAGTCCTGGTCCATCAGCAGGTCGACGAACTCGGCATCGCAGCCGCACGAGAAGAGCTGCACGAGTTCGCTCTGCCCGGCGAGCGTGCCGCCGACGACCCGGATGCGCTGTCGCGCCTCCCACGTCGCGGCGAGGATCGGGAAGAAGCGGTTCACGCGCCACGTGAGGCGGTTGCCCCAGAGCTGCGCGAGGTTGCGCCCGGCCTGCTGCCTCAGCGGTTTCTCGACGAGCCCGTCGGTCACGATGTCGGCGAGCACTTCTTCGACGAGGCGGCAGTGAACACTCGCGCGGAGCCGCCGCGCCGCGACCTCGCGCAGCGTCGCGGCTTCCGCTGGATCGGGCAAGGTGCCCGTGACGTGCCACAGCATGCGCAGGAAGTTGATCTGCGCCATGTTCATCGCGCGCCCGACGAGGGCCTGCGTCGGCGCCCGGAACGGGAACGTCGCGGGGTCGGTGGATACGAGGTTGTCGACCAGCGTCTCGAGGCCGCGCCGCATCGGTCCGAGCTGCTGCTCCTCGAGCGGGGACGGGTAGCGCGCGAGCAGCGCACCGAAGAGGCCGAGGCTCTCCACTTGTCGCCCGATCGCGTCGATCGTGGCGGCGGCGGTCGGCAGGGAGGACTGCCGCAGTGCCGCCCGCACCTGCTCGACCAGTTCGAGCTCTTCGGGCTGCAGGGGCTGCTGCGGGCCCGATGCCGCTTCGGATACCGCCATCGGCGCATCTTGGCGCCGCCCGGTCGCATCGTCCACTGCCGCGGGCCGCCGCCCGGGCCGCACGGCGTTCGCGACCTGCACTACGGGAAAACCCCGAGAAGTGCTCATGCCAGGCGCCTAGACTGCCGAACTCTGCCCGGGAAGAAGATGACGCGCCCCCTCGATGCGACGACCGCCTCGCGACGCGAATTGCTCGCTGCGATCGACTCGATCCCGCCTCTGCCCGAGGTGACGGCCCGGGTGTTGACGCTGCTGGGCCGCCCGGACACGGAGCCGAGCGACATCGAAGCGGTCCTGCGCCACGACCCCGTGCTGACGGGGCGACTCCTGGCGATGGTCAACTCGCCGTGGTTCGGGCTCCGGCGCGCGATCGCGACGACGCGCGAAGCCGTGATGGTCGTCGGGTTCCGCGGGATCCGCACGCTCGTCGTCGCGACGAGCGCCGCCAAGCTGCTGCAGCGCGACTATTCGATCTACGGCCACGACACCCGCGGCATGTGGACGCACGCGATCGCGGTCGCCGCCGGCAGCAAGCGGCTCGCCCAGCGCGTTGGCCTCGACGCCGAGGAGAGCGAACTGTCGTTCGTGGTCGGGCTGCTTCACGATGTCGGCATGCTGCTCCTGGCGCCCCTGCTGCACGGTCAGCCGCCGAACTGGAACCACGGCTCGGCCGTCGCCGAGGTGGAGCGGCGCCTGCTCGGCTGCGACCACGCGGAGGCCGGCGCCCTCGTCGCGGAGCGGTGGAACCTCGGGCAGGCCGTGCGCGACGCGATCGCGAGCCACCATGCCTCCGGCACCGCCGTGCCGGTTCCCGTCGCCGTCGTCCGCATCGCCGACGCGCTCGCCGACGAGTGCGCCTTCGGGTTCCGCGCCGGCCACGAACCGGGCACCAAGGTCGACCCCGACCAGCTTGCGACGGTGGGGCTGCAAGCCGCCGACTGGCCGGCGCTGCGCCCCGAGTTGCTCGCCGCGATGGAGAGCGCCCGCGCGTCGCTCGCGTCCTTCGGCTGATCCACGACCGCCGCAGGCCGCGCCGCGTCACACGCGACGAACGCGCGCGCCGACCTCGGCGAGCGGCAACGAGACCTGCTCGCCGCTCCTCAGGTCCTTCAGCGTGACCGCGCCGAGCGCCAGTTCCTTGGTGCCGAGGATCGCCGCGAACGGCACGCCGAGCGTGTTCGCGTACTGCAGTTGTTTGCCGAGCTGGGCGAGATCGGCGAAAACCTCGACGCGCAGGCCGCTCGCGCGCAGCACCGTCGCGGCGCGGATCGCTTCGGATTCGGGCACGTCGTTCATCCGGCACAGCAGGACCTCGGGGCCGACACCGAGTGCGGGGAACATGCCGCGTTCCTCCATCACGAGCAGAACGCGCTCGAGACCGAGCGAGAACCCGACCGCGGGGATCTGCTGCTTGCCGAACATGCCGATCAGGTTGTCGTAGCGGCCGCCGCCTCCCATCGAGCCGGCCAGCCCCGCGACGCCGATCTCGAAGATCGGGCCGGTGTAGTAGCTGAGTCCGCGCGCGAGTGTCGGATCGAACACGATGTGGGTCGCAGCGGGGCCACTCGCGCCCGTCGCCAGGAGCGCCAGCAGTTCGCGCGCGCCGACACCGGCCGGACCGTCGCGTTCGGCCAGTGAGCGCAGCGCCTCGGGTTCGCGTGCACGATCGAGCACCGCGAGCAGCGACTCCGTCCGCGCAACGGCGACGCCCTTCTCGGCGAGTTCCTTCTTCACGCCATCGACCCCGACCTTGTCGAGTTTGTCGAGCACGACCAACGCGAGGCCCTCCTGTTCCGCCGCGATGCCCGCGTCGGCGACGAGCGCGCGCAGCAGTTCGCGGTGGTTGACGAGGATCTTGAAGTCCGTGAAGCCGAGCTCGCGCAACACGGTCGCGACGGCGCCGCACACCTCGGCGTCGGCGACGACGTTCTTCGTGCCGGTGATGTCGACGTCGCACTGCCAGAACTCGCGGAACCGACCCTTCGCCGGGCGGTCGGCGCGCCACACGGGCTGGATCTGGTAGCGCTTGTAGTAGTGCGGCAGATCGCGGTAGTTGGCGACGACGCGCGCGAGCGGGACCGTGAGGTCGTAGCGCAGCCCTTCGTCGGCGAGGTCGAGTTCGGTCGCCGCGCCGCCCTCGAGCGCGCGTTGCAGCTTCTCGCGGCGATGGAGGATGCGGTAGAGCAGCTGGTCGCCCTCCGGCCCGTACTTGCCGAGCAACGTCGTCAGGTTCTCGATCGTCGGCGTCTCGAGGGGCACGAAGCCGAACGACTCGTAGACGCGCTGCACGACACCCACCACGTGCCGCCGTCGCGCGACGTCGGCGGCGAGGAAGTCGCGCATGCCGCTCGGCGGCTTCGTGGAGATCGACTGGCTCATCGCGCGGCATGGTGTAGCAGGCCGTTGTCGCGAAGTCAGCAGCGCCGTCGTGCCCGCGCCGCGCGACCGCAGTAGCGTTGGTGCGATGCTGCGCTCGACCTCGTTGCTCACGTTCCTGTGCGCCGCCGTCGTCACCGCCCTGCCGCTCGCCGCGGCGACTGCGCCGCATCCGGTGCAGTCGCCGGAGACGCAGCAGGACCCGCAGCGGCCGCCGGACGCCCGGGCGCCGCAGGACGGTCAGGCCCCGCGCGAACTCGACGCGACGATGCTCGAGGCCCTGGACCACCTCGCGGCGCAGATGCGCGACCAGCGGAGCATCCGTGCGCGAGCCGCCGCACAGAACGACGCCGCCGGGGCCGCGGCAGCGGACGACCGCCTGCGCGAACTGGACTGGCAGTTCGCCGGGCTCGTGTCGCGCCTGGACGTGCAGAACTTCGAGGCACCGCGGGCGCACGAATTCGATCTTCGCGCCGAGGTCGAGGATCTCGTGCGGCCCCTGCTCGACGCGATCAAGGCCGCGACCGCGGAACCGCGGCAGATCGCCGAGTTGACGGCCCGAATCGACCTGCTCCAGCAGCGAAAACGCGTCGCCGAGGAGGCGCGGCGAACGACCGAACGAGCACTGCGCGCACTTCCCGCCGGGCACGCAGCGCGGCCCGAGGCCGAGCGCGAACTGCGCGATCGGTGGCGACCGACGATCGATCGGCTGCAGGGCGAGATCGTCGTGCTGCAGGCGCAGCTCGCGGCGCGCACCGAGGGTCGCGGGTCTCTGGTCGAGGCAGTCGGCGGAGCGATCCGCGACTTCGTGCTGACGAGCGGCACGAGCCTGCTCCTGGCGGTCGTGACGTTCGTCGCCGTCTTCACCGGCCTGCGCTTCCTCCTCGCCCGACTGCTGCGCCGCCGCTCGACGAACCGCGCGTTCTCGCTGCGGCTGTTCGAGGTCGTGCTGCAGATCCTGAGTGTCGTGCTCGCGACGGCCGCCACGCTGGTCGTTCCCTACGCGCGCGACGACTGGCTCCTGCTCGCCGTGTGCATCGTGTTCCTCGTGGGCGTCGGCTGGGTGCTCGTCCGCATGCTCCCGCAGTTCTTCGAACAGGTGCGGCTCGTGCTGAACGTCGGCGGTGTCCGCGAGGGCGAACGGATTCTCGTCGACGGCCTGCCCTACCGCGTCGACACGCTGCGCCTCTACACGCGCCTCGAGAACCCGGACCTGCAGGGCGGCGTGCTGCGGGTGCCGATCCAGTCGCTGATCGGGAAGCGCTCGCGGCGGCCCGGCGACGGCGAACCTTGGTTCCCGTGCCGCGTCGGCGACCACGTGCTTCTCGCCGACGGCACGTGCGGTCCCGTGCGCGCGCAGACGCCCGAAGTCGTCGTCGTGGAGTCCCACGGCGCGCCGCGATCGTACGCAACCCAGGCGTTCCTCGAACAGACGCCGCGCAACCTGTCGTCGGGGTTCGTGGTCGCGTCGACGATCGGCATCGACTACCGGCACCAGAAGGAAGCCGTGACCGTCGTGCCGGAGCGGCTGCGGGATGCGCTCCGCCAGGGACTCGCCGCGAACACCGCTCCCGGCGAACTGGTCGACGTGAAGGTCGAACTGCAGGGGGCGGGGTCGAGCTCGATCGACTTCATCGCGCTCGCGCGCTTCTCGGGTGTTGCGGCGGGGCGCTTCCTCGAACTGCAGCGGCGGATCCAGGCGACCCTGGTCGCGGCGTGCCTGCAACACGGCTTCGTGATCCCGTTCCCGCAGATCACGGTGCACGACGCCCGCGCTTGATCCGCACCGGCCGCCACGGCGTGCGTATCGCCGGACGGGGCCGCGGATGAAGCAACCGGGAAGACGCACGGAAAGGCCGCTGCACGGCGTCGCGCCCGCTTGACAGGCCACGCGGCGTCGCGCCAGCATGCCGGGACGGGAAGAGGGCCGGCCGATCGATCACCGCCGGACGCCCGCCACTCCGCGCCGAGGAAACCACCATGCCGCTCCGTCGCTTCCGGGATCGCCCTGCCGTTCGCATCGCACTGCCGCTGTTCGCCGCCGCCTGGCTCGCCGCCGTTCCACTCGCGGGCCAGAACCCGATCGTCGTGGAGAACCAGAACCCCGGGGCGCCATCGAGCGAGTGGTACGTGCCGCACCCGGGCGATGCGAACATCCAGGGCTTCGCGACCGACATCAGCGTGAACCGCGGCGAGACGGTCCGGTTCAAGATCCTCACCGACGCGACCGCGTACCACATCGACGTGTACCGGCTCGGCTGGTACCAGGGTCTCGGGGCGCGTCTCGTCGGCAGCGCCGTCGTCACGGCGACACTGCCCCAGTCGCAACCGGCACCGGTCGACGACCCGATCACGGGGCTCACCGACTGCGGCAACTGGGCCGAGTCCGCGCACTGGGACGTGCCGGCGACCGCGGTGTCCGGCATCCACCAGGCGAAGCTCACCCGCGACGACGGTACGCCCGGCACGAGCGTGATCACGTTCGTCGTGCGCGACGACGCGAGCACGTCGGATCTCCTGCTGCAGACCAGCGACTCGACCTGGCAGGCCTACAACGTGTACGGCGGCATGAGTCTGTATCCGGCGATCCACGGCGGGCCGCCCGGCTTCAACCACGCGACGAAGGTCAGCTACAACCGCCCGTTCGACATCCGCCACGCCGACGGTTCGCCGGGCGACGACGTGTTCGCCGCCGAGTACCCGATGGTGCGATTCCTCGAAGCGAACGGCTACGACGTCAGCTACACGACGTGCGTCGACACGGATCGTCGCGGCAACCTGATCCAGCAGCACGGCGTGTTCCTGTCGGTCGGCCACGACGAGTACTGGTCGGGACCGCAACGCGCCCACGTGACCGCGGCGCGCGACGCCGGCGTGAACCTCGCGTTCTTCAGCGGCAACGAGGTCTACTGGAAGGTCCGCTACGAACCGAGCATCGACGGCTCCGGCACGTCGCACCGGACCCTCGTCTGCTACAAGGAGGGCACCCTCGGCGAGAACGGCTGCGGCACGAAGTGCGACCCGGCGCCGGAATGGACGGGCCTCTGGCGCGACGGCTGCGCACCGACCTACACGGCGACCGACGCATGCGCGCCGGAGAACTCGCTGACCGGGCAGATCGGCTGGGACGGCACGATCGGCGCGATCCAGGTTCCGCACGCCTACAAGGACCTTCGCTTCTGGCGCAACACCGGCATCGCCTCGCTCGCACCCGGCCAGACCGCAACGCTCGGCGCGCAGTCGCTCGGGTCGGAATGGGACTGGGAACAGTTCGGAGCGTTCTACCCGCCGCGTCGCATCAAGCTGTCGCAGACGCTGCTCAACGGCAGGACGCACCACCTGACCCTCTATCGCGCAGACAGCGGCGCGCTGGTGTTCGGCGCCGGCACGATCCAGTGGTCGTGGGGACTCGACGCGTTCCACACGTTCGCGCAGGTACCGACCAACGCGGACATGCAGCAGGCGACGGTCAACCTTTTCGCCGACATGGGCGTCGCGGCGGCCTCGCTGCAGCCTGGCCTCGTGCCCGCGACCGGCTCGAGCGACACGCAGGCACCGGCATCGATGCTCTCGTCCCCCGCCGACGGTGCGACGACGCCGCTGAACCAGGCCGTGCTCCTCCAGGGCACCGCGAGCGACACCGGCGGCGGCGTGGTCGCGGGCGTCGAAGTGTCGGTCGACGGCGGCACGACCTGGCGCGCGGCGACCGGCACGACAACGTGGAGCTACCTGTGGGCGCCGACGGACCTCGGTCCGGTCACGATCAAGTGCCGCGCGTTCGACGACACCGCGAACCTCGAAACCGCCGGCAGCGTGGGGTCCACGAACGTCATCACGATGACCGTGACGGCCGCGATGTGCCCGTGCACGGCGTTCCCGCCGAGCCTCGCGCCCGTGAACGCCGCGGCGAACGACGGCCAGCCGATCGAGCTCGGCATGAAGTTCCGCGTCGACGCGGACGGGTACGTCACGGCGCTGCGCTACTACCGGCCCGCGGGCTCGTCGGGCACGCGCATCGGCAGCGTGTGGACGAGCACCGGCCTGCTGCTGGCGCAACAACCGTTCACCGCGGACACCGGGTCGGGATGGCAGGAGATCCCGCTCGCGGCGGCGCTCCCCGTGTTCGCCGGCACCGACTACGTCGTGTCGTACTTCAGTCCGTCCGGCGACTACGTGGCCACGCTGGGCTACTTCACCCAGGAGACCGGCCCCGGCCCGGTGCACGGGCTCGCCGACGGCGCCGCCGGCCCCAACGGCCTCTACCTGTACACCGCGGCCTCCGCGTTCCCGACGCAGAGCTTCCAGTCGAGCAACTACTTCGCCGACGTCGTGTTCGCCACGTCGTTCGTCGACACGACGCCGCCGATCGTGACGACGCACGCGCCGGCGACGAACGCCACGGGCGTGGCGCCGGCGGCGACCGTCAGCGCGACGTTCAACGAGCCGATCGACCTCGCCACCGTGACGACGGCGACGTTCGAGCTGCGCGACGGATCGAATGCTCTGGTCGCTGCATCGGTGTCGTACGACGGTCCGTCGCGCACGGCGACGCTGACACCGTCGTCGTTCCTGGCCCCGTCGTCGACGTACACGGCGACGGTGCGCGGCGGCGCCTCGGCGCCGCACGTCCTGGACGTCGCCGGCAACGCGCTCGGAGCCTCCGTCGTGTGGTCGTTCACGACCGCCCTCGCTCCGGCCCCGAGCTACACCGTGTTCGAACCGACCGCGGCGCCGGCCGGAGCACTCGGCAACGACCAGTCGCCGATCGAAGTCGGCATGCGCTTCCGCGCCGATGTCGACGGCTTCGTCACGGCGCTGCGCTACTACAAGCCGGCCGGCGCCATCGGCACGCACACGGGCAGCCTGTGGACCAACGGCGGCACGAACCTCGCGCAAGCGGTGTTCACCGGCGAAACCGCGTCCGGCTGGCAGCAGGTCACGCTGTCGTCGCCGATCGCCGTCACCGCGGGCACGACCTACGTCGTGTCGTACCACAGTGCGTCGGGTGACTACGTCGGCGACAACGGCGCGTTCACGCAGCGGATCGGCAACAACCTCGTGCACGGGCTCGCCGACGGGATCGACGGACCGAACGGCGTCTACCAGTACGCGCCGACGCCCACGTTCCCGAACCAGACGTTCATGGCGAGCAACTACTGGGCGGACGTCGTGTTCCAGCCCGCGGTGCCCGACGTCACGCCGCCGACCGCGACCGCGCACACGCCGGCTGCCGGGGCCGTCGAAGTGCCCACCAACGCGCTCGTCACCGTCACCTTCGACGAAGCTCTCGACCTTGGAACGATCGGCACGGCGACGTTCGAGGTGCGCGACGACGGCAACGCGCTCGTGCCCGCGAGCGTCACGTGGAGCGATGCTTCGCTGACCGCGACGCTCACGCCGTCCTCGTTCTTCTCGCCCTCGACGACCTACACGGTGACGGTGCGCGGCGGCCCCACGCGGCCGCGCGTGGAGGACGCCTCCGACAACCCGCTCGCCGCGGACATCGTCTGGTCGTTCACGACCGGCGCGTACCCGCTGGGTCCGTTCACGGTGTTCGCGCCGAACGCGGGGCCCGCAGGTCCGGGCGGCAACGACGGAACCGCGATCGAACTCGGCATGAAGTTCCGCACCGACGTCGACGGCGTCGTCACGGCGCTGCGCTACTTCAAGAGGGCCGGGGCGACCGGGACGCGGACCGGCAGTCTGTGGACCTCGACTGGCACCCTGCTCGGGCGTGAAGTGTTCGCCGGCGAAACCGCGTCGGGCTGGCAGGAGGTCGCGCTGACCACGCCAGTGCCGGTGCTCGCGGGCACGACGTACGTCGTGTCGTACTTCAGTTCGTCCGGCGACTACGTGAGCACGCTGCAGGGCCTGCAGACGACGGTCGGCACCGGCCTCGTGCACGGGCTCGCGGACGGCATCGACGGCGGCAACGGCCTGTTCCTCTACACCGGCACGCCGAACCTGCCCACGCAGAGCTTCCAGGCGAGCAACTACTGGGCGGACGTGGTGTTCGACCGCCGCCACACGCTGACGGCGACCTCCGCCGGCAACGGTTCGGTGGCGCGAGTCCCCGATCTGCGGTCCTACGCGCACGGCACGTCCGTCGACGTCACTGCGACCGCGGCTCCCGGTCATGTGTTCGCCGGCTGGAGCGGCGACGCGACGGGCACGGACAACCCGCTGTCGCTCACGATGGACGCGAGCAAGAACGTCGTCGCGTCGTTCGCGCCGGTTCCGCCGAGCTACACGCTGTCGGTCCAGACCGTCGGCAGCGGGAGCGTCGCGACGGCGCCCGACCTGCCGAGCTACGGCCAGGGCACGATCGTGCAGCTCACCGCGACGCCGGCGCCGGGCTTCGTCTTCACCGGCTGGAGCGGGAACGCAGCGGGAGCGACGAACCCGCTGCTCGTGACGATGAACGCCGACACGTCGATCACCGCGACGTTCACCCTCGACACCTACCCGCTCGACGTCGCGGTCGTCGGCGACGGCTCCGTCGCGAAGAACCCCGACCTGCCGGACTACCCGCACGGCTCGGTCGTGCAGCTCACCGCGAACCCCGCCGTCGGCTGGACCTTCACCGGGTGGAGCGGCGACGCGAGCGGAACCACGAACCCACTCGGCCTCCTGATGGACGGCAGCAAGAACGTCACCGCGACGTTCACACTCGACAGCTACCCGCTCAATGTCGCGGTCGTCGGCGACGGCTCCGTCGCGAAGAACCCCGACCTGCCGGACCACCCGTACGGCTCGGTCGTGCAGCTCACCGCGAACCCCGCCGTCGGCTGGACCTTCACCGGGTGGAGCGGCGACGCGAGCGGAACCACGAACCCGCTCAGCCTCCTGATGGACGGCAGCAAGAACGTCACCGCGACGTTCGCGAACGGCGCCAGCCACGAAGCGTTCGGCACCGGCTGCTACGAAATCGACCAGTCGTCCTTCTACCAGCTGTTCCCGTCCGCCGCCGCGGCTTCGGCCGCGCTCACCGGTCGCTCGATGGTGATGACTCCGGTCGCCAACGGCTACTCGGTGCAATGGAACGGCGGGGTCTACCAGCCGCCGTCCGGCACGTCGGTGTCGTTGCCCGCGAGCGACGACGGCGAAGCATCGTTCCAGCCCTCGATCCCGCTGCCGACGCCGTACGGATCCGTCGCGACCCTGTACGTGCACACGAACGGCGTCGTGTCGACCGGCCCGGGCAACTCCGCGGTGGCCGCGTCCGCCCCGAGCACGGCGTTCCTCGACGCGGCGGACACCGCGTGGTGGTCGTGGCACGACTTCGACGCAACCGAGGCCGGCAGCGGCACGATCCGGGTCGAAGAAGTCCTCGTCGCCGGGCATCCGGTGGCCTGCGTCACGTGGCTCGGAGTCGAGAGTCGCGCGGTGCCGGAGACAGCGAACCCGAGCACGGTCCAGATGCAGTTCGACCTCGTGAGCGGCGTGGTCACGTTCGTGTGGCTCGACGTCACGCCGCTCGGCACCGGCCTCGACCCGCTCCACCCGGAGTCGACGCTCGTCGGCTTCTCGCACGGCGGCGCCTCGGCCGATCCCGGTCCGATCGACCTCGCGACGGCGCTGCCGATCCAGGTGTCGTACCAGGCGCCGATGACGCTGGAGGCGACGCCGACGCCCGTGATCCTCGGCTCGGGCGGCAGCGAGCCCATGACGTGGACGCTGCGCGAGTTGCCGGACGCCGTGCCGCCGCAGGGCATCCGCCTCGGCATCCTCTACTTCAGCGTCGGCGGTTCGCCCGGGATCGACCTCGACCTGGTCGGCGCCCCCGGATGCAACTTCTACCTCGCGTCGCTCGACGTTCCGTTCGTCGTGCTGACGAGCGCCGGCTCGCTCCCGACGCAGCCGATCCAGGTGACCTTCCCCGCACCGCTCGCGCCGGGACTGTCGTTCTGGTCGCAGGCGTTCGGTTTCTTCCCGCCGAGCAGTCTGCCGAACGGCCAGAACCCGCTCGGGCTCGCGACGAGCAACGGGGTCAAGACCACGTTCTGATCCGCCGCCGGGGCGAAGGTGTCCCGCCGGCCGAGGTTTTTGCGAGCCGCGGTGTGACGTCCCGGAACGGGCGGCACTGGGTTCCGTGGGCGCGACGCACGCGCCCCACGAACCCTTCCTTTCCGTTCCGTCCGATGAACCACACCCATCCGTACCGAAGCGCCGTCGCCACCGAGAGTGGCGCGTCGCCTGCCCTGATCGTCCTGTCCACCCTGCTCGTGCTCGCGATCGTCACCGCGTTGTCCGCAGCGTTCTCGAGCCGCGAACCGGCGCGCACCGTGAGCGCGGAGAACGGCCGCTACCTCGTCGAGAAGGTCGGCATGTGCTGGGACTGCCACAGCCCGCGCGACGACCAGGGCAACATCATCCCCGAGCGCTGGCTGCAGGGCGCACCCCTGCCGTTCCAGCCGACGATCCCGATGCCGTGGGCGCCGGTCAGCAAGCACATCGCGAACCTGCCGACGCTGACCGACGAGCAGGCGCTCGAGTTCTTCACGAAGGGCACGCTGCCCGGCGGCCGTCAGCCGCTGCCGCCGATGCCCGGCTACCGCTTCTCCGAGGCGGACGCAAAGGACCTGATCGCCTACCTGCGCAACCCGATCGCGCCGCCGAAGACGGGCCCCTGACCCGCTCGGCGGACCGCTCGCCGCCGATGCCGTCGCGATCGACGCGGCGGCGTGCCACACTGCCCCCCCGCCATGACGCCCCGCGACGTGCCGCCGCTCGAAGACCTGCTCGCCGACGCGCTCGCCGCGTTCGACGAGGGCGGGGACGCGGCGATCCAGCGCTTCCTCGCCGCCAACGAACCGAACCGCGCCGCCCTCGAACGCGGGCTGCAGCGCTGCCGCGAGATGGGACTGCTCGGCAAGGGCGAACCCGTGCGCGACTTCCCCGACCGCCTCGGCGAGTTCCACCTGCTGCGCCAGCTCGGCAGCGGCGGCATGGGCGTCGTGTACGAAGCGGAGCAGGAGTCGCTCGGCCGTCGCGTCGCACTCAAGGTCGTGCGGCCGGAGCTGCTGTTCTTCGAGGGCGCGCGCGAACGCTTCCGCCGCGAGATCGAGGCCGTGGCCCGGCTCGCGCACCCGGCGATCGTGCCGGTGCTCGCGAGCGGCGAGCAGGACGGGCTGCCGTGGTACGCGATGGAGCTGATGCGCGGACGGACGGTCCACGAAGTCTGCCAGTTCCTGCACGACCGCGATCCCGCCGACCTGCGCGGCGACGACCTGCGGCGCACGCTCGGCGGCTCGCCGGAGACCGGCACGGACCCGATGGACGGAACGTGGTGGCAGGTCTGCACGCGCATCGTGCACACGATCGCGCTCGGCGTCCGCCACGCGCACCTGCGCGGCATCGTGCACCGCGACATCAAGCCGTCGAACGTCATGCTGCTGCCGGACGGCCGCGCGGTGCTGCTCGACTTCGGCGTCGCGATGGTCGCGGGGTCGCACGAGTTCACGCGAACGGGCAACACGCCGGGCTCTCCCGCCTTCATGTCGCCCGAGCAGCTGCGCGGCGACGCCGTCGACGAACGCACCGACGTCTACTCCCTGGCGGCGACCCTCTGGCAGATGCTCGCGCTGCGGGCACCCTTCCCCGGGGCGGCGGATCTGCACCGGATCCGCGACGGCGACGTGCCGAGCGTGCGCAAGGTGAACCGCGACGTCCCGCCCGAGCTCGAACTCGTCGTCCGCACGGCGATGGACCGCGATCGCGACCGCCGCTACGCGGACATGGACGCGTTCGCCGCGGACCTGCAGGCGGTGCTGCAGCGTCGCCCCATCGCCGCCCGCCGCCTGTCGTGGTCGCTCCGCACGTGGCGCTGGTGCCAGCGGCACCGCGTCGCGGCGACGGCCCTCGCCGCGACCGCGGTCGCGGCAGCGTTCCTGCCCGTCGTGTTCATGTGGCGCGAACGTGAGGTCGGCCGCCAGCTCGAGGCGAACTTCACGTCGACGCTCGAAGCGATCCAGCGCATGCTCGTGCACGTCGGCAACGACAGGCTGCGCTATGTGCCCGCGGCGGCCGACGCCGCCCGCGAGTCCCTGGCGGACGCCGTCGCGATGTACCGGAAGCTCCTTGCCCGCCATCCGGACGACACGCGCCTCGTCGGCAACGCGGCAGACGCCTTGGACCGGTATGCCCTCATGCTCGGACGGGCCGGCGACACAGCCGGCGGCAACGCGGTGCTCCGCGAACAGATCGCCCTGCTCGGCGACGAGCGGACGGACGTTCCGGCGGGCCGCCTCCTGAAACGATCGCTCGCCCGCATCCACCTCGGCGACTTCGCCGTGCAGATGGGCGCGAGAGAGACCGCGGTGCGCCACTTCGACGACGCCGAGGCCGATCTCGCCGCCGCGGCACACAATCCGGGTCTTCGCATCGACGTCGCCCGCCACCGCGTCGAACTCGCGATCCAGCGCATCGGCCTGGCCGATCAGGTGCGCGACAACGCCGGCATGCTCGCCATCGTCGATCCCGCGATCGAGCTGGCGCGCGGCCTCGTTGCCGAGAAGGACAACCCCTCCGACACCCGCCAGCTCGTCTCGCTGCTTCTCACGAAGGGCACCGTCGCGACGCGCGAGAAGCGGCTTCCCGCCGCCATCGCGATCCTCGACGACGCGCTCGCTCTCGCGCGCTCGATCCCCGCGGACGCACCGCTGTGGCCGCCCGCGTCGCAGGTCACGGCCGGCGTCCTGCAGCGGCTCGGGAACGCGTACGTGCAGGCGCGCGACACCCGCGCGGCACCGACCCTGAAGGACTGCCTCGCGTTGCGCGAGGCCATCGTGAGGGACCACCCGCAGGACGTCGCGCTGCGCAACGAACTCGGCGCCGCGCTGCACTCGCTCGCGGAGATGAACGTGCTGCAGGGCCAGGACGAACTCGCCGTGGAACGGCTCGACCGGGCGATCGAACAGCAGCGTGAGGTGCTGGCCCGGATGCCGTCGTTCGGGCAGGCCCGCGACTACCTGCGCAACCACCTGACCGTCCGCGGCACGGCGCTCGCGCGGCTCGGGCGCGCGAACGACCTGCACGGCGGCATCCTGCAGCTCGCGGCGATGAACGACCCTTCCGCGCAGCGCACGGCGGCCCGCCACTGGCTGCGGCTCGCGAAACTGCGCGGTGCGGCCACCGACGGCGACCTCCCGACCGCCGCGGCGTGCGCCGACGGCGCGCTCGAGTGCCTGCTCGCCGCCGAGCGGCTCGGCTGGGGTCCGAACAATCCCCTCGGCGAGGAGATCTATGCGCCGCTGCGCGGTCGCCCCGAGTTCGACGCCCTGCGCCAGCGCCTCGACGCGAAGACCGCGGCTGCGCCCGGGGGCGCGGACCCCGCCGACAAGTGACTCACGTCGCCGCGTCGTCGGCGTCGACGAGCAGCGCGAGCCGCGAGATGCCGCGGTAGACGAGGTTGCGCACTGCACCCTCGCTGCGGTTCATCCGCTCGGCGATCTCCGCGTGTGAGAGCCCGCACAGCTTGTGCAGCGTCACCGCTTCGCGGTAGTCGTCGGGCAGCCGGTCGAACGCTGCTTCGACGCGCGCGATCGCTTCGCGGACTTCCATGTCGCGGCTCGGCGTGCACAGCGCCCGGTACGCCGGCAGGAAGGTGCTCGCATCGGGCAGCACGACCTCCGCAGCGACATCGCGCTTCTCGCGATGGTGGTACCGGTGCTTCTCGCGCAGCTTGTTCTCCGCGCACGTGTAGAGCCACGCGCGGAACGGCGCTTCGCCGCGGAACTCGAAACCCGACAGGTCTTCCAGCACTTCGCGGCACACCGACTGCACGAGGTCGGGCGGCGTCGCGACCGCGCGCAGCCCGGGCCCCATCCGCAATCGCACGAACGCCTCGAGTCCTGGCAGGTGGCGCACCAGCAACTGTTCGATCGCCGGGCGTTCCTGCTGCTTCGCGGCAGCGACGAGTTCCGCGGTCGGCGAGTCGGGCAGGGGATCGGACATCGCAGGATCGGGAGCCTAGCGCTCCGTTGGCGGCGGTCCGAGTCCCCGACCGCCCGACAGGAGGAACGCGAGCAGCTGGCGCAGTTCGCCCGCGGACATGCCGTTCACGAGGCCGGCCGGCATCGGCGACAAGGGGCTCCTCTCGACCTTCGCGACATCGGCGCCGGGGACACGGACGACCGCGGCGTTCGCGTCGGCCGACACCACTTCGAACACTTCGGCATCGCCGCGGAAGGCCTTCGCCACGAAGCCGAACAGCGCGCTGCCATCGCGCTTCGTCAGCACCGAGCCGGCGTACTGGTCGCCGACCGCACGGCTCGGTTCGACGATCGACTCGAACACGTCGCGCGCCGAGAACTTCGCGGCGAGGCTCGTGAGGTCGGGGCCGTGGTTGCCGCCCTCGCCGGCGAAGAAGTGGCACGACGCGCACGACGCCGCGTGGAACAGGTCGCGGCCGGCGGCGACGTCCTCGCCGTCGAGCGGCTGCCGCAGCAGCGCGTCGGCATCGGTGAGCGTCCACCCGCGCCCCGGGCCCTTCGGCGGCCGGCTCGCGAACTTCGGTCGTTCGGCGATCGATGCAGAGTGCGCGGCGGCGAGCGTCGTTCGTTCGTCGGGGGCACACGTCGCCCATGCCGCGTTCGCGATCGACTTCAGGTAACCGTCGTAGCTCGAACCACCTTTCCGCGTCCGCGCCGCGGCGACGAACGCGAAGAACGTGCGGCGCTGCTCGATCGTCCAGCCGGTCTTCACGGTGCGCAGCGCGTTCGCGATCGCGATCTGCCCGGTCGGCGGCGGACTCGCGATCATCGCCGCTATGACGCCGCCGTACGTCGGGTTGCGGGACGCGGTCTCCGCCCACGCCGCCGGCGGCGACGGCCGCATCGGCGACAGCAGCGGCACCGCCTTGTCGAGGAAGCCCTTCGCTTCGACGAACGCAAGCAGCTCCGCGAGATCCCCGTCCTCGCGTTCGTCGCCGGTCGGGAACAGGGGCAGCAGCCGGTCGGCAACCGCGGCGTTCTGCTCGGCGGTGGCGGGGCCGAGGCGCAGCAGCGCGAGTGCGTGCACGCGCAACCAGGCGAGCCGATCGGCGTGCGGCAACGAGGCGAACTTCGCGCGACCCAGCGCATCGAGCACGGGCTGCAGGTCGGCGCGACCACCCTGCCGAGCGAGTGCCAGCAGACCGCACACGAAGCGCTGCGGGTCCGCGGCATCCGCGGCGAGCGCGACGCCGCGCCACTCCGCGACGGGCAGCCGCTCGAGCGCGGCGCGCGCGCGCTGCCAGTCGGGGCGCCACCACGGCGAGAGGCTGGTCGGCGATCGACGCTGGTGACGTTGCGCTTCGTCGAGGATGGCCGTCGACGCGCGGGTTTCCCGTTCGGGCCACGACCCGCATTCACCCCACTGCGGAATCGCCAGCAGCGAGCGCGTGAGCCAGTCCTCGTCCTTCGCGGCGGCCTCCACCGCGATCAGCGACGAAGGCAGACCGCGCCCGCCCGTGAGCAGGTACACGGTGCTTCGTCCTGCCGACCCGGGCACCGACGCGACGTCGGTGAGGGGCAACGGCGCGCCGACGAGCCACGGCTGCCCGCCGAGGTGGACCGTGCCGAACGTCCAGTCGAGTGCCACGAGACCGCCGCCCGGAAGCCCTGGCACGACGGCCATGCCGGTCGGCGAACCCGGACCGACGTCGAGCAACGGCGGCGGCGCATCGGGCCAGTCCACGCACCACTTGGCGCTGCCGATGCGCCAGCCGTAGTCGACGCCGCTCTCGACCGCGAGCAGGCGCGTCGGGCAATACCACGGCAAGCCCATGTCCCACTCCATGTCGGCGTCGAACACGACGACGAGCCCGTTCGGCAGCACGGCCAGGTCGTACGGATTGCGGAAGCCGCAGCAGAGCAGCTCCCACCGCTTGCCGTCGGGATCGACGAGGCACACCCAGCCGCCCGGCGGCGAGATGCCCTCCCAGTAGTCGTTGGGATCCTCGAGCCGCGGCAGCAGCCGATCCTCCCTCCAGTCCGTCGGCACGCGGCTCGCCGCAAGTTCGGGCAGCTTCGTGTGGTTGCCGCACAGCACGAGCAGGTTCTCTCCGTCGGGTGCTGTGACGACCGAATGCGGCCCATGCTCGCCTTCACCGTCGAGCGCACGCAGCAGCTCCTTGCGATCGAGAACGCCGTCGCCGTCCGTGTCGGTGAGCCGCCAGAGGCCCGACGCGCCACCGTTCTGCACCGCGTAGAGCGAATCGCGGAACCACAGGAGGCCGTGGCATCCGCCGAGGTCGACCGGCACCCGTTCGATCGTCGTCGTCTCGCCGAGCGCCCGCGCGGGCGTCACACGGAACAGCCCGCCGCCCTCCGCGCTCGCGTAGAGCCGACCCTTCGGATCGGCGCACAGCGACACCCACGAACCGGACGAACGGGGCACGTCGCACAAGTGCAGCGCCTCGACGAGTGAGCCGTCCGCCGCCGTGACGACCGTGTCCGGCACCGCGACCTGCGGTTCGTCGTCGCGCCCGGCAGCGAACGCACCGCCGCGCAGACCGCCGGCCCACGGCGGCCCGTCGATGGCCGCGTGCACCGTCGCCGTCTTCCACTTCGCCGCGTCGAAGCCGACCGTGTTCCAGCCGTCGGGATCGTCGTCGTTGCAGAGCCACGCCGCGTCGCTCACGAGTTCCCGATCCGTGTCGCCCTCGCGCCAGGTGAGCCGCGCCGCGAGCGCCGCGGGCCCGCGGTCGTTGCTGCCGTGCACCGCGAGCACGTTCTCGCCGGCGGCAAGCGCGGGCGTGACATCGACGACGATCGGCGCCTCCCATTCGTCGCTCGCCGCCACCCGGTCGCCGTTCACGAACACACGGCAGTGGTCGTCGCACGTCACAGCGAGACGCGCTGCGGTCGGTGCGCGGCCGACGGCGAACGTCCGGCGGAAAAAGACCTCCTCGCCGTCCTCGGCGCGTTCGTCCCAGATCCACGACGGCGGCGGCGCGCCGCCGCGGGCCCGGCGCTGCTCGTCACGCCGGAGCAGCGCCACCATCGAAGCGGGCACGGGTGCTGCAGGGCGTTCGACGACAGCGAGGTCACGGAAGAACACGGACATCGCCGGCCCCACGTGCAGTTGCAGCGCGATCGCGCCGGAGCGCGGCGCGTTGCCGCGTTCGTCCTTCACGCACGTGACGACACGGCCGTCGACCTCGTGCCAGACGAACTCCCCCGCCGCGACGATGGATAGGCGATGCCATTCCTTCGCGTCGCCGCGCCACGGCGCCGCGACGCCGCCGAGCACGCGCCGGCCGTCCTCGCGCCAAACCACGCCCTGACCGCGCTCCGCGACGATGCCGGCGCCCTGCTCGTCGTAGAGCATCGCGAAGAAGTCCGGACGCGGATGCACGTCGCACTGCGGGCCCGCGACACGGAACCCTTCTCCCGGCAGCACGCGGCTGCGGTACTGCACGCCGCTGTTGTTGTCGCCCTCGAGGCGCACTTCGCACGTGAACTCGAAGTCCGTGAACTCGCCGTCCAGCACGAGGAACGTGTTCGCCGCGAGCGAGCCGTCGTGCGCGCCGACGATGCACCCGTCGCGCACGCTCCAGTGCACGCCGTCGCCGCGCCAGCCGGTGAGCGAGTGCCCGTCGAAGACCTGCCCGCGGGCCACCGGCTCCTGCGGCGTCGGCGACGACACGAACGCAACGGCGAGCAGCAGCGCGGAGGACATCGCGGCACTCTCGCCGCAGCGGGCGACGCGGTCCACTCCGTGCCATCGCACGGTCGCGCAGAGCTCCGGCGAGTCGAGGCCCGCGGCCCAGCACCCGGCGTGCCATGTGGTACCCTGATGCCATGCGCATCCTTCCGTTCGTCCTGGGCATGTTGCTGCTCCAGGTCCCTGCCAAGGCGGACAAGTTCTGGCTGTCCGATCCCGAGAATCACAAGCAGTCGGCCGAGGGTTCGTCGCCGGCCGTCGTCGTCGGTGTCCTGATCGCCGAGAGCGACGAGGGCTACCACGTGCGCATCGTCGGCGGCGAGGTGATCCTGCCGAAGGCCTCCGTGTTCAAGATCGAGAAGGACGACCTGTCGGTCGAGGCGATCGTGAAGGCGGAGACCGATCAGGCGAAGCAGCGCGAAGCCGCGGACAAGGATCGCGCGATGGCGCAGGCCGCCGAGAAGCGCTCCCGCGACGTGAAGGCCGCGGAGGCCTCGGCGAAGAAGGCCGATGCCGCGCCGATTCCCGCCGCGCAGCCCGCGGTGCCGAGCGCCGCCGAAGCCGCAGCGCGCGCCGCCGATGCGGGCTTCGATCCGGTGCTCGGCGTCGACCGTTCGCCGGCCGCGATGAACCAGAACGAACTGCAGCGCGAAGTGCAGCTCGCCTGGTCGCTGACGAAGGACCGGCGCTACCTGAAGCTGCTGCGCCAGCTGCGCCGCTATCGCTGAGACCCGGCGCAGTCCGGCGTGCGACGAAGAGGCGCGCGGGTAGAGTGGGCGGCCCTGCCGGCGGACACCGCCGGCGCCCGTCACCACCCCCGGAGGTTCCGATGCGCTGCCTGTTCTGGCTCCTCTTGCCCCTCGTCGCCGCCTGCACGTCCGACCACCCCGCGTCGGCGCACACGACCGACGTCCAGACCCCTCCTCGCGGGCTCGAGAGCGCGACGCTCGTCGCGTCCGCCGACAACCCGCTGACCTCGGCGAAGGCCGAACTCGGCAAGCAGCTGTTCTTCGACCCGCGCCTCTCGGGCAGCGGCTCGATGTCCTGCAGCACCTGCCACCTGCCGGAGAAGGCGTTCACCGACGGCAACGCGGTGTCCAAGAAGGACGACGGCAAGGACAACACGCGCAACTCCCCGACGATGTTCAACGTCGGTTACCTCGAACGTCTCTACTGGGACGGCCGCGCGAAGGGCCTCGAGGCGAACGTCGGCGCGGCGTGGAAGGCGCAGATCGGCGGCAAGCCCGAAGAGGCCGCGAAGAAGCTCGCCGATGTGCCGGCGTACGCGAAGGCGTTCCAAGCCGCGTTCGGCGAGCCTCCGAGCGAGAAGACCGTGGTGTTCGCCCTCGCTTCGTTCCTGCGCGCGCTACGCAGCGGCGACTCCGCGTACGACCGCTGGCAGGCCGACAAGAAGAACGCACTCCCCGAGGCCGCCCAGAAGGGCCACGACCTGTTCATGGGCAAGGCCGGTTGCGTCGTCTGCCACACGCCGCCGCTCTTCACGGACCGTGTCTTCCACAACGTCGGCATCGGCATGCAGGCCGAGAAGCCGGACGTCGGCGCGGCGAGCGACAAGGCGCTGAACGATCCGACGAAGACCGGCGCGTTCAAG
>JAEUHQ010000129.1 GCA_016794565.1 Planctomycetota bacterium | reverse complement strand
TGCGCTGCTGCTCTGCCGCAGCAGGATCGTGCCGCGCATCGTGCGAAGGGTGTAGTTGTCGGACTCGAGGGCGAGACCGCGCTCGATCTGGCCCATCGCCTGCTCGAGGTGCCCGCCTTCGTAGTAGTACTTCGCGTTGCGGATGTGGCCGGCGAGCTGTTCACGCTCCTCGGTCGACAGCGAACTGCACGCGCAGAGAAGGAGCAGGAGGCAGGCGTGGCGCATCGTGGACTCGTGGCGGTCGGAGCCGGCGGAGGGGGTCGCCGGCGGCGCCGCAGGATACCCGCCCTCGCGGCGGGATCGCAACGCGCGCCCCGCGACGGCGGTGGTTACGCTGCCGTCGCCGCGCCCCGGCGAACTGGTGCCATGTCCAATCCAACCCCGACCCGTCGTTCGTTCCTGAAGAAGGCCTCGCTCGCCGCTGCGGCCGTGCCCGTGTCCGGTTCCGTGGTGCAGCTGGCCGGCGCCGTGCACCAAGGCGGCGAGAAGCTGAAGCTCGGCGTGGTCGGCTTCGGCGGTCGCGGCACCGGCGCGGTCATCAACGCGCTGCGGGCGCATCCGGAGAACGTCCTGTACGCGGCGGGCGACGCCTTCGCGGACCGGATCGAACTCGGGCTCTACGAGGCGAAGGAGAACACGAAGGGCGTCGTGCGCGACGAGCAGTTCGACGTGCCGGCGGAGCGGCGCTTCGTCGGACTGGACGCCCTCGACCACGTGCTCGCCAGCGGCATCGACGCGGTGATCCTCGCGTCGCCGCCCGCGTTCCGTCCCGAGCAGATCGAGAAGGCCGTCGGGAAGGGTCTGCACGTGTTCGCCGAGAAGCCGGTCGCCACGGACGTCGCCGGCCTTCGCCGTGTGCAGGCGGCGTGCAAGATGGCGCGCGAGAAGGGACTCACGGTCGTGAGCGGTCTCGTCTACCGCTACCACGCCGGCCGCCGCGCGCTCGTGCAGCGGCTGCAGGAGGGCGCCGTGGGGGACGTTCTCGCGATCCAGGGCGACTACGTCACCGGCGAGCTGTGGAGCTTCCCCAAGGCACACGAGTGGACGGAGATGCAGTGGCAGCTGCGCAACTGGCTGTACCACACGTGGCTGTCGGGCGACCTGATCGCCGAGCAGCACATCCACACGCTCGACATGATGGCTTGGATCAAGGGGGACACCTACCCGATCGCGGCCACGTCGCTCGGCGGTCGCCAGAAGCGCACGGGCGAGCAGTTCGGCAACGTGTTCGACCACTTCGCGACGGTCTACGAGTGGGAGGACGGCACGCGCGGTTTCGCCTATTGCCGGCAGCAGGACGGCTGCGCGAAGAGCGTGAACGAGTTCGTGATGGGTACCGAGGGGCGGGCGAACGTCTTCCTCCACACGATCACGGGCAAGAACCCGTGGCGGCACGAAGGCAAGGTGCCCGACGCCTACCAGGTCGAGATGGACGAGATGTTCGCGGCGATCCGGTCCGGCAAGCGGATCGACAACGGCGACTACATGTGCAACAGCACGATGATGGCGCTGATGGGTCGCATGGCCGGCTACACCGGCCAGAGGATCACGCGCGAGCAGGCCTGGAACAGCGCCGAAGTGCTGGTGCCGGACAAGGTGCGCTTCGAGGACACGCCGCCGAAGGGCGTCGTCGCGATTCCCGGAATCACGAAGTTCGCGTGATCCCGATGGCACGGCGCCGGTGCGACACGCGCGAGAACGTGCCGTCGCGCCGATCCGCAGCGGGGTAAGGTTCTCGGCGTGACCCTTTCGGTTCCAACGGCGGTGGCGGCAGCCCCGCTCGACGGCGCTGCGACGATCGCTCCGCGGCAGGGCGATCGTCGGCGCGTGCCGACGCCGATGCTGAGTCGCTACACGTTCCTCGGCGGTCGTCGCCGCACGGTGCGCCGCGAGAACGAGCGCGATGGCGCGTTCGTCGACGTGCACGGTCCTCGCATCCTGGTCCTGGTGATCGCGATCGTCGCGCTGAACCTGCTCGACGCGTGGTTCACGCTGCTCTTCCTCTCGCACGGCGGTCGCGAACTCAACCCCGTCGTGCAGTCCGTGCTGGATCTCGACAGCCATCCCTGGCCGTTCCTGCTGTTCAAGACGCTGGGCATCGGCTGCGCGTGCGCCTTCCTCACGGTCACGAAGAACTTCCGCCCGGCGCGGATCGGCCTGTGGGTCGTGTTCGTGGGCTACTCGGTGCTGCTCGGCTGGCATCTGTATCTGCTGGCCTGGCTCGACACCGCGCGGTGACGCTCGCCATGATGGCGGAGTGAACGACGAACGCGGTGGCGGCGCGGCTTCGTGCGGGTGATGCGTGTGCTCACGCGGCCCAATCTCGGCGGGCCGACGCGCCAGGCGATCGCGCTGTGGCACGCCCACCGTGCCCTGGGCGTTCCGACGCTGCTCGTGACCGGTGCCGTCGGCCCCGACGAAGCGATGCTGTCGCCGGCGGACCACGGTGTGCCGCTGCTCGGGCCCGGCGAAGTGCTTCGGTTCGGCCCGGAGGCGACGGGCTGGGTCGTCGTGCCGACTCTCGGGCGGGGCCTCGCGCCGTGGCGCGACTTCCGGGCGGGAAGGACCCTGCGGGCGCTCGTCGAAGCCCACTGCCCCGACGTGATCCACACGCACACCAGCAAGGCCGGGTGGCTCGGCCGCACCGCTGCTCGCGGTCGCGCGCCGGTGCTCGCGCACACGTTCCACGGCCACGTGCTCGCGGACTACTTCGGCTCGCTGTTCTCCTCGGCGCTCACGCGCCTCGAGGCCCGTCTCGCCCGCCGCACGGACCTCCTGTTCGCAGTGAGCGGGAGTTGTGCGGACGAACTGGCCAGAGCACACATCGCGCCCAGGTCCCGGTTCACGGTCGTGCCTCCGGCGGTACCGGTGCCTGCGGCCGTGTCGCGCGGCGAAGCGCGCGATGCGCTCGGGATCCCCCGAGCTGACTTCCGCACCGTGTGCATCGGCCGGCTCGTGCGGGTGAAGCGCGTCGCGGACTTCGTCGCCGCCGTCGCGTTGTGCGACGGAGTTGCCGGCGACGTGTTCGGCGACGGGCCTCTCCGAGCCGAGATCGCGGCGGCGGCGGAACGCGACACCGGCGGACGTGTGCTCTGCCGCGGCGCGAACGAATCGGCGGCGTCGCTGCTCGCGGCGTACGACGCGCTGGTGCTGCCGAGCATTCGCGAGGGGTTTCCCCTGGTCGCCGTCGAGGCCTTCGCCGCCGGCGTGCCCGTCGTCGGCTACGACGTGCCGGGTGTGCGCGATGCGCTGGAGGACGGGCGCGGCGTCCTGGTGCCGGTGTCGGCCGGGCCCCGCGGGCTCGCGGCCGCGATCCAGCGCCTTCGGGCGGACCCGCAACTCGCCGCGGCGTGCGTCGGCGCGGGGCGCGCATCGGTGGGGGCGTTCGCGCCAGCCGTCGTCGGAGCTCGGCTGCTCGACGCGTACCGGTCCATTGCCATCGGCAAGGCCGCGGCAGCCGCGGGCGGTTCCGCGGTCTGACCACGTTCGTTACCATGCGGCGGCGCGGAGGTACCCCCGTTGTCCACGATGCGCTCCTCTCTCGTCCTCGCTCTCGCGTTGCCGTGGTTCGCGGCATGCGGCGACATCCACGTGAAGTCGGTGCGAATCGGCGGCTCCGTGCCGGCACAACTTGCGGGTGAATGGGTCGGCCAGTGGCAGAGCACGTCGGGCGGCGCCGGCGGGTCCATCACGCTGCGCATGCAGGATTTCGAAGGGGACGCGGTCGTCTCCGTCCAGCTCGACAATCCTTGCATCGGGGCGCAGGTCTACCAATTCCGCGTCGAAGGGAACGTGATCGAACTGCTCGCCGACGACGTGGTGCTGTTCTCCGCGATGCTCGGCGAGAACCGCACGCTGGTCGGTACGTACGGTTGCTCGGCAGACCTCGGTGTCTGGGAGGCCGAGTGGACCCGCGACCTGCCGACCCTCGTCGATCTCGGCGGACGCTGGGAGGGACTGGTGACCGTGCCCGGCATCGCGCCGCAGCCCGCGCTGCTGCAGATCGGCTTGTCGGTCGAGTCGGGTGCGCTCGTCGTCGACGGCACCGTGCAGTTCCCGACGCTGGCGCCGACGCTCCTGCCCGTGCACGGCGCCCTGCAGTTCCGGCAGGGGTCCTTCGACATCGCGCTCGACGTCACGACCGGCACGTCGCTCGGCATCCAGTTGCTGGGGATCGGCGACGTGGCGACGCGGCGCATCGACACCGGCCTCCTGCGGACGAACGGCGATCCGTCGGTGCCCTTCACCACCGCGGGGTGGACGGCGCACTGGACGTCGCCGTGAGTGAAGTCGTCGACGACTTCCTCGGCGCTTTCGCGGTGATCCTGCGCGGCGATCGGACCCTGATGGTCGGCAACGAACGGGTCGTGCGCGGGGCCCTGGTCCGGACCTGGGATCTGCCGGGCGGCCGCGTCGAACCTCGCGAACTGCTGCACGAAGCGGTTGCGCGCGAAGTGGCGGAGGAGACAGGTCTCGTCGTGCGCGGCGAACCCCGGTTCCTCTTCGTGCAGGAAGGACAGCGCCGACGCGGCGGCCGGCGCGCGCACGCGTGGCGCTCGTTCTTCTTCGGAGTCGACGTCGAGGCGGGCGAGCCGGTGGCCGGCCACGAAGTGCTCGCGGTTCGCTGGATGGATCGCGACGAACTGCGGCGCGAACTCACGGCGCCGTACCACGATTCGTTCCTCGCGTGGCTCGAGCACGGCGGCGTGCACCTGCGCAGCGAGTGGAGCGACTGACCGCGGCGGCCGGCGCCCGATTTCCGGGTTCGATGCAACCGCGGTGCTCGCGCGGAGCACCTGAGCGGCATGCCGACCGTTCTCCTGCCGCTCCTGCAGGCGTTGCTCGCGCTGTCGCTCGACGGTGCCCCCGTGCGCTTCGGTGTGCCCTTGCCGGCGACCGCTGTCGGCAAGGGCCTCCGCCTCGAGGGCAAGGGCGTGCTGCAGTGGCGGCGCCTGCCGGTTGGTGGACCGTCCGCGGACCCCGTGTGGGTGGAGGTCGCGATCTCCGCCGGTCGCGGCCGGGTCGCGGTGCACGCGGGGGGTGCTTCGGCGCACGCCGACGGTCGCGGACCCGCGTTCGTTCGCGAGGAGCAGGAGGCCGAGGAGCAATACGGCCGCCGGAGGACCGAGACCTGGCGCTGGTGCGACGGCACGGTCGACGAGCGCGTGCGGACGACCTTCTTCGCGGCGACGACGGTGAACGACACGACCTGGACCGCGGGTGAGTCGCGCACCGTCGAGAGCGAGGGCATGGCGCAGCGCATGCTGCCGCTGTGCCGCCTTCCGCGGGACGTGTTCGAGCGCGCGGGCCTGCTGCCGCCCGGCGGCCGGCTCGCGGCCTTCGTCCAGAAGCAACTCGCCGAGCACGTCGGGCGCCTGCCCGAACTGCCCGGTGCCCGCGGCGCCGGGGACTTCGGTCGCTCCGGCGGAGTCGTCACGAATCTCGAGTTCGACACCACGCTCGCCGTGTTGCGCTGCGCGGCGGCGTTCGGGGACCCGAAGGCCCTCGCGTTGGCGCGGCGGTGCGCCCGTCACCTGATCGATCGGGACCTCGACATCCGCACCGGCCTGCCGTTCCCGCACGGCCCCGACCATCGCACCGGCGTGCCCGAGACGGGGCACGTCTGGCTGCAGGGGGTGCTCTTCGCGGGCTTGTTCGCCGCGGACGACCAGATGCTGGGCGCGGCCGGTGCGATCGCGCGGGCGCTCGCACTGCATCCCCCGATCGGCGAAGGTCGGCGCGAACGGGCGCGCGACCACGCGTGGCCGCTGTTCGAGATCGAGGCGATGCTCGCGGTCGACCCCGATCCACGCCTCCTGCTCCACGCCGACCGGCTCGCGATTGCGATCGACTCGCGCTTCGACCCGGTTGCACGCACGTTCTGCTTCGGCGAAGGCGAGACCGACGACGGCGTGCGATTCGAGCGCGCGTGGGTGACCGCTGGTGTCGTGATCCCGGCCCTCCGGGCCCACCTCGCGCGGTGCTTCGACGGCCGCATCGCGGCGCACGTCGGGGCGGTGCAGCAGGCGTTGCTCGACCGTCTCGATCGGCCGCTTCCCGGCGTGCCGACCCACTGGCGCGTCTCCGCGGGGACGCCGTTCGCGGAGCACCGCGCGATCGACGACCCGGAAGCGGTCGTGATGCTCGATGCGTTCGAGCCGGCCGACCTGCGGCGCCTCCTGCGCCGGGACGGACTGCGCCGCGCGCTCGATGAAGTGCTGCGGCCCGACGACCCCGACCTCGCGACGACCTTCACGATGGTCGGACGGACGCGCTGGGTGTGGCGATGAGCCGTTCAGCGCGGATCGCCATCGCGCACGTCGATCGTGCCGACGAGGTCCTCGTTGCCGCGGAGGATCGCGATGCGCAGCGACTTGCCGCGGCGCTGCTCGAGCAGACGAGCGAGGTCGGTGAGCGATGTCACGGGATACTCGCGTTCGCCGAAGCGCCCGGGGGCGAACACCGCGAGCAGCACGTCGCCCTTCTGCAGGCCGATCGATTCCGCCGGCGAACCGGGCTGGATCGAGGCGAGGCGGAGGATCGCCGGCAGGATCGGCACGCTGAGCCGGCCGCTGTCGCGGTAGAAGGCGACCGTCGCTGCGCGCACCAGAGTCGCATCGCTCTCGGCCGACACCTGGTCGAACTCGGCACCGATCGCGGCGAGCACGGTGGCGTTGGTCCTGGTCACGGGCACGGGCGTGGCTTCGATGGTCTTGCCCCCGCGGCGCAGCGACAGGGCGAACGGTTGGCGCGGCCGTGCGTCGACCATGCGGCGGAGGTAGTCGAGACTCGATCGCACGGGCTGGTCGGCGATCCGTTCGACGACGTCGCCGGCGTGGATGCCGGCGGTCGCGGCAGGACTGCCGGCGACGACGTCGGAGACGACGACTCCGCCGTCCTTCTCCGCGATCTCGATGCCGATCCAGGGCGAGTCGGCGGCTGTCGCGAAGCTGCCGCTCTGGACGAGCTCCTTCTCGAACACCTGACGCACGATGTCCATCGGGATCGCGAACCCGATGTTCTCGGCGCCCATCGCCATCGCGTTGTTGATGCCGACGAGTTTCCCGGTGATGTCGAGCAGCGCACCGCCGCTGTTGCCCTGATTGATCGCCGCGTCGGTCTGCAGCAGGTCGTTGTACGAGCGCACGTTGCCGTCCGGCGCGCGCACCTGGATCGTGCGACCGTTCGCCGACAGGACGCCGCTCGTTACGGTGTTCGCGTGGCCCTGCGGGTTGCCGATCGCGATCAGGGTCTCGCCGATCATGAGGTCGGCGCTCCGCCCGATCTCGGCCGGCTTCACCTTCTCGCCCGGTTCGAGCGAGAGCTGCAGCAGCGCGAGATCGCGATTGGCAGAACTGCTCAGCACTTGCGCGGCACGGGTGCGCCCGTCGCGCAGCTTGACGGCGAGTTCCAGCCGCCGTTCGTGCGAATCCGCGAGCACGATCGGAGCGACGACGTGCCAATTGGTGATCACGAGCCCTGCCTCGTCGAGGATCACGCCCGAGCCCTGGCCTTCGGTGACCGGGCCGCCGCGCGCGAGCACATGGGGCGCCTGGAGGTAGATGCTCACGACGCTGT
Organism: Planctomycetota bacterium; assembly: GCA_016794565.1. Lineage (GTDB taxonomy): Bacteria > Planctomycetota > UBA1135 > UBA1135 > UBA2386 > JAEUHQ01. The sequence continues at coordinate 2,453 of JAEUHQ010000129.1, read as the reverse complement.
CGGCCGCCCGCTGCACCGCGCGGACGATCGGGGTCATGCGGAGATCGCGTTCCGCCGCGTCCGGCTCGACGACCTGCAGCGGGGAAGTCCGTTGGACGAGGCCGCCGGCCTGCTGCGCGAGAGCGGCGGGACCGAGACACGCCATCCACAGGACGGCGAACGATCGCAGGGGGGTGGGTTGCATGAAGGGCTGCACGACGCACGGGCCGGGAGAATCCTCCGGGCCGGGCCTTGCGAGGTCGTCGGATCGATGCTGCCGGGGCGTCGATTCCGCGGGGCCGGTCGCGCAGGATACCGGCATGTTCTACCGATTCGTCGCGAACGTGCCGCTGCGCTGGGTCGACGTCGACTCCGAAGGCGTCGTCAACAACGCCGTCTACCTGAGCCTGATGGAGCAGGCGCGCTACCTGTACTTCACGCACCTCGGGCTCCTGGAGGGACACAACGTGCCCTTCCTGCTGGCCGAGGCGAACGTGAAGTTCCTGCGGCCCGGACGCATCGACATGAAGGTCGAGGTCGCGGCGCGCGTCGGGTCGCTCGGCACGACGAGTTTCCAGATGGACTACGAAGTGCGAGCCGCCGAAGAAGTGCTCGCGACGGGGCACGCGGCGCTGGTCTGGGTGGACGCTTCGATGCGACCCGTGCCGATCCCCGGCGAAGTCCGTGCGGCGATCGAACAGTTCGAAGAGCTCCGCAGCGCGCGTTGACCGCCGGCGCTGCCGCTCGCGGACCTGCGCACCGGGCGACGAATCGCGGGGGAAGCGATCAGTCGTCGTCGGCGCCCGCCGGCATTGCCGCGAGGAAGGCTGCTGCTTCCTCCCCGCACCGCGCGCCGAGGATGCCGCTCACGGCCGAGCGCAGTTCGCGGCTGCCCGCCGCCTCGCCGCATCCGAGCACGTCCGTGGCGCCGAGGCCGCGCCACAGCGCCTCGCTGTCGACCGGGACCGCGCCCCGACCGCCGAGGCCGCGCGCGCACGCATCGGCGTCGCTGCTGGCGAGCGCGCGGCACGGTACGGGCCGGACGTCGTGTACCGCGCACTCGCCGGCGCGGAGGAACGGGCACGGCCGTCCCACGAGTGCACGCCAGGTCGAGCCGGCGTATCGCGCGGATGCGGTGACGAACCCGGCCGCGCCTTCCCCTTCCGCCCGCACTGCCGCAGCGAGGAGCATCGCCTCGGGAAATGTCACGCCCACCGGGAAGTGGCAGCAGTGTGCGCATCCCTTGCGGCACGCGCTCGCCGCGGCGGCTTCGGTGTCGCGCAGGAGCGGGGCGATGGCAGCATGGACCGCGCGTGCGCGCGCCGACGGATCGGTGCCGGCTCGCGCGAGCGCCTCGCCGGCGCGTTCGGCGCCGCGGTAGTAGTCGGCATGGCTCATCGTTCGCGACTGCCGCCAACACTCGTCGCGGCCGCGGAGTATCTTGCCGCCCCGATGATCCGACCGACAAGCCTCCGCGCGCTCTTGGTCTCGGCGTTTCTTCCGTTCGTCGCGTCCGCGCTGCGGGCCCAGGACGACGTGTTCGCCGAGCGCCTGGCAGACGGGCAGGCGAGCCTGCGGAAGGGCGAACTGAGCGCTGCGCGTGCGGCGTTCGACGAGATCCTCGAGGCGGAAGCGAGCGATCGACCCGAGGACCGGCCCGCCGCGGCGATCGCGGGCGCGGCGCGATGCGGCGTGTTCACGATCGAACTCCGGCTCGGCAACTACCGACCGGTGCGCGACGAGATCGCGACCCTGCCTGCCGCGGTGCGCAGCACGCGACCGATCGCGCTGCTCGAAGCGACGGCGGTCTCGCGGCTTGGCGACCACGCCGGTGCCGCGGCCATCCTTCGGCGCCTCGTCGAGGCCGATTCCGACGACACGGAGGCTCGGCACGAACTGGGCGAAGCGCTTTGGCGCGACGGCCAGCGCAGCGCCGCGCGCGAAACGTGGCTCGCGAACTCGACCGGGGAGCCGCCGACCGATGCGAGGCGGATGACGTTCGTCGCCCGATCGGCGTGGCGGATCGGCGGACGGGCGAACTTCGAGACGGCGAGCCGGCTCCTCGTCGACGCGATGGCGAAGGCGCCGGATCTGACGGAGGCGCGGACGACGTTCGGCATCCTGAAGTTCGAGGCCTACGGCGAGACGGCCGGGTTCCCGAGCGGCGAGAAGGACCTCGCCAAGGTGCTGGAGCAGAACGGCGACGACGAAGAAGCGCTGCTCGCGATGTACCGGATCCGCAGTGCGAACGCGGGCCTCGATCCGGCGAAGACCGAGCGCTACCTGGACCGCGTGTTCGAGCGCAACCCGAACTGCACCGCCGCGATCGTGCTGCGTGCGAGCAACGTGCTCGACGACCGCCGCTACCGCGACGCCGCCGCGATGTTCGACTCGGCACTCGCGATCGACCCGAACGACCGCGCGGCGCTCTGCCATCGCACGGCGGCCGCGTGGTTCCTGCACGACGACGCGAG
>JAEUHQ010000072.1 GCA_016794565.1 Planctomycetota bacterium | reverse complement strand
CCCGCCAACTACCCGCCCGTCGCCGCCTTGCTGGTGACTCCGAGTGGGACCCTGCACTGCGCGACGGGCAGCGGTTTCGGAACCTGGAACAACGGTTGGCAGGTGGGCGTGCCGGGTGGAGCCACTTCGATCAGCTCGCTGGCGTGGGACGGGCTCTTCGAGATCGGCCTCGGCCAGTCCTCCGGGACCTTCTGGATGCAGTCGAACGGCGGCGTCTTCTTCGGCTTCGGATTCCCCAATCCGATCTCCGTCCTGACGGTCACGTCGACCGGCACGCTCGCGGGCGGGAACTTCGGACTGGCCCGGCTGACGCCCAGCGGTGCGCAGGCGTTCACGCCGAACATCGCGGGCACGGTGAACGCCATCTGCAACGCCAACAACGGCGACTTCTTCGCGGGCGGTTCGTTCGCCAGCGCGGGTGCGGTGCCCGCCGCGAACATCGCGCGATGGAGCAACGGCTGGCAGGCGCTCGGCACCGGCGTCAACGGATCGGTGTGGGCAGTCACGGTGCTGCCCAACGGCGACCTCATCGCCGGCGGCTCTTTCAACACGGCCGGCTCGACGGCCGCGAACAACGTCGCGCGGTGGGATGGCAGCTCGTGGCACGCGATGGGCAGCGGCATCGTCGGCAGCGTCCTCACTTTGACTGCGCTGCCGAACGGCGAGGTGATCGCCGGCGGCAGTTTCGCGAACGGTCTCCACGTCGCGCGATGGAACGGGAGTGCATGGGCGCCGCTCGGTCACGGGATGAATGGCGCGGTGTTCGGGATGACGACGCGCAGCAACGGCGACGCCGTCGTGTGCGGCGCGTTCGCCAACGCGGGTGACGTGCTCGCCAACCACATCGCGCGTTGGGACGGCGCGGCGTGGCACGGCTTCGCGTCCGGAACGAACGACGACGTGCTCGCGGTCGCGAACGCGCCGAACGGCGATCTCGTCGCGGGCGGCAAGTTCACGCTGGCCGGGAGCTCTCCCGCGAATCGCATCGCGCGTTGGAACGGCAGCTCGTGGTCACCGCTCGGTACCGGTATCGGCGGCAGTTCCCCGATCGTCCGTGCGGTTGCCGTGCACACCAACGGGGACGTGATGGCCGCCGGCACGTTCGCCACCGCGGGCGGCAATCCGGCCGCGAACGTGGCTCGTTGGGACGGCACGACATGGAGCTCACTCGGGCCGGGGACGGACGCGACCGTGTACGGCGTCGCCGCGATGCCGAACGGGGACACCGTCGCCGCAGGCGCGTTCACGACGGCGGGTGGCGCGCCCGCCGCGCGGATCGCCCGTTGGAACAGCACGTCGTGGTCCTCACTGGGCTCCGGGCTGAACGCGCCGGCCCGAGCTCTCGTGGTACTGCCGAACGGCGACCTCGTGGTCGGCGGCGACTTCGACCACGCCGGAGGAATCGCCGCGAATCACGTCGCCACGTGGAACGGCACGGCGTGGGCGGCGATGGGCGCGGGGACGCCGACCGCGGTCGCGTCGCTGGCGGTGCTACCCAACGGTCAAGTGCTTGCCGCTGGCTCGTTCCAACGCACCTACCGTTGGGACGGCGTGGCATGGCAGACGTTCGGGCCGACCTTCGACAACGACGTCGCCGCGATGACCGTGCTGCCCGACGGCGACGTGATGATCGGCGGCGCATTCACGAGTGTCGGCGGCAACCCGTCGTCGTTCGTTGCTCGCTTCGAACCGACCTGCCCGGCACTCGTCGCGGCCAGCGCACCGGGATGCTCGAGCGCCGCCGGTCCGGTGCTGCTCACCGCGCACTCGGGTCCGTGGGTCGACGGCCCGTTCCACGCGACCGTCGTCGGGATCACCGATCCCGCGATCGTGATCGAGGTGACGGGCTTCGCGGTGGCGAACCCCGGATTCCTGCTCAGCGGTGTCTTCGCTCCCGCTCTGCCGGGCTGCGAGCTGAACGTCTCGCCGGATCTGCTCGCGCTCACGACGAGCTCCGGTGGAACGGCGACGTCGACCTTGATGCTGCCGAACGTGCCGCCGCTCGTGGGCATCACGTTCCACCACCAGATGGTGGTGCTCGAGATCGATGCGCTCGGTGCGCTCGCAGCGGTCACGGCTTCCAACGCGCTCGCGTTGACCGCGGGAACGTGGTGAGGGACGCGGCTCTCGGGATCAGCCGAGCGCCGGTAACCGCAGAACGAAGCACGCACCGTCGGTCACTGACTCGTCGAGCCCGAGATCGCCACCGAGGTCACGCGCCAACCCGCGCGCGAGCGGCAGGCCGAGGCCCGTGCCCGGTACGTCGTTGCTGCTGACCGGGACCGCGCCGCGGTCGAACGGCGAGAAGATCGACGCGCGGTGCGCCGCGGGCACGCCCGGCCCGTGGTCGCGCACCGCGAACACCGCCTCGCTCCCGCGAACGTCGACGCGCAGCTCCACGATCGAGTCCGCACCCTTGCCGTACTTCGCCGCGTTGTCGACGAGGTTGAACAGGATCTGCCCGATCGCGTCCTCGTCGGTGACGAGCACCGCGTCGTGCGCGGCGTCGGCGATGCGCACCTGCAGCTCCATGCCCACGTCCGACAACCGCCGCCGCAGCACCGGCACGAGGCGATCGACGAGCGGTGCGACCGCGTGTCGTTCGCGGCGCGCGGCGAAGCGACCCTCTTCGAGGCGCGACCACGCGAGGACGTTCTCGACGACGCGCGACAGGCGGTCGGACTCGCGCTGCAGCGTCGCGAGGTACTCCTGCTTCGCGACGGGATCGGTCACGACGCCGTCGGCCAGCATCTCGCTGTACATGCGGAACGTCGTCAGCGGTGTGCGCAGTTCATGCGTCACGGCGGACGCGAAGCGCGCGCGCCGTTCGCCGAATCCGATCGCCGCGCGCAACGTGAACGCGAGCACGCCGAGGCCGAGCAGCACGACGCCCCACGTGACGCCGAGGATGGTCTTCGTCGGCAGCCCGGTCGGCAGGCTCGTGTCGGGGAAGTGCGCCTGCAGGCGCGCCGGCACCGTCGCCAGCATCGATGCCTGCTCGTCGGTGGCCGGAGAATCGCAGCGCACGATCTTCGCGCAACCCGACTCGAACAGGTCCTGCACCAGGGACACGAGCCGATCCTGCAGCGCCGGCCAGTCGACGACCACGCCCTGCAAGCGCAGGCCGGTCGCGTCACGGACGCGCCGGCCGAACACGAGCAGCGGCTCCGTCCCGTCGAGCCAGAACGGCACCATTGGCGCGACCACCGCGTCCCCGACCTCGGCGGGCGCGTTGCGCGGCGCGGCGCCCTGGCCGACGTTGTCGATGAAGTTGCGCTGGCGGTTGTTGAGTTCGGTGACGCTCTGCTGCGCCTGGGGTGCGATCGTCGTCGCGACGGGATTGCAGCCCATCATCGGGAGGAGGCGTTCGGCGCCGCCGATGTGCTCGTCGAGAACGGGAAGGGCGAGGCGCGGGCGCAGCGCCTCGAGCCGGGCTTCGGCGCGCCGCAGAACCGCCGGATCGACGCCGTTCGCTTCGCACGCGTCGCGCTGGTTGCCCGTCGGTACCTGCGGACTGTGCACGAGTCCGTCGGGCGTGACCTCGAAGTGCAGCGCGAACACCGCGTCCTCGACACCCAGCAGCGGTGACTGCACGAGCACGTCGTCGGCCGACAGCTTGGCGTAGCCACGAGACCACGCCATCGTCGGCGAGCCGAACGACCGGTAGTGACCCGGCGGCCGCAGCGCTTCGCGCGCGAGCTGCGGCGACAACCAGCTGTCCATGCGCCACAGCGCGAGCCGCAGCCGCTCGTGAAGCTGCGCCTGGCGGCGCGCCATCACTTCGTCGCGATCGACCTTGATCAGCGTCGCCGTCAGCCAGGCGAGCACGGCGAGCAGCGGGATCGCCGTCGCCGCGAACCACGACCACGCGCGCTGTCGCTGCTTCACGGGCGACCTCCGTCCGCGAGCATGTAGCCCTTGCCGCGCACGGTGAGCACGACCTGCGGCGCGTCGGGCGGATCGGCGAGCTTGTCGCGCAGGTTGACCACGTGCATGTCGATCGCACGCGTCGTCATGTCGCCCGAAGGCAGCCCCCAGACGCGCTCGAGGATCTCGCTGCGGGCGACGGCTCGGCCGCGGTTCTGCACGAGGTACCGCAACAGATCGCTCTCGCGTTCGGACAGCTGCACACGCGAGCCGTCGGGCCGTTCGACCTCGCGGCGATCGAAGTCGATCGCACGGCCGGCGAGCGCGATGCGCCCGACGTCGGAAGGCCGCTCGGCGCTGCGCCGCAACACCGCGGCGACGCGTGCGAGCAGTTCCTTGCTCGAGAACGGTTTGACCACGTAGTCGTCGGCGCCGGTCTGCAGACCGTGCACACGGTCGTGCTCCGCGCCCCGCGCGGTGACGAGGATGACCGGGAGCGCCGGCCGGCACTTGCGGACCTCGGCCAGGATGTCGAAGCCGGAGACGTTCGGCAGCACGACGTCCAGGATCGCGAGGTCGATCTGCGCACCCAGCGCCGTCTCGCGACCGTCGCGCCCTTCCGCGCTCGCGATCACTGCGTAGCCGGCGAACTGCAGCGCGTCGACGAGCCCGCGGCGGATCGCGGGGTCGTCCTCGACCACGAGCACGGTCTTCTTGGCGGTCACGGCGTCAGCGTAGCCCGAAGCAGCGGTCCTCGGTCCCGTCCTGATGACAACGCATGCACGACGCGATTCGACCGGCGGCGGTGACGTGTCCGGCCGGATCGATCGTCCCGTACACCCAGCCCTGGTCCGTGTCGGGCGTGTCGGCGGCCAGCTTGTGCATCACGAACAACCCCGCCGCGTCGCCGCCGTGGAAGCGCTGGTCGCCTTCGCCGAACACGAGGTGTCCGACGTAGCGACGGCTCGCCTCCGTGGGCCCGGAGGGCTCCCCCAGCACCGCGACCCACGCCTCCTTCACCAGCGTCTGCCCGACCTTCGCCGGCTCGCCCGCCTTCGTGTAGACGCCCTTCTCCGCGAACCGCGCGAACAACAGGTACAGCTTCTTGCCGTGCTCCTTCCCGGCCTCGGACAGCTTCACGAACGGCGGCGACATGCGGCAGTCCTGCGGCGCCACCTTCGGCGACCCGGTGACGCACACGAGACGGCGGTAGTCGCGAGCCGCGTCGCGCACGACCGACACGAACGGCGAGTCGCAGTCACCGGCGACCGCCGCCTTCGGCGCTTCCTTCGGTGCGCGACGGAAGCCCTTCGCCTCCGCCTGCTGCCGCACCGCCTCGAGCACCGCCGTCTCGAACATCGCTTTTCCGGCGGAACCCAGCTTCTCCATCTCCTTCTTCACGAACGCATCGCGCTCCTTCCCGATCGCGTCGATGCGCACCTTCAACGCATCGCGCTTCTTCTGCTGTTCCGCGACGTGCCCGCGCAGCTGCTCGGTCGTCATTCCGCGCAGGGCCTCGGGCAACTCCTCCTTCTTCACCTTGTCCCAGTCGAATTTCGCGTCCCGGCACGCGTCGACCAGATCCCAGTGCGGGTTCTCGTAGAGCGAGCCGCCCTTCGTCTGGCACCGCTGCGCGGCGGCGGCGGGATTGAGTCCGACCGCGTTCTGGTCCTGACTGACCTGGTTCGCGGCCCACACCCCGCCGTCCCTGCCGAAGGGAACGTACGTCGTGTTGAGCAGACCGCTGATCTCGGTCAGCTCGGCGTCGAACGGCGTCGTGATGACGACGGCCTGATCCTTCTCGATCGTCGCGAACTGCCCGTCCGCCAGCTTGCTGACCTCGCGCCATCCTGGCGCATCCTGGTGCGACGGACTGCCGCAGAAGATCGTGTCGACCACGATGCCTCGCGCGATCGCGGCGCGGCTCTGCGTCGGGCCGTCGACCGTCGGATCCTGCGTGGCGGCCTCGTTGCCGGCGACGAACAGGAGCTTCAGCGCCTCCGGATCGGACGACCAGTCGAGTTCGAGCGCCGCCTGCATCACGCGCGCCACGTATTCGTCGCCGCCGTTCGTCTGCAGCGCGAACAGCTTCTGGGACACGGTGTCGAGGTCGCTGGTGAACGGCGTGTCGACCCGCACCCACCCCGACGCCGGGTCGTACGCGGTGCACCCGAACGTGAGCAGCGCGACGCGCAGCCGCGGCGTCGGCTGCAGCGTGGCGAGTTCGTTGACGACGGACCAGAGGTTCTGGCGCGCCGAGTCGATCAGACCGTCCATGCTCCCGCTGACGTCGAGGCAGATGGCGAGGTCGACGGGACGGACCGCGGGCGCCGCGACAGCGGTCGGCGGCGCCTGCGCGGCGAGGACATTCGCGAGCGCGAACACGACGAAGGACGAACGGATCATCGGACGATCTCCACGGGAACGGGGGTTTCGGACTTCGGTGCGGCCGGCACGACGAGCACGTTCCTGCCCGCCACGTCGACCAGGATCTCGCCGGACAAGGCGAGCACGCCGGCGCGGCCTTCGGATTCGAGGCGCGCGAGCAGAGCGGCGAAGCGGGGACTGCCGACCTCGACGCGTTCGTCCGGCTCGACGGCACGACGCGCGACGCTGTTGCCGTCGATCCAGCGCTCGCCGCGGCGGAAGAACGCGCGATCGCAGATCTGCTGCACGACGGTCGTCTCGGCGACCTTCATGTCCGGAGTCAGGTACGCGTTGAACGGGTTGAGGCGTTCCTGCGTGCGCTGCGCCCAGAGGTTGCAGCCCTGGTTCACGGCTCCCTGTCCGGTGCGGACGGCGACCGCACGCTCGTCGATGTTCGCCGCGCAGTTCGCGACGATGCCGCTCCAGTCGGACAGGTCGGTGCCCTCGGTGGCGAGGAACGCCGTGTACTCGCCGAGCACGCCGAAGCGCGTGGAGAGTCGCATGATCTCCTCGCGCAGTTCGCGGAAGCGCGGATCGGCGAACGGTGCGGCGCCGGCGACACGCGGCGGGCCGCCGAGTTCGCCGCCGCGCTGGCGAAGTTCGTCGACGAGGAACGCGATCTGGCGGCTCGCCCAGAGGCGCGGCACGAACGAATGGCGCGTGGACGCGGTCCGCACGGGCAGCGTGAAACCGAACCGGCGCGGCCCGGTCGCGCCGAGGCCGGCGAGTTCGAACCGCAGGTCGTGCTCGCCGCGGTACTGGCCCAGGACGACGAGCTGATCACCGTCGTGCAGGTCCGGCAGCGTGCGGGGCAGCACTTCGACGATCCGCGACGCCCCCTGACCGTCGACGCAGGACAGCACCGGCTCGGCCAGCGCCGGCCGGTCGAGCCGCGCGAAGGTACGCGCCACCGCGACCTCGATGTCCTCGTCGGGCAGCACGTACGCCGTCCTCGCGCGCGTCGCGTCGGCGACGCGGTCGAGCAGCGGCACGTTGACGTCGTTGCCGACGCCGAAGCAGAAGACGCGGCGCCGGTGCGGATTGCCGGTCTCGACCACTGCGCGGATGTCCTGTTCGCGGGTGCGGCCGACGGTCGGAAGGCCGTCGGTCAGGAACAGGACGACCGGGATCGTGCCCGGCATCGGCGCCGGCCGAAGGGCCTCGATCAGCGCGTCGTGGATGTTGGTGCCGCCGTGCGGCCGGATCGACTCGAGATGGGCACGCGCGACGGCCAGCGTCGACGCATCCTTCGCGACGGGCGCAGCGAACGCGGCCGCGACCGCGTTGCCGTAGTCGAGCACCTGGATGCCCTCGCCGGGTGCGAGCCCTTCGATCACCTGCAGCGCCGCGTTGCGCGCCTGCTCGAGCTTCTTGCCGCTCATGCTGCCGGAGCGGTCGATCACGATCGTCACTTCGCGGCGCAGGCTCGCGTCACGCGGCGCGGACGGCGAGCGCGCGAGCAGCAGGAAGTAGCCGCCGCCGATCGTGGGGTCCGGATACGCGTAGAGCGCGGCGGTGGGGCGCGAGGTGTCCGCGCTCGTCGTGTAGCAGAGCCGGAACGGTCCGGGCACGCCGCGCCCGGACTCGATCGCGCGGCCCTTCGCGGTGTTCGTGCCCCGACGATCGATCGCGAGTTCGTGCGTCGGCGACCACACGAGGCCGAGGGCGGCTTCCGCGCGCAGCGAAACGGAGATCCGCCACGGCATCGCGTGCTCGGACAGCTCGGTGCGCGGCAGCACGTAGTCGACGCGATCCCCTTCGCACGGCAGCACGTGCTCGTAGGTGACGCGAACGCGCTGGATGCCGCCCGCCGGCACCGGGAACAGGCTGGTGCACAGACACCGCCAGTCGACGAACTCGAGCAGGGCCGGGTCGCGCATGCGGCTCGTGATCTCGTCGTACAGGCGCCGCGCTTCGTCGCGCGGGAGCACCCGTGCCGCATGTTCGCCGCTGCCGTCGAACGCGAAGCCCGACACGACCGCCCCTTCCGGCACGGGCAGCAACAGCGCCGCCTCCTCTGGCCGCGATGCCGGGTTGTGCAGTTCGAGAGTCACCGTCGTGGTCGCCGCGCTCCCGAGGATCTGCACGTCCGCCACGGCCCCCACCACCTGCACGGCCGGCTGGCCGTGAGCGCCGGGGATCGCGCGTCCGCCGAAGACCCAGCCATGCCGGGGGCTCGGCGACTGCGCGGTCAGGGGAACGATCGCGACGGCGGCCAGGACCGCTGCGCGGAAGAACGACGTGTTGCGGGAACGCTTCATCGGCACCTCTCTCGTCGGCCAATCAGACGCGCCGAGGCGCATCGCGCGGGTAAGGCGCGGGTAAGGCGGCGGTGCCTGCCGCCCGGCGGCTTGACGCCTCCGTGCCACCGCCTACTTTCGCTCGCAAAGCGCCATGGAACTCCGCGACGCCTTCGACCAGATCTCGACGATCCGCACGCAGCTCGCCGCGACCGAGCGCCTGCACAGCCTGCGCGCGGTGCCCGTCGCACTGTCGGGGGTGCTCGCGATCACGGCCGCCATCGCGCAGCCGATGCTGGCGGCGGACCCGCTCGCGGAGCCCCGTACCTACCTGCTGCTCTGGTGTTCCGCCGCGATCGTCAGCGGTGGCGCGGCGACGATCGTCGTGCTGCGCCGCGTGCGCCGCTCACCCGGTGCACTCTCCGTCGCGAACGCGCGGCTCGCGGCGATGCAGTTCGCGCCGTGCCTGTTCGTCGGCGCCGTCGTCACGTGGTTCGTCGCGATGCGGCTCACCCACCAGTTGTGGGTGCTGCCCGGGCTGTGGCAGCTGCTGTTCGGACTCGGGAACCTCGCTGCGCATCGCCTGCTCCCGGCCCCGGCCGTGCTCGTCGGCGCGACATACCTCGCGACCGGCACGTCCTGCCTCTGGTTCGGCGAACGCGCGCTCGATCCGTGGGCGATGGGGCTCCCGTTCGCCGCGGGACAGCTCGCGCTCGCGGCGATCCTCTGGTGGAACAACGAGCGCGGCGAAGCACGCGAGGTGTCGTCGTGAGCGACAAGAAGAGCGGCGACGAAGGGCGCTACGCCTACGAAGGTCTCGACCGCGTCCTGCACGAGAAGGCCCGCCTCGGCATCCTCACGTCGCTCGCCGCGCGGGCCGACGGCCTGCTCTTCACGGACCTGAAGGCGCTGTGCAACCTGACCGACGGCAACCTGTCGCGCCACCTCACCGTGCTGCAGGAAGCGGGCATCGTCGAGATCAAGAAGGGCTTCCGCGGGCGCCGTCCGCAGACGTTGTGCCGCCTCACGGAGAGCGGCCGCCGACGCTACCTCGGCTACATCGGCGTGCTCGAATCGGTGCTCGCCGACGCGCTCGACGCCGCGAAGGCGACCCGGAGGACCAAGCGCGTCCTGCCCGAGGGCTTCAGCCCGGCGTGACCGCCGCGGGCGCGGCCCTCATTTCGTCGCCGGCGCCGGGGTCCCGACCTTCGCGTCGACCTCGCCCGCGGCGACGAGTTTCGCGACGACCTGTTGCGGCTGGACCTTCGAGTCGTCGTAGTGCAGCGTGAAGTCCTTGCCGCCAGGGTTGAGCGCCAGATCCCCGATGCCGGCGACGCCCGCCAGCTTCGTCCGGGCGCCGTCGACGCAACCCTGGCAGATGTCACGGCCGAGGCTGATGACGAGCGTCGCGTTCGTGGCGACCGGCGCGGCCACGGGCGCACTCACCGCGGCGTCCCTCGAGCAGGAAAGGGATCCGAGCGAGAGCACGGCGCAGGCGAAGAACGGCTTCACGACGACTCTCCCGAGGGTGGGGTTGCCGGAACTCGAACGCCGCGCGGGTCCGCGAAGGCGGCGCCCGGGGGGTACGCCCGAACGGTCGAATGCAGGACCTGGAAGTGCGGTCGATCCTTCGCGTCGGGGCCGCGGAAGACCAGCGTCGCCGCCGCGGCCTTCGAGGCCAGCCGCCGCAGCACGGCAACGAGCGGACCGTCGCGGCGGACGGGCACGTCCTGATCGCCGGCGCGAAGCACGAACAGCACGCACCGGCCGCGCAGGCGCGGCAGCTGCCCGGTGAGTTCGTGTTCGACCGCCGCGACGTGCGCCGCATCCGCACCATCCGCGACGCCGAGCAGCACCATCGGCGGCATCGCGTCGTCCTTGCGCGCGAGCAGGGAGATGCGCGTGATGCCGTCGGGAACGAACGTCGGCGCGGGCGCGGCCGGCGCACCTTCGACCGACACAGGCGCGAGCGGGGCAGCCGGCGCGATCGCTGCCCGCGCCGAGGCCGCCGGCCTCTGGATCGAGACGGGCGTCGGCGGCGGCGGCGCGAACGGCGACACGGTCGCCGGGTGCACCTGCACGACCTTGCCGTCGCCGGAATCGAGGAACACCTTCGCGGCCTTCTTGGCGAGCAGCCCCTTCAGCACCCGCACGAACCCTTCGTGCGCCGCCGTCGCGCCGGGCCACACGACCGTGACGCCCGCGGTACCGAGCACGCCGAGCCGGCCGAGGGCGCCTTGCAGTTCGCGGTCGACCTGGCGCGCGACCATCGCGGCGTCGCCGCCGGGGTTCACGACGAGGCGCACCGCGGCCCCCTTCTTCTCCGGCGCTCCGAACAGCGGCGGGTGCACCTGGATCGGCGCCGGCCCGTCGATCACGACGGATCCGGCCGAACGCGCGATCACCGCGGCGACGATCGACTCGGCGAGCGGCCCTTCCGCCACGCACACGGCGCTGCCGGCCGTCACGCCGGCGGTCTCGATCTCGCGCTTCAACGCGAGCGCCTGCTGCGCTGCGTCGCGCCCGCCTGCCTCACCGGCGATGCGCAGCTCGTTCGGGGCGCCCTTGGTGACGCGCAGCATCGGCGGCACCAGCACGTCGACCGTGGCGCCGTCCTCGATTTCGAGACGCGATGCGCCGGCGCCCTCGATCGCGGTGCACACCGACTTCAGCAGCGTGCGCGACAACGCGACACCGCCGGTCACCTGCACGCGAACAGCCTTGCCGCGCATCGCCGCGGCCGCCGTGGCGATGCGACGGTCGATCGCTCGCTGCACTTCGACGGGTTTGCCGGCATCGCTGCGGATGCGGAACGTGTGCCCCGCGCCCTCGGCGACGAGCAGAACGACGTCGGGGAAGAACGGTTCGCGGTGCTCCCCCGCCACGGTGCAGGCGAGGGACTTCGGAGCGAGCGCGCGGGCCGCGGCCTGCAGCGCCTCCTCGACCTCCGCGTCGAGCACGAAACCCGCGGGCCAGTCGACGACGACCGCGCCGCCCTTCGCGGCCGATGCGTGCTCGAGGCACTCCCGACGGAACGCGGCCATCACCGTCACACGGTCGCGCTCGTTCGGAACGACCCGCAGGGTCAGTTCGGCGCCTTGCGTCGCGGTGAGCAGCTTCGGCCAGAGGATCTCGCCGCCGTTCGGGCCGGCGAGTTCGATCCGAGCGGGGCCGCCCTTCTTGCTGGCGTCGACACACGCCGCGATCTCCGCGGCGCGGCCGGGCTGCGCGAACCGGAGCCGCACCACCTTGCCCTGCATCGACGCCGAGTGCTGCGGCACGACGGTCGAGATCGCGTCGACCGTGGCCATCTCGTCGTCGGCGGGCTTGACGTCGATCGTGACGACGTCGTTCGCGGCCGTGACGCGGACCCGATCCGCCATCTCGCGGTCGAAGAGCACCCGTTCGCCGATCGCCGCCCGCATGGCGCCCGCGGCCTGCAGCGCATCGGCGATCTTCGCCCGCAGCGCCGAGTCGGGCTTGGCGGATCCGCTGAACTGCAGCACGAACTTGCGCCCCTTCGCCGTCGCGGCGAGCGAATCGAGATGCGGCTGGAACGCCATCGCCAGATCACGCGGGTCGAGGTCCGCGGTCGCCACCTCGACGCGCGTGGCACCGCCATGCTCGCTCGACGCGACCTGCACCTTCGGCAGCGCCCCTTCGATCACGGTCTCGTCGCCGAAGCCCCGGCGCACGGTCGCCTTCAGCGGCTTGTGCGCCTCGAGAGTCGTGCCGACGAGCTGCTTCACCGCGCTGCCGATGACCGCCTCTCCCGTGAACCGCACCAGCACGCGCTTGTGCCGGATGCGTGCGTCCGCCGCCTTCGCCGCGCGCGCCAGCGGGCCGGCGACCGCATCGGTCACCGCCTTCTTGTCCATCGCGGGCACGTCGACCGCGAGCACCAGGTCGAACACCGCCTCGTCGCTCGCACTCGTCGTGACCTTCACCGGACCGTCCTCGACTTCGGGCGTCGCGACCTCGGCCTCGTCGACCGGTTCGAGCGTCGGCAGATCCTCTTCGACGGGCTCGAGCGTCGGCAGATCGGCCTCGATCTCGGCCTTCGCTTTCGGATCAGGCCGCTTCTTCGGCAGGCCGTGGCGGTGCTTGGAACTCATCGTCGTTGCGAGTGGCGATCGGGGGACGGCAGGGGATCGGAGAAGCTAGCCGCCGCCGCCGCTCGTTGCACCCGGCGGGCGCGGGACACACAGTGCCCGAGGCGCACCCGGCGCGATCACGCGCCGCCCACGACTTCGCGCAACCGGCCGAACAGGTCGGCCACGCCGAACGGCTTCGCCAGGATCGGCGCGTTGCAGCGCAGCGCGAACTCGGCCGCCTCGGCCGACGACAGGTCGCCGCTGACGAACAGGAGCCGCCGCAGCAACCACGGCGCACGACGCACGAGCTCGTCGTGCAGCCCCGCACCCGACATGCCGGCCATGCGCAGGTCGCACACCACGGCGTCGAACGACGCACCCTCCGCCAGCAACAGCTCCAGGGCCCGCTGCCCGGATTCGGCGGGCACGACCGTCCACCCGTAGCGCTCCGCCTGGCGTGCGATCGTCGCGCGCACGAGCGCTTCGTCGTCGACGACGAGCAGCTGGAGACCGGCGCGGGCAGGCGCCGCGGTGCGGTCGGAAGCCGGCTCGGGCACCCACGGCAGGATCACCTCGAAGCGCGCCCCGCCGCGCGGCGAATCGGACACCACGATGCGCCCGCCGTGCGCCTGGACCAGCACCTGCGCCACGGCGAGCCCGAGGCCCGTGCCCTCGCCCGCCTTCTTGCTCGTCCAGAACGGCTCGAAGATCCGCGCCCGATCGGCGAAGGGCACGCCCGGTCCTTCGTCGTCGACGCGGACGTGCAGGGCGTCGGGCGCGACGACGGTCGCGACCCGCACGGTGCCGCCGCGCGGCGAAGCCTGCACGGCGTTCGCGATCAGGTTGGTCATCACCTGTTCGATCCCGCTGGCGTCGCCCTGCAGTTCGCACGGCGCCTCGTCGATCGAGATCTCCAGTACGACGCCGGCCTGCACGAGCTGGGGCTGGAAGCCGTGCGCGACGCGTTCGAGCAGCGCGGTCGTGTCGATCGTGCCGATCGCCAGATCGGGCCGATGCCCGAGCAGGGACATTCGCTTCACGATGTTCCGGCACCGCTCCGCCTGCTCCGTCACGACACGCGCCGCCTTCTTGCGCGAGTCCGCGTCGTCGCTCGCCAGCATCTGGGCGAAACCGAGGATCGCCGTGAGCGGGTTGTTGAGTTCGTGCGCGATGCCGCCGACCAGCGTGCTCGTCATGCGCAGCTTCTCGTCGCGCCGCACCCGGTCCCGCAGCCGATCGCGTTCGTGCAGCGCCGCGAGCGACGCAGCCTGCGTGTCGTGCATCACGACGACGATGAGCGCGCAGCCGAGCGCCACCTGCATCACGAGATCGACGAGCGAGTTGACGCGCAGGAGCAGCATCCACGGCGAATCCGCATCCGGGTGCACCGGGCCGACGGCGAGCGCAGCGAGGCCGTAGGAGGCCCAGGCCACCGCCCAGCCGGCGAAGACGACCCGCGCCAGACGGCGCCCGGCTTCGCGCGGCTCGTCGGCGCGGCGCCGGAGACAGCGCCACGCGTACCCGAAACCGGCAACCACCATCGGCGCCTTCACCAGCAACAGACTCTCGACGGTCGGGACGATCGCGCCGATCGCACCGCCCGCGGCGACCGCGAGAGCCGGGATCCAGCCCGACCGCGGCCACGGCCGATCGCGCAGCGCTGCGACACCCGCGACCAGGAACCACACGAACACCACCTTGCCGGCGAGGTACAACCCGTACGAGAGGCGCGCCTCGAACGAGCCTTCTTCGATGCGGTGCGACCACGTGATGTGGTGATGCGCGAGAGCGAAGCGCACGCTCACCGCGAGCAGCGCCACGGCGAGACCGCTGAAGGCCGTCCGCCAGGAGCGCACCCACACCGCGTCGGACGGCGCGAGCAGTGCGAAGACAGCCAGGAAGATCCACGCCAACCCGCACTGGATGAGCAGGCAGGTGAGCGAGAAGAAGCCGAGGCTGTCCAGGAAGAACATCGGACGAGCGCCAGCCTACCACCGGAGCCGGCTTCCGAGCGACCGCTCGTTCCCTTCGTGCGACGGACCGCGCATCAGGCGCGGTCGGTGCGCGGCAGCGTGAACCGTGCGACGACCGCCAGCGCCGCCAGGAACGCGGCGTAGGCGAGGAACGCGGGCCAGCAGTGAGGCACGAGGCCGAACAGCGTCGGGTACTTCTCGCCCGCGAGCGCGAACTCCGTCATGCGACGGAGCAGGTAGCCGGCCGCATCGAGATTGGGTTGGCGAAGGGCGACCGTCAGCGCGACCGCCGACACCAGCGCCACGCGCGCACGGGCATTCGGCACGAACCGCCGGTGCATCGCCACGATCATCGGGAAGCCGAGCAGCGCGACGAAACGGAAGATGTCGATCGCGAGGACGAGCACGCCGCAGATGCCGAGCAGCATCCAGGCGGCGCCGATGCGCGCCTGCCGGCGGTGTTCGCCGATCAGGTCCCAGAGCAACACGATGATGAAGAAGCCGAAGCAGAACACGATCGCCGGCAGGATCATGATCCACAACTCGACGGCCCTGCCCCAGTCCAGGTGCTCGAGGTACCAGGAAACGGACAGCGTCGCGCCCGAGAAGCTGCGCGTGGCGCCGGTCGCCGAGTCGTCGCTGACGAGCCACGCGCGTGCCGCGAAGTACACGGCGACTGCCGCCGCCGCGAAGAGCCCGTCGCGGAAGCCGAGGCGGCTCGAGCGCGAGCGTTCGTGGATCAGCCATGGCCACAGGAAGAGCGTCTGGCCGTGGTTCAGGAGCCCGAGGCCGAGCATCGCCCAGAAGACGCCCGCCCGTTCGGGCCAGCGGATGCACACGCAGAGGAGGCAGAACGTCAGCGGATCGGAGTAGCCGACGAGGCCGCGGTACGTCGCCACGAGCGCACTGAGCGACAGGCCGTACGTGAAGAACGTCGCCCAGACCCGTTCCTTCGATCGCGTGAACGTCAGGTGGTGCACCATCGCGAGGAACACCACCATCGCGCCGTGCGAGAAGAGCCCGAAGCGCGGCCCGGAGAGCCCGAGCAACCACGCGCACAACGGTGTCAGGAAGCGCTCGGGGTGCGGCCCGCGCCCGGCGAACGGAGCCAGCGACATCTCCTGGTAGTCGAGGCCCATCATCGTCGCGTCGACGTTCCAGTCGCCGAACGGGATCGCCCCGACGTAGCACACGAGTCCGATCAGGAGCGAGACAGCCGGGGAGCGGAGCCGGGTCCACCAGCAGGGTTGTTCGTCCAGGGGACCCATCGGGCAAAGCTGCGCCCGGTGCGGGTCCGCGCGGACCGACGAGGCGGCGAAGGACCATACCACGCGCCGGAGGCCCGCTCCAAAGCGGCCTCACGACCGGCGCCGGCCGCAGCGCCCCCTTGATCGGGCAGCGACGCGTCGCAATCCTGGCGCCCCCGATTTCCGGAGCACACCACGATGTCCGCCACCGTCGAGAAACACGTCTTCCAGGCCGAGGTCAACGAAGTCCTGTCCCTCGTCGTCAACTCGCTCTACAGCCACCGCGAGGTCTTCCTGCGCGAGCTGATCAGCAACGCAGCGGACGCGATCGATCAGCTGAACTTCCGCGCGCTGACCGACCACGCGCTGCTCGGCACCGACAAGGAACTGCGCATCGAGCTGATCCCCGATGCGAAGAAGAACACGCTGACGATCCGCGACAACGGCATCGGCATGTCGCGCGACGAGCTGATCTCGCACCTCGGCACGATCGCGCGCAGCGGCAGCAAGAAGCTGATGCAGTCGCTGTCCGCCGACCAGAAGAAGGACATCGCCCTGATCGGTCAGTTCGGCGTCGGCTTCTACAGCGCGTTCCTCGTCGCCGACTCGGTGACCGTGATCTCGCGCAAGGCCGGCAGCGACGAGGCATGGGTCTGGGAGAGCCAGGCGAAGGGCGACTTCGAAGTCCGCGCCGGCGAACGCGCGAGCCGCGGCACCGACATCGTGCTGCACCTGAAGGACGACGCGAAGGAGTACGCGGAGGAGTGGCCGGTGCGCGAAGTCGTGCACAAGTACAGCGACTACGTGCGGTGGCCGATCCGCATGGAGATCGAGCGCGGCTCCGGCGACGACAAGAAGACCGAGTGGCAGACGATCAACAAGGCGAGCGCCTTGTGGACGCGCAAGAAGAGCGACGTCACCGACGACGACTACCGCGAGTTCTACAAGTCGGTCTCGCACGACTGGCAGGAGCCGCTCGCGTGGACGCACTTCAAGGTCGAGGGCTCGCACGAACTCACGGGCCTGCTCTACCTGCCCGCGAAGGCGCCGTTCGACGTCGTCGACCGCCGGAAGAGCGGCGTGCGCTTGTTCGTGAAGCGCGTCTTCATCATGGACGACGCGCAGGAGATCGTGCCGGAATGGCTGCGTTTCGTGCGCGGCGTCGTCGACAGCGAGGACCTGCCGCTGAACGTCTCGCGCGAGATCCTGCAGAAGGACGCGACGACGCGGTTCATCAGGAAGCAGCTCGTCGGCAAGACGCTGTCGCTCCTCGAGGACCTCGCGAAGGAAGGCGAGACCGAGCACGACGTCGACGGCAAGAAGGAGAAGCGGAACCGCTACGAGCAGTTCTGGAACGAGTTCGGCCGCATGCTCAAGGAGGGCGTCTACCACGACATCGAGGCGCGCGACCGCCTCGCGGCACTGCTGCGGTTCCACAGCACGAACGGCGATTCGCTCTGCAGCCTCGGCGACTACACGGGCCGCATGCCCGCGGACCAGAAGGCGATCTACTTCGTCGCTTCCGACAGCCTGTCGACCGCGAAGGCGAGCCCGCACATCGAGGCGCTGAAGAAGCGCGGTTACGAAGTCCTCCTGATGACCGACACGATCGACGAGTGGGTCGTCGACGCACTGCGCGAGTTCGGCGAGAAGCCGTTCGTGTCCGCCGCGAAGGGCGCGCTCGACCTGCCGGAGAGCGACGAGGACAAGAAGAAGAAGGACGAACAGCAGAAGGCGATGGCACCCGTGCTCGAGCGGGTGCAGAAGGCGCTCGACGAGCACGTGAAGACCGTGCGAGTGACCGACCGCCTGACCGACTCGCCGGCGTGTCTCGTCAGCGACGAGCACGGCATGAGTGCGCGCCAGGAGCGCGTGCTGCGCGAAGCGGGCCACGACGTCCCCGCGCACAAGCGCATCCTCGAACTCAACCCGGAGCACGCGGTCGTGAAGAAGCTGCAGGCGCTCACCGACGACGCGCAGTTCGCCGAGTGGGCGTCGCTGCTGCACGACCAGGCGCTGCTCGCCGAGGGCACGATGCCCGCCGATCCCGCCGCCTTCAGCCGTCGCGTCGCGGCGCTGATGGCGAAGGGCTGAAATCCCCCATGGCAACCGTCACGCCCGCGAATCTGATCGAACAACTGCATTGGCGCTACTCGACGAAGCGCTTCGATCCGGCGCGCGCGATTCCGCCGGACGTGTGGGAAGCACTCGAACAGTCGCTCGTGCTCGCGCCCTCGTCGTTCGGATTGCAGCCGTGGAAGTTCCTCGTCGTCGAGGACGCGACCCTGCGCACCGAACTGCGGCTCCTGTCGTGGAACCAGCCGCAGATCACCGACGCGAACAAGCTGGTCGTCTTCCTCGGTCAGCGCACGACGACGGCGGCCGACGTCGACCGCTTCTTGCAGCGGCAGTGCGACGTGCGCGGCGCCACGATGGACTCGCTGGCGGGCTACCGCCGCGTCATCGTGAACTTCGTCGAACAAGGATGGGCGGCGAAGGACCACGCGGCCTGGAACGCGCGCCAGGTCTACATCGCGCTCGGCCAGTTCCTCTGCGCCGCCGCGATGCTCGGCGTCGACTCGTGCGCGCTCGAGGGCGTCGACACCGTCGCGTACGACCGCCTTCTCGGCCTCGACGCGACACGCTTCACGACCCTGTGCGTCGTCGCCGCGGGATACCGCGCCGCGGGCGACCGCAACGCCGGCGCGCCGAAGGTGCGCTACCCCGCGAACGAGATCGTCGAACGGCGGTGACGCTGCGCCGGTCGCGCGCAATCGCACCTCACGGCGACCGCTTCGGGTAGCCTCCCGCCGCGCATGGGTCCGAGAGTCGTTCGAGTCTTCACCGCCGCATGGTGCTGCCTCGTGGCCGCCGTCGCCGGCGTGCAGTCCGTTCTCGGCCACCTGCCGTGGCCAGCCGCCGCCGGCGGCGCGACGGATGCGGGCGAACAACTGGTCGCGAGCCGGCGAGCGGACTCGACCGTCGATGCGTGGATGCAGGTGGCGATCCTCCAGTTCGCGGACCACGACGCGTCCGTCGCGATCCTCGCGGCCCGCGAGGCGCCTCTGGCGACCGGACGCGCGACCACGATCCGGCTCGCGTTCGCGCCCGGAGCGGCGAACGAAGACGACGCGCGCCGCGAACTGCAGTACGACCTCGACGTGGACGACGGCGACGACCGCCACGTCGCGCGGCGCACCGGCCGGCTGCCGAGTGTCTTCGGGCCGAAGGACGCGACGCTCGACCTCTCGATCCGCTGCGTGCGCTCGGACGGCGTCTTCCGCGTCGCCGTGGATCGTGCGCAGCTGCGGGTTCGTAACCCGGACCTGCTCGTCGACGACGGCAAACAGCCTGTCATCGGCTCCTTCGCCGTCGGCGCCGACGAGCCGATCGTGGTGCTCCGCAACGTACACCGGATGGCGGTGCTGCTGCAGGCGACGGAGGGTCCGCGGGGAGACGCAGCCGCGGCGACCCGTTCGTTCTGGGCGGCCGCGGCGCAGAACCTCCGGAACGCACCGGCCGCAGCGCCGGCGCCGCCCGGGTTCACGACGTTCGACCGCGTCGACCTCGCCGCGATCGCGAGCGCCGTGTTCGCCGACACCGATCTCGCGACATGGGCGAGGGTGCGACAACCGGAGCGATCCGACGAGCGCGCCGCGCTGCCCGGCGGGAGGGACGGCGCCGCATGGCACCTGGCGTGGCGCGCGCTGCGCATCCAGGACTCGACGGAAGCCGCAGACGCGATCGCCGAAGCGATGCTCGACGCGCGCATGTTCCGATCCACGAGGTTCACGCTGCCGCTCGCCGCCAGACCAGCCGCGCCGGCGCGCGCGGCGTGGGATCGCGTCGCGGCGCACGCGTCCCAGGCGCTGTGGCCGGATGCCCTCCGGTGGAGGTCGCGCCGGTGGTCCAGCCGTGGCTCACCGCCATCGTGTTCGCGATCGCGACCGTCGGCACCCGGATGCCGCGCTTCGAACGACTCACGGCGACCCTGGGCCTTGCCGCCGCGCTTCTGGGCGCGCTCTTCGCTGCGGACGTCTACCCGCGATTCGCGGCGCCCTGGGGGTTCGCGGTGCTCGGCATCGGCTTCACGTGGATCCACCTGGTGTCGCGCGTCGCCGCCGACGAACGATGGCGTGCTGGTCGCTGGATCGTCGCGGCGGCGCTCACGGATCTCACGCTCGGCGCCGCGATCGCGAGCGGTCTCGCGAACGCAACGGGCCCGTGGGTCGCCTGCGCATGGGTCGCGAAGCTGTCGCTGCTCGCGGCGATCGTGGCGGGCCGCCACAGCGACCGCGCCCGAAGTCCGATCCCCGTCGGCGCCGCATCGGCTGCGGCGCCGTGACCGCCGTCACTGGTACGTGTAGGTCGTGTTCGCGCTGCAGCCGCCCGGCGTGGTGACGACGACCGCGGCCTGGCCGGGCGTTCCCGGCGGGGTCTTCACCGTGATCGACGCCCCCGTCACGGTCTGCACCATCGCGGCCGCGCCGCCGATCGTCACCGTCGTGCCCGGGGCGTAGCCACCGCCCACGAGAATGAACGTCGCGTTGCCCGCCGCCGGGCCCGACGGGAATACGGCGGTCGTGATCGTCGGCGTCGGGTTGAACGGGTACGTCGCGAACTGGCCGTCGGGGTTCGTCACCGTGAGCTGCGAACCGCACGGCACGCCGGCCGGGTACGGGAAGACGAACGACGTCGCGGACTGGCTCGTCGGGACCACCGGGCTGCCGGCGACGGTCAGCGTTGCGCCGGTGACGAAACGCTGGCCGGTGACGGTGATCGTCCCGCCCACCGCGGCGCTCAGCGGAGTGACCGTCGTGATCAGCGGCGCCGGCGCCGGCGCGAACACGACGTCGACCGCGTTCGTGATGCCGAGGCTGAACGGCGACAGCGACGTCGCGACGACGGCCTGCAGGGTGAACTCGAACGGGAACGTGATGATGCCCGCCGGGATCGCGAACGAGAACGGCGCCGGCCCGGCCGGGAACAGCGGCACGAACAGGCCGAACGTGTCCGCCCACACGAAGTCGAGCGGGCCGAGGATCAGCGGGATGCACATCGGCCCGAAGCCGAGGTCGGTGCCGATGGAGCCGGGGCTCGGCGCGAGCGACATCAGCATCACGTAGGGCGCGCCGGCGCCGAAGGTCGGCGGCGACTGCAGCGACACGGTGAAGGGCTGCCACGTCGCGAGCTGCACGGTGCGCAGGAGGCCGCCGGTGCTGTTCTCCACGGTGAGCAGATCCTGCGGAACGGTGCCGGCGTAGCACGGATCGGTGAGCGGCGTCGAGGTCCAGCTCCACGAAGTGATCTCGGCGAGTTCCGTCAGCGTGCCGGCGCCCGTCGTCGCGCAGAAGCCGACGATCGCCGTGCCGTTCAGCATGTTGGTGCCGGGCGCCGCGGTGCCGTTCGCGTAGAGGCCGCCGGTCACGAAGTCGTACGCGCGGCTGATCGCCGGTGTGGCACTGCCGTCGACGAAGACCTCGATCGTGCCCGGCACGTAACGCACGCGCAGCGTGTGCACGGCGCCGTTGGCGAGGTTCGTGGCCGGGGTGGTGCGCGCGATCGAGTACTGCTCGTACTCGTGGTTGCCCTGCGAGCCACGCGTGTGGATCGTCAGTTCGTTCGCGCTCGAGTCGCTGATCGGCGAGGTGTCCATGAAGGTGTCGAACTCGATCGCGATCGAATTGCGGATGCCCACCGCGCCGTTCGCACCGTTGCCGTACCCCATCCCCCACACGGTGCCGCCCTGCGTCGCGGTGCCGTTGGGATCGTCGTGGATCACGAGCGCCATGCCTTCGGCCTTCGTCCCGACCGTCGGCGGCGTGATGCGGAACGAGAACGTCGTGTCGAAGCCGGCGATGACGGGGACCGCGCCCTGGCGCCAGAACCAGCCGGTCTGGTTGCTGCTGTTCGCGGTGAGTCGAACAGCAGTGCCGCTCTGCGCCGCGTTGCCGAGCAGCGTGAGCGACGCGGTGCTGCTGAAGTCCGGGTAGTTGAAGGACTGCGCCGCGAGCGGAACCGCGGCGGCGAACAGGACGGCGAGGGGGCGAAGGGTCATGCGGAGGGCGGAGGACTGTAGCCGCCCTCCGCGATCGTGCACGGTGCCGGGGCGGGCGCACGCGGCCAACTGGCGGCGCTCCGCAATCCGCATCTCCTCGGCACGCCGCGGTCACGACGCTGCGGCGACGGCCCGGCGCGACGGCGATCACCGATCCGCGGCCGCGGACTCCAGACGGCGCAGCGACGCCGCGTGCTGGTCGAGGAAGTCCACGACGCTCGGCATCGCCAACGACAGCAGCAGATCGGCGAGGTCGGCCGCATCGGTCGGTCGCGTCCCGTCCGCGGCCTTCCGGTCCTTCACGCGCGCCAGCACGTCGCGGCAGCGTTCACGGAACGCGGCCTCGCGGCGAACCAGCTCGTCGCGGACGGCGGGATCCGGGGCGTTGCCGAGTCGCGAGAGGGGCGCGAGATGTTCGACCAGGCCCGCGACCGCACGCTGGCGCGCGTCGGCGCCGAACCGACGCGCCATCGCGCCCTTCGGGCCGGGATCCCCTTCGAATCCGCGGAGCACGAGCCCGAGCAGGCGCAAGCACTCCTGCTCCGCGGGGAACGCGATCGCGCCGAGCACGGGCCTTCCGGCGAGGTGGCGTCGGAGCGCAGCTCTCACGGTCGCGGCGGTCTCCGGCCACTCGGCGCTCGCGCGGTCGGCGAGTTCTGCCGCGCAGTCCTCCGCGCCGTGCGCGAACATCCACGCGACGACCGTCGGCTCGCCGAACAGATGCCGCGCGAGCGCGAGCAGCCCGTCGGTCGTCACAGCCAGCGCCGCCGCGTCGCGATCCGCGATCGCCTGATGGCCCCGCGCCAGCGCGATCCGCCTCAGGTGACCGAGGCCGACCACGCGGTCGAAGAACTCCGTGGTGCCCTCCGTCCTGCCGGTCACCCCGAAGCGACACCGCGCGAACGAGCTCGCCTTCGCCCACTCGGCCAGCGCGGGCGTCGCAGCGACGACGGCTTCGCGCCACGCCGCCGTCACGGCGCCGGCGGCCGTGACGCCGGCCGGCACGTCGTAGTCCTGCTCGGGCAGCCGCGCGTAGTCGGCACCGAACGCGTCCTGCAGCATCGTCTCGACGCGCCGATAGACGTCGGCCGCGTCGCCGCGGCGGAGCTCGCGGGCCTCGACGGTGCGGCGATGGAACTCGCGCCCGTCGCCGGCGACGAAGGTCGCGACGAGATCCCCGTTCGCGACCGCGAGGCAGAGACAGCTCTCCGGCTCGCCGGCGTCGAACAGCAGCCCTGGCCCGTCGACGCGGTTGCTCTCCATCACGTCCTGCGCGAGCGGTGAGCTGACGAACTCGGGCACGTCGTAGCCGGCCAGCGCAGCGACCGGGTGCAGGATCACGCGACTGCGATGCACGTCGCCGGACACCAGCACCACGCCGCGCACGTCGTTCGCCCCGATCCATCGCAGCAGCGCGTCCCGTTCGGCGATCCAGTTGCCCCAGCAGTCGGCTTTGCCGTTTCGCACGGCGGCGTTCCAGACCATGCCGCACGCGAGCACCTTGAACGGGGCCGTCGATGCGGCGAGCCCCCGCCGCAGCCACTCCGTCTGCGCCTTGCCGAGCAGCGTGCGCTCGTTCGGCGCGAGTACCGAGGACTCCGTGTCCGCGAACGTGCGCGTGTCGAGCAGGAAGACCTCGATCGGCCCGCGGCGGAAGCTCGTGTGGATGCCGTGCGTGCCGTCGCCGTACGAGGCGTGTGCGTGGTAGTCGACGAACACCCCGCGCGCGACGTCGCCGCCGCGGATCTTCCCGAACACGTCGTTCGTCGCGTAGTCGTGGTCGTCCCACGTGCTCCACGTCGGAATCGCGGCGAGCGTGCGCGCCACGGGCTCGAACGCGAAGAACTCGCGATACCGGCGACGGCGACCGGCGAGCGTACCGTCGTCGATGTAGGGCGTGTCGCCGAGCAGGACGAGGGCGTCGGGACGTCGCTCGAGGATCCGCGACCAGATCGCCTGCTCGGGCCGCCGTCGCTCCTCGGCGCACGAGCCGAAGGCGATCGTCGCGGCCGCCGCGTCGTCCGCGATCGCCGCGCTCCACGCACCCGCCGCGGACTCGTACACGACCGCGTCGCCGCTGCGGATGCGCAGGCCGAACGACGTCGCCGCGCGCAGACCGGAGACGACGAAGTGCAGTGTGTTGTCGTGCTCGGCGGTCGCCGTCGCGAATGCGCGCTGCGCACCGTCGCCGACGACGTCGACGACCTCGAGCGCGAACTCGCCCGGCTCGCTCGCTCGCGCCCAAACGTGCAGCGACGACGTGTCGACATGGCCGCGGAACGGGCCGTGCGTGAGCGAGGGCGTCTGCGCAGCGGCCGACACCGCGAAGCACCAGGCGACCGCGAGCCGTTTCATGCGCCCACATGCACCAGGTCGAGCGCCGCCCGCCAGGCCGCGAGCTTCTCGGCGAACGACCGGCCGGCGTGGGCCGGGCTGGTCGACGGCAGGGCGACGACCACCGCATCGCACGCGAGGCCGCTCGTGCGGACGACGCGGGCGAACGTTCTCGCCGCGGTGCCGCCGTTGCAGAGCACGGTGCGCACCCGGCGATGGCGGGCGAAGAACGCGGCGAAGTCGTTCGGGACAGCGGTCGCGCCGACGATGTCGCCGTCGAGACTGCCTTCGCGTTCGCAACTCTGCAGCACGTCCCAGAGGGCGATGCCATTGGCCTCGAGCGCTGCGAGCCGGCGCCCGTACGGAGCGTTCGCGGCGAAACCGCAGAGCGCGCCGAGGATCGGCCAGAATGCGTTCCGCGGATGCGCGTAGTAGCGGCCGGCCGCCAGCGACGCCTCACCCGGCATGCTGCCGAGGATCAGCACCCTCGCGTCGGCGCGGGCGACCGGAGGGAAGCTGGACACGCGAGGCATGCGGTCACCGTAGCGCTTCGCGCGAACCGACCAAGCTCCCTTCGTGCGCGCCGCCTATCCTGCAAGCCATGCCGACCGGAGCTCTGCCGACACTCCACCGCCGTTTCACCGCCGAACTGCCCGGCGACCCGAGCGGCGAGCCGGGCTCGCGCCAGGTGCACGGCGCCTTGTGGTCCGGCGTGCGCACCACACCGGTCCGCGCGCCGAGACTGCTCGCTTTCTCGCAGCCGCTCGCGAACGAACTCGGCATCACGGAGGATGCGATGCACGACGCTGCCACCGCCGCGATCCTCGGCGGCAACGCGCCGTGGCCCGGCGGCGTGCCGTTCGCCGCGAACTACGGCGGCCACCAGTTCGGCAACTGGGCGGGCCAGCTCGGCGACGGCCGCGCGATCGTGCTGGGCGAACTCGCGACGCCGCGCGGAGAACTCGTCGAGATCCAGCTGAAGGGCGCCGGTCCGACGCCGTACTCACGGCGGGGCGACGGCCGCGCAGTGCTGCGATCGTCGATCCGCGAGTTCCTGTGCAGCGAGGCCATGCACTTCCTCGGCGTACCGACCACGCGCGCACTGTCGCTCGTCGCGACCGGCGACGACGTCGTGCGCGACATGTTCTACGACGGCAATCCGAAGGACGAACCCGGCGCGATCGTGTGCCGCGTGGCGCCGACGTTCCTCCGCTTCGGCAACTACGAACTGCCCGCGTCGCGCGGCGACGTCGCACTGCTGCGGCAACTCGTCGACTTCACGCTCCGCCACTTCTTTCCGCTCCTCGCGGGAACGGGAGCAGCCGGCGCAGGCGCGTTCCTGCGCGACGTCGCGGAACGGACGGCGCGCCTCGTCGCGCACTGGCAGGCGGTCGGGTTCGTGCACGGCGTGATGAACACCGACAACCTGTCGATCCTCGGATTCACGATCGACTACGGGCCGTACGGCTGGATCGACGACTTCGACCTCGGCTGGACGCCGAACACGACCGACGCGAGCCATCGGCGCTACTGCTTCGGCAACCAGCCCGGCATCGGCCTGTGGAACATCGAGCGCCTCGCCGAGGCGCTGTTCCCGGTACTCGGCGACGGCCCGGAAGCGGAACGCGCCGCGGGTGAGGCGAGCGACGCCTACCGAAACACCTACGCGGAGGAGGCGTCGCGGCGCTTCGCGGCGAAGCTCGGGCTGCGGTTCGACGCGGCGCAGGACGACGGCGCGCTGCTGCAGGCGATGTTCGACTGGCTCGGCAAACACGAGACGGACATGACGATCTTCTTCCGCGCACTGTCGAGGGAGGTCCGGCGCCCACAGCCGCCGGATGCACTCCCCGCCGGCGTACAAGCGGCGTTCTATCGCGCGGTGCCCGACGAGCACGCGGCCGCGGGCGCCGCGTGGCTGCGGCGCTGGTGGTCGCGCACCCGGCGTGAACCCGGCACACCGGCCGACCTCGCGCAGGCGATGGACGCGGTGAATCCGAAGTTCGTGCTGCGCAACTGGCTCGCGCAGGACGCGATCGACGCGGCGCACGGCGGCGACACCGGCAAGGTGCATCGACTGCTGCGAGTGCTGCAGCACCCGTTCGCCGAGCAGCCCGAGCACGACGACGTCGCGCAGAAGCGGCCGGAGTGGGCGCGCAACAAGCCTGGGTGCTCGGCCCTGTCGTGCAGTTCGTGAACGCGAACCGCGCGTCGCGTCAGTTCGTCCCGTAGCGCAGCGGGATCACCCGGACGTCGTCGCCCGCGATCGACACGACGAAGAGGCGGTCGTACTCCGTCTCGGCGATCTCGACCTTGCCCTTCATGCCGAACGCCTCGAGCAGCGAAGGAACGGTGTTGCTGTGACCGACCACGACCGCAGCCCGCCCCGGGTTGTCGCGGCGCAGTCGGGCCGCGAGCGCGGCCGTGTCGGCAGCGGGCACGATCTGCGGCTGCAGGCGCCGCGACTGGCACAGCGGGCCCGCCGTCTCGACCGTGCGCTTCCACTCCGTCGCATAGACGGCGGCGACGTCGAGGCCGGCGAGCGTCTCGGCGAGCCGCACGGCGCGAACGACGCCCGCTTCGCTGAGCCCGGGGTCGTCGCCCGAGCCCGCCTTCTCCGCGTGTCGCACGACGACGATCGTCGTCGCGGTCGGCGCGCGCCCGGCGGCGAATGCGCGGATGCGTTCCGCGACGGAACGCATCAGGTCGTTCGGCACGGGCACCGTGAGGTTGTACTGCTGCAGCACCCACCGCCCGCCGCGCAGCGCGAGCACGCCGGTGCCGCGGCACTCGCCGTACGCGTTGTTGTCGAGCGTCTCGTCGAACCACGCGATCGCACCGCCGGGACCGACGGTGATCGCGCGGCGAAGCGGCACGTAGGTCCATGCCGGCCCGCGTTCGAACCACGGCATCGCGAACTTGCGGAAGTGGGCGCCGGTCCAGCGCTCGGTCGGATCGGTGCCGAGGAACACCGCGTCGTCGGGCAGGATCGCGAAGTAGCGGTCTTCGTCGCCCTTCGCGGCCGCGTCGTGGAAGTCGTCGAGCGTGAGGGCGACGTCGGCGGCGACGCCCTTCTCCGCGCGCTCTGCGTGCAACGCCGCGAAGTGATCGCGCAGCGCCGAGGCGGTGGGCGTGGCGAGCACCCGCACGCGCCGTTCGTGCAGCCGCAGCACGGCCGTCGTGTCTTCCGCCGCCGCGGTCGCGCCCCACAACGTCAGGGTCTGGAACTCGTGGCTGTTGCGCTGGACGAGGCGGATCGCGTCCGGCGCCGCCTTGCCGCCGCCCGCCGCGTGCATGGCCCCCTGGTCGATGCGGTACGTCTGCCGCAACTGCGCGAACAGTTCGGGAAGCGTTGCGTCGGTCGCTGCGAGCGCGGGACTGACGACGACGAAGCCCGCTTCGGCGACGACCCTGCCGACCGCGTCGATGGCGGCCCTCGCCGCCGCTTCGCTGTCGCCGTCGGGAACGAGCACGAGCAGCGGAAACGCCCTGTCCGCGGCGAATCCGGCGGGCAGTTGCACCACGTACGGCAGGGCTTCCTTGCGGCGCGACGTCGCGACCTTGAACGCGATCGGCGCGGGCAGAGCGGCGGGTGACTGCGCGGCGCCCGGCGCGTCCTGCGGGGCGGCCTCCGCCAGCGTGGTGAGCAGACAGAGAACGACCCACACCGGAAGCGCGCGCACCATGCCGCGAGGTCTACCGGGTCCTCACGACGCCGACCAGTGCAGGCCGCCGAGGATCGTGGCCTGCACGGCCGCGGGCACGTTCCGCGCGACGAAGGGGTAGAGCATGTTCCGTTCGCGGAGGTCGTGGTGAAGGACGAGGTTCTTGTAGGTCGCTTCGCGATCGAACAACTCCAGCAGGGCCGCGTCGTCGGAACGCGACCCGAGGGCTGCCGTACGGCGCTCGAACTCGGCGACGAAGTCACGCATCTTGCCGTGTTCACCGAGGAACAGCCGGACCGGCGCGTCGGTCGTGTCGCCGCCGGCCGCCTCGTACGCCGGCAGCACGGCCCCCTCTTCGTCGCGCATGTGCTCGAGGAGTCGGGCGCGGTAGGCAGCGAGGTCCGCCGCAGCGCGCACGAAGTCGCGATCGAGCAGTGCGCACTGGTGCGCGAAGAAGCGCTGCGCGAGGTCGTCGTGCAGCGCCATCATCACCGCGGACAGGTCGCGACCGCCGGACGCGGCTCCTGCGCTCATCGGATCTGCAGCAGGGCCTTCGCCTTGTCCCCGAGGTCGGGCGCATCGACGAGGCCGATCTTCGTGAAGTCGCAGCGGTAGGTCATCGTGGACTCGTCGCGACCGGGCTTGCGGGTCGGCAGGCCGTTCTTCCATTCCGGCTTCGCGGCGCCGCCCTTGTCGTCCTTCTCGGCCTTCTCTTCCGCCTCGTCCTGCTCGGCGTCGTCGTCGCCGCCGCCGGCGCCCTGCACCTGGATCCGCATGTTCCCGAACATCGGGTTCTTCTCGTAGAGCTTCACGCCGAGGCGCAGCACGTCGCCGTTGACGGGATCGACGAACAACGCGACGTGGACCGAGCGCTGCGCGGTCGGCACTCCCATGCCGCCGATCCCGCCCATCACGATCGCCCCCATGCCGCCCGAGACTTCGGGCACGGCGCCGCTGTCGACGAAGTCCGTCGCAACGTCGCCGTCGAACGACATCGTGAGCACGACGAGCTTCTTGCCGCCCACCTCGGCGGAGTCGGTGTGCACGACGCGACGTTCTTCCGTGGGCAGATCGCGGAGCACCGCGAAGAAGAGCGAGGGGTCGAGCGCGAACGGCGCGGGCTGTCCCGACGCGAGCTTGGTGGCGCGCAGCTTCCAGACGCCGGCGGTCTTCACGACCATCCGGCCGGCGTGCTTCACGAACGTGTTGAGGTCGGTTTCGCCCCAGACCATGCCCTGGCTCCAGCCTCCCTCGACGTCGACACCGTCCCCGCCGCCCATCTGCGCCTGGAACTGGCGCATCATCGCGTTGTCCTGCTCTTCGTGACTGCGCCAGTTGCCGCGCCCGACCGCGAGCATCTTCTCGATCGCCTTGTCGACGAGCGTCGCCGCTTCGGGTGAGCCGGCGGCGGGCAGTGGATCGGCCGCGGGGGCGGCAGCAGGATCCTGGGAAACGAGCGGGAGCGCCGCGAGAACGGCGGCGAAGAGCGAAGAGAGTGTGTTCATCCGTGAAAGACGGGTTTCGAGGGCGCGGCGGACGGTTCCGCGTCGAGAAAGCTCCCGCGAACCGGGGGAATCGTTCGCGCCCGACACGACGAGCGCAAGCGCACCGGGCACCGGCTACCGTGCGGATGTGCCCAAGAGTCGCTTCGACCCCGCCGTCACGGCCCTGCTCGACGAACACCACCATCCGCTGCGTGAGGCGATCGACGCCCTGCGGGCGACCGTGCTCGCCGCCGATCCGTCGATCGTCGAAGGCGTGAAGTGGAACACGGCGAGCTTTCGCACGGAGGACTGGTTCGCCACGGTGAACGGCCCGAAGCAGACGAAGGAGCCAATGCTCGTGCTGCACGCGGGCGCGAAGGCGAAGGGCACATCACTGCGCGGTGCGGTGAAGGATCCCGACGGCATGCTGCGCTGGCTCGGCGACGATCGTGCGATCGTGGTCTTCGCCGATCGTGCCGACGTCGAGAGGCGGGGCGCAGCGGTGAAGAAGGTGCTGCGCTCGTGGATCGCGGCGCTGTGAGCGAGCGGGTCAGAGCGCCCGCATCGCGGCGAACGCCCCCACGCAGACGAATCCGAAGAGCAGCGGCAGCAGGCAGCCTCGCTTGCCGCCACCCGGAACCGGCACGGCGGCATCGAGCAGGTCCTTCGCTTCCTTCAGGCCGAGACCGGTGCGTTCGCGCAGCAGCTTGATCGCCTCGATGCGGTTCTTCGCGGCGACCTCGACGATGTCGGCGGAAACGGCGGCGCTCGCCGCCTGGCGCTCCGCCAGCCTGCCGACGAGGGCCGGCGGCAACGGCTTGCCCTGAGCGACTGCGTCGATCACCTGCTTCGCCTCGGCGAGCCCGAGCCCGGTCGCCTCGCGCAGTTCCTTGATGGCGTCGATCGTACGCCCTGCGGCGACCAGTTCGCCGATGCGCCGCGCGACGTCTCCGTCCGGTCCGCTCATGGTGATCCCTCCAGCGTGATGGCACCGATCCGGGCGCCGAGGTCCCGTGTGTCGCCGCCCTTCATCGCCGGCGGCAGGGCATGGTTGACTTCGAGCGCGATCGGCAGAACGGCTCCGCGCGGCAGCGCCGCCGGCAGGTCGAAGACGAAGTCACGCAGCCCGTGACCAAGCCGCGCCGTGCCGATCACGGCACCCGCGACACGCACGATCAGCGTCACGGTGTCCTCCGGCATCGGACTCGCGGCAGAAACGCGGAGGCGCGTGTGCGCGGGCTCGATGCGCAGGCGAACGACGCCACGCCGCTGCATCCACCGGAAGGCGCCGTCGGGCGGCCGTTCGACGTCGTAGAAGCCCGCGTCGACGCCGCGCTCGTCGGCGCCCATCACGATGCGCGTCGGATCGAGCGACGTGTCGGCCGCGACTCGCTCGATGATCGCGAGTGTCTCGCGCGCGGCGCGGTCCCACGAGAACGTCGCTGCCTGCGCGAGCCCGAGAGCACGCAGCTTCGCTTGCAGCTTCGTGTCCTCGAGCACCTCCTGCAGCACTCGCGCGAGCGCGCCGGTGTCGCGCGGATCGTCGACGTAGCGGACGGCCTCGCCGCCGACCTCGGGCAGCGACGCGACGCGGCTCGTCACGACCGGGGCGCCGCAGCTCATCGCTTCGACCACGGGCAGGCCGAAGCCTTCGTAGAGCGTCGGGTAGCAGAACAGCGCGCAGGTGTTGTAGAGCTCGAGCAGTTCCTGATCCGACACGAAGCCGAGGAACTGCACCTTGTCGCGCAGGCCGTGTCGGTCGACGGCCTCGTGGACCGCCGAGTTCTTCCAGCCCGATCCGCCGGCGATCGCCAGCCGCGCCGGGTGACGCGCCTTCTTCTGCATCGCGGCGTATGCGTCGACGAGGGTTGCGAGGTTCTTGCGCGGTTCGACGGAACCCACGTACAGCACGAACGGCGCGCCGCCGAGATGCGGCTCGAACCGCGCGGGCAGCCGCGCACCGTCGACGCGGCGGAACATCGGGTCCGCGGCCTCGTGCACGACGTCGATGCGATCGGCAGGCGTGCCCATGTGCTTCACGATCTCCGCCTTGCTGAAGTGCGAGACGGTGAGGATCCGGTGCGCGAGGCGCATCGCGCGATCGAACTGCTGTTCGCAGTAGACGCGGTTCGCCTCGGTCGAGAACTCCGGGTGCACGCGGAACGACACGTCGTGGAAGACACAGACGAGCCGCGGGAACCAGCGATCCGGCGCATTGTGGAACGGGCTGAAGTAGACGTCCGGCGGCGGCCCGAGCAGGCGCCGGCGATCCTCGGTGTGCCAGCGCCGCTCGAGCTTCGGTCGCGGGATGCGGCCGCACACGGCCCGGAAGTTCGACGCCTTCGGCAGCACCGCCTGCTCGTAGTTCGGCGGGAACGAGTGCCACGTGATCCGGTACAGCTCGTACTCGTTGCGCTGGTCGATCCGCGCGAACGCCTCGACGAGCGACCGCGTGTAGGACGGCAGTCCCGTCTTGCTGTCCGCGGTCATCGCGACGTCGATACCGATCCGCATCGTCGGATCAGACGCGAACGACGAGTCGCATGCAAACGCACACGGCTGTCGGCAGAATCCGCGCATGCCGCCGCTGTCGATCGTCGTCTGCCCGCTGCCCGCCGATCGTCCCGCGGTGCGCAGCGCCCAGCGACTGCTGCAGGGCCTCGCGCGCGGTTCGGGCGCGGTGATCTTCTGCCCCGAACCGTTCCAGGCGCCTGCCGCGTGGAGCCGCGATCACCGCGTGGCGCCACTCTCCGAGCTTGCGCACGAACGCGCGAGCGGCAACGTCGGCACGCCGGTCTACCTCGTCGACGGCGGGCCGGGCGAAGAGCGGTTCGCGCGGTGGCAGGCGCACGTACCGGGTGCGGTCGTCGACGCACGCACCGATCCTGCAGCGACCGAAGTGCTCGCGGCCGCGGCTGCCGTGCCCGCTGCACCCGCCACGAGGCCGATCGCGGGCGGGCCCCAGGTCGAGGCGATGGTGCTCGCGTACAAGAGCAAGAGCTACATCTCGCCGTGCCTGCAGTCGCTGCTCGACCAGGACTGGCCCGACCTGAAGATCACGGTCCTCGACAACGCGTCGGGCGACGGCACCGCGGAGTTCGTGCGTTCGAAGTTCCCGTCGATCGAGGTGCTGGAGTCGAAGGAGAACCTCGGTTTCGCCGCGGGGCACAACGTGCTCTTCGCCCGGACGCGCGCCGACTACGTGGCGCTGCTGAACCACGACGCGATCGCGCGGCGCGACTGGGTCACCGAACTTGTCGGCGCCGCGACGGCGCTGCCGAAGGGCGCCGCATTCGGCAGCAAGATGCTGATGCGTCGCTGCCCGACGATCCTGAACAGCACCGGCATCGTGATGAACGAAGGCGGGTTCGCCGCGGACCGCGACATCGGGCGACACGACCTTTCGGTGGCCGTGGCGCCGGAGCGAGTCTTCGCCGTGTGCGGCGGCGCGATGCTGCTGCGCGGCAGCGTGCTGCGCGAGATCGGCGGCTTCGACCCCACGTTCTTCATGTACGTCGAGGACGTCGACTGGTGCTGGCGCGCGCGCCTCGCCGGGCACGAGGCGTACTACGTAGCGAGCTCCGTGTGTGTGCACGACTGGCACGGCGACATGGCGGCCGCCGCCCGCAGCGCGAAGGCGACGGCGTCGGCCGACGCCGCTGCCGAACTCGAAGGGCGACGGCGCTTCATGGTCGAACGCAACCGGCTCCTCGCGATCCGCAAGAACTACGATCGTGCGAACCTGCGCCGCGTGTGGAAGGGCCTGCTCGCGCACGATCGCGGCCGCCTCGAGGCGCTCGCGACGCACGTCGCCAGCGGCGGCGGCGCGCTGCCGGCGCGCGTGAAGCAGGCGATCGAGGAAGCGCACGCCCACTTCCGCCGACACCGCCTCGCAGTGTGGTTCGCCCGCCGGCGCACACAGAAGCTGCGGCACGTCGCCGATGCGACGTTCCAGGACCTGATCGCTCCCGGCCTGCACGAACCATCGGGCGTCGGCGACCTGCACGCGATCGTCGACCGCTACTGCGCGAACGCGCGGCGGGAGATCGTGATGGGCACCGGCGACGCCGGCAGCCTCGGCCCCGGCTGGCACCACCCCGAGCCGGGCCCGAACGGCGGCGACGGCGGCCTGCGGTGGTCGATGGCGGAGTGCTGGTTCTACCTCCGCCGCGACGACTCGGCGTGGAGCACCGTGCGCCTGTCCGTCGTGCCGCAGCCGCTCGACACGTGGGCCGAACTCTGGGCCGACGGCGAGATGGTCGGGCGCCGCGAACTGCCGCACGGCGTGCCGCACGAACTCGAGTGGACGCTGCCCGTGCCCGCCGAGAAGGGCCGCATCGTCGAGTGCCGCGTCGTCTGCCGCACGTTCGTGCCGATGCGGGAAGGCATGGGCGGCGACCCGCGAGAACTCGGCCTGCACGTCACCACGATCCGCGCCGGCTGATCGCGGGTGCGGCGCGATGTCGCCGGTGCGAACGGCGCCGCACGGCCGCGCCGTCCGCCGCCTGCGAAAGGCGTTGACAGCCTGCACACGGCCGCGGACCCTGTCCCGCCGCCTGCCGCCGATCGATGACCAGTTCGCCCCGCAACCTGAAGCGCCACGAAGGCTCTGTTTCGCGGCGTGATCGCGAGCGGATCCTCGGCCAGGGTGCCGTGGTCGTCTGGTTCACGGGTCTCTCCGGCTCGGGCAAGTCGACCCTCGCGTGCGCGGTCGAGGAGCGCCTCGCGAACGCCGGCCACCTCGCCTACGTGCTCGACGGCGACAACGTGCGCCACGGACTCTGCGCCGACCTCGGCTTCTCGCCGGCGGACCGGACCGAGAACATCCGGCGCGTGGCCCACGTCGCCGCTCTGCTCGCCGACGCCGGAGCGATCGTGCTGACGTCGTTCATCTCGCCGTACCGAAGCGATCGCGACCAGGCGCGCACGATCGTCGGCGAGCGCTTCCTCGAGGTGTTCGTGGACGCACCGCTCGACGTCTGCGAGAGCCGCGATCCGAAGGGCCTCTACAAGAAGGCTCGCGCCGGCCAGATCCCCGAATTCACCGGTGTCAGCGCGCCGTACGAAGCGCCCGTGAATCCCGAGCTGCACGTCCGTTCGGGCTCGACTCCGGTCGCGGATTCGGTCGATGCTGTGCTGCACTTGCTGACCAGCCGCGGGCTCCTTTCGCCCCCGGACGAGAGCCGAGCCCCCCGATGACCAAGGCGTCGCTGAGTCACCTCGAACAACTCGAGCAGGAGAGCATCTACATCCTGCGTGAGGTCGCGGCCGAGTTCGAGAAGCCGGTGATGCTGTACTCGATCGGCAAGGACTCCGGCGTGATGCTGCGGCTCGCCGAGAAGGCGTTCGCGCCGGCGCGCATCCCGTTCAAGGTGCTGCACGTCAACACGACGTGGAAGTTCAAGGAGATGATCTCCTTCCGCGACCGGATGGTGCGCGACCTCGGTCTCGACTTCGACGAGTGGATCAACCAGGAAGGGGTGAAGAACGGCATCAACCCCTTCGACCACGGCACGCAGCGCTACACGCACGTCATGAAGACGGAGGCGCTGAAGCAGGCGCTCGACGCCGGCAAGTACGACGCCGCGTTCGGCGGCGCCCGCCGCGACGAGGAGAAGAGCAGAGCGAAGGAGCGTGTGTTCAGCTTCCGGGACCGCTTCCACCAGTGGGACCCGAAGAACCAGCGCCCCGAGCTCTGGAACCTCTTCAACTGCCGCGTCAACAAGGGCGAGTCGATCCGCGTCTTCCCGCTCAGCAACTGGACCGAACTCGACGTCTGGCTCTACATCCTGCGCGAGAACCTGCCGGTCGTGCCGCTCTACTTCGCGAAGGAGCGGCCGGTCGTACAGCGCAACGGCACGTGGATCATGGTCGACGACGACCGGCTCCCGCTGCAGCAGGGTGAGAAGCCGCAGATGAAAATGGTCCGCTTCCGCACGCTCGGCTGCTATCCGCTGACGGGCGCCATCGAGTCCACGGCGGACACGCTGCCGAAGATCATCGAGGAGATGCTGCGCAGCCGGGACTCCGAACGGCAGGGCCGCGTGATCGACTACGACGAAGCCGGCTCGATGGAGGAGAAGAAGCGCGAGGGCTACTTCTGATGAGTCTCTCGCGCCAGCTCGACGAACAGGGACTCGATCGCTACCTCGACCGCTACGGCAAGCGCGAGATGCTGCGTCTTCTCACGTGCGGCAGCGTCGACGACGGCAAGTCCACGCTGATCGGCCGCATGCTCTACGACTCGCAGACCGTGCACGACGACGTGCTGCGGGCGACGAAGAAGGCGTCGGACCGGTTCGGGACCACGGGCGAGGCGATCGACCTCGCGCTGCTCGTCGACGGCCTGCAGGCCGAACGCGAGCAGGGCATCACGATCGACGTGGCGTACCGCTACTTCGCGACCGAACGGCGCAAGTTCATCATCGCCGACACGCCGGGGCACGTGCAGTACACGCGCAACATGGCGACCGGCGCGTCGAACTGCGACCTCGCGGTGATCTTGATCGACGCCCGCTACGGCGTGCTCGAACAGACGCGGCGACACTCGTTCCTGTGCGCACTGCTCGGGATCCAGCACTTCGTCATCGCGATCAACAAGATGGACCTCGTCGACTGGAGCGAGCAGCGCTTCGCAGAGATCCGCGACGCATACGGCGAGTTCGCATCGCGCCTCCAGGTGCGCGACATCCACTTCATCCCGATGTCCGCGCTGTCGGGCGAGAACGTCGTTCACCGCGGCACGAGCATGCCGTGGTTCCAGGGTTCGCCGCTGCTCGACCACCTCGAGACTGTGCACGTCGCGAGCGACAAGAACCTCGTGGACCTGCGTTTTCCCGTGCAGCAGGTCGTCCGCCCCAACCTCGACTTCCGCGGCTACGCCGGGACGGTCGCGTCGGGGGTGCTGCGCGTCGGCGACCGCATCGCGGCGCTGCCGTCCGGGAAACAGAGCACGGTGAAGTCGATCGTCACGTTCGACGGACCGCTGCAGGACGCGTGGGCCGGACGCGCCGTCACGATCACCCTGCAGGACGAGATCGACATCAGCCGCGGCGACATGCTGGTCGCGCCGAACAACGCACCGCCACTCGAGAACGCCGTCGAGGCGATGGTGGTGTGGTTCGACGGCGAACCGCTGCTCCCCGGCAAGCAGTACCTGGTGAAGCACACGACTCGGCAGACCGCGGCGGCGGTCACCGACATCCGCTACCGCATCAACGTCGCCGATCTCCATCGCGAATCCGCGACGACGCTGAAGATGAACGAAGTCGGCCGCATTCGCATCGAGTGCGCGCGCCCACTCGCCGTCGACGCGTACGCGAAGAACCGTTCGTGCGGTTCCTTCATCCTGATCGACCGCCTCACGAACGCGACCGTCGGCGCGGGCATGATCGTCGAACGGAAGACCGCGGACCAGGCGACGGGCCGCCGCCGCGCCGCAGCCGACGCCGGCGCCAACGTGCGCCTGCAGAACAAGCGCCAGGTCACGCCCGAGCAGCGCAAGGCGCGCCTCGGCCAGACACCGTTCGTGCTGTGGATCACCGGACTCCCACGCGCCGGCAAGTCCTCGCTCGCGTACGGGCTCGAGAAGTGGTTGTTCGACCACGACCACCACGCGCAGGTCCTCGATGGCGAGATCCTGCGCCTGTCGATCAACCGCGACCTCGGCTTCAGCGGCGCCGATCGCTGGGAGAATCAGCGCCGCGCCGCCGAGATCGCGCGCCTCAACATGGCGCAGGGCATCAGCACGATCGTGGCCCTCGTGTCGCCGATCGCGTTCGAAAGGAAGCAGGCGCGCGAGATCGTCGGCGGCGATTCGTTCTTCGAGGTGTTCTGCGACGCGCCACTCGAGGCCTGCGAGCGCCGCGACAACGACGGCCTCTACGCACGGGCCCGCGCGGGCGAGATCGTCGGCGTCACGGGCGTCGACGCGCCGTACGAGGTCCCCGACAAACCCGAACTTCGCCTCGACACACTGGGCGACGCGGCAACGACGAACCTCGACAAGGTGGTCGCGATGCTGCGCACCCGCGGCCTCGTCCGCTGAGGACGGAACACCCCATGGACCCGGTCATCGAAACCAGGAACCTCAGCAAGACCTACAGGCTGTATGGCACTCCGTACGGCCGGATCGCCGAGGCGATGCCATGGAACAAGCGCCCGCGGCACCGCGAGATCAGGGCGCTGCGCGACGTGTCGTTCCACGTCGACCGCGGCGAATGCGTCGGCGTCGTCGGCAGCAACGGCGCGGGCAAGTCGACCCTGCTGAAGGTGCTGAGCGGCACGACGTTCCCGACGTCGGGCAGCTACAAGGTGAACGGCCGCGTCACGAGCCTGCTCGAACTGGGCGCCGGCTTCCAGCCGGGCTTCACGGGCCGCGAGAACATCTACATGAACGCGGCGATGATGGGCTTCTCGCGCAAGGAGGCGCAGCGGAAGTTCCAGGAGATCGTCGACTTCAGCGAACTCGGCGAGTTCATCAACGCACCGGTGCGCACCTACTCCTCCGGCATGGCAGCGCGCCTCGGATTCAGCGTCGCCGTCGCGACGGAACCCGACCTGCTCATCATCGACGAGATCCTCGCGGTCGGAGACATGAACTTCCGCAAGAAGTGTGTCGAGCGCATCTGGAAGTACAAGGGCGAGGGGAAGTCGATGTTCTTCTGCTCGCACTCGCTCTACGACGTGCGGCAGATCTGCGAACGCGCGATCTGGATGCACCAGGGTGAAGCGCGACTCATCGCCGACTCGGTGACCGTCACGAACGAGTACGCGAGCTACGAGACGACGGCAGGCGGCGGCGAAGGCGACCCGCGCCCGTTCGCGGATGCCCCGCAGCGCTTCGGCAACCCGGCCGACCTGCCGCACATCGTCGAGGGCGTGATCCTCGACCCGCAGACGATGCAGCCGCGCAACACGTTCGCGCCCGGTGAGAACGTCGCGATCCGCGTGCACCTGAAGAACGGCGTGAAGAAGGAGCGCCTGCACCTCGCGATCGGCGCGCGCCGCAACGACGGAACCGAGTGCTTCACGCACGCGACGCAGTTCAACGGCGAGACCATCGACTTCACCGAAGGCCACGTGACGCTCTTCCTGGATCGCTTGCGGCTCCTGTCGGGGAAGTTCACGGTCGTGCTCTACCTCTTCGACTCCGACGGCGTGCACCGTTTCGAGGAGCGACCGGCGACCGAGCAGCTGATCGTCCAGAACCGCACGAAGGACCTCGGCCTCTTCCTGCAGGACCACCGCTGGAAGATCGACGCGATGCG
This sequence comes from Planctomycetota bacterium, assembly GCA_016794565.1. Lineage (GTDB taxonomy): Bacteria > Planctomycetota > UBA1135 > UBA1135 > UBA2386 > JAEUHQ01. Next base: position 39,416 of record JAEUHQ010000072.1, on the reverse strand, counting down.
CTGATCCCCGGCGCGGGTCAGACGAGGTCGGCGTACTTGTGCTTGCTCGCCATGAACGTGGTGTAGCCGACCAGCAGGAATCCGGCGGCCCACGCCGCGGCGAGCCCCAGCTGGGCCCAGAAGGTGACCGGGGTCTCGGGCGCCATCCCGAGGGCCAAGCGATGCGCCTGCAGCAGCGGCGCCGCCGCGTTGCCGTGCGTGATGATCGACGTGAACCAGCTCGGGAACTGCTTCTCGGCGAACAGCCGCGGCGTCCAGAACACCGGCGTCAGGAACATCCACACCGACGTCGCGACGCGCCAGAGCTGCGACACGTCGCGCAGGAACACGTAGAGGTTGGCGAGGAGCAGCCCGATGCCGATCGTCAGCGAGAACTGCACGACGAGCACCAGCGGCAGCGCGCACAACAGCCACCCCGGATGCAGCACCCCGAGCATCCATCCGACGGGAACACACACCGCCGCACCGACGCAGTAGAGCACGAGCGACACCAGGCCGACGTGCACCACCAGCGCCTCGGACGGGAAGGCGACCTTCTTCACGAGGTTGCCGTTGTCGACCACGATCTGGCAGCACTGTGTCGTCGCCTCGGTCAGCGCGTGGAAAACGATCACGCCCGAGAAGAGGTAGATGGCGAACGTCGGATCGGGCGGCTGACCTGCCTTCTGGTTCCCCAAGAACATCCCGAAGACCAGGAAGTAGATGCAGAACATGAACAGCGGGTGCAGCAGCAGCCACCAGATCCCGAGCAGGGACCCGTGCGCGCGACTCAGCAGGTCGCGGCGCAGGAAGTTCTGCACCATGTAGCGGTTCTGCCAGACGATGCCGGGGTAACCGGCGATCGACAGCACGTGCCGGAAGACACCCCTGGGCGCGGTGGCGGCGTCGTATTCGCGAACGAGGGTCATCGAGGGGTTCGGGCGGCCACGGCGGGCGCGAAGGCTACATCGGTCGCCGGCACGCGACCAGCGACAGATCCTCGCAGGCACGACCCATCCCGCGATGGCAACGGTGCGAGCGCGACCGTCGAGATCGTGCGAACTTCGGATTCTGGATCGCACCTCCGACGCCGATACCTTGTCCTGCCCGTGACACGGCCCGCGACTCCCTCCGGATGGCGACAGCTACGACACCCCTGATCCCGCTCGTCGTGGTGTCCACCGGACTCGCGGGAACGATCCGCCCGGTACTGGACGTCCTGCTCCGGATGCCCGAAGTGACGACCGAGTGGTCGCCGCTCGTCGATCGGCGCGTGCTGTGCTACCTCGCGCGCCACGCGAAGGTGCTCGCGGGCATGACCGAGGAGTCGCCGACGTGGAACCACGAAACCGTGTTCTATCCGCCGATCCAAGGTGAGCGGGGCACGCGGCGGATCGCCGGGTTCCCCGGGCCCGGTGAACACGTCGGCAACGCGTTCGAGGGACAGCTCCTGTGGCAGCGCATGCTGCAACGCAACTGGGGCTTCTTCTGCGATCGCACGCCGCGCGGCCCGGAGCATCGCTTCTACGTGGAGCCGGCGCCCGAGTGGCTGCCGATCGCGCTGCGCGAAGCCGGCGTGCCCCACCGCACGCTGCGGATCGCGCGCGATCCGCGCGGCGAGCTCGTCGAACACTGGATGTCCAGCGGCCGTCGCGGCGCGCTGCCGCCGGTGCTCAACTGCATCGACACCCTGCTCACGCTCACGGAACGCCAGGCCAACCGCTTCGTGCGGGCCCGCCTCGCGGAACTCGCGAAGACCCCGACGACCCCGGAGACACTGTGTGTCCGCTACGAGGACGTGATCGGAGCAACCGCGGACGCCTGGGCACGCGTGCGTTCCTGGCTTCAGTTGCCGACTGCGACCGCACCCGCGACACCATCCACGGGCCACGAGTGGCCGGAGTCGCGCTGGCGCGGCGTGCTGCCCGAGCCGGCCTACGCCCACTACCGGATGAAGATGCGCGCCGAACTGGAGGCACTCGGGTATGCCTCCTGAAGACCGCCTGCTCCGACCGCTGCTGCTGCTGTTCCCCGCGCGCAGCGGCTCGACGCTGCTGATGCAGCTGCTCGGCACGTCGCCGAAGATCCTGTTCGACCGGGTGTCGCCGTTCGAATACCGCTACCTCGCGTTCCTCCTGCGCTGGTCCTGGCAACTCGCAGACGGCGGCCTTCGGCGCGACGAGTGGACACTGGAGCAGCTCCTCGACGAGCCGGCGACCTCGGGCAACTGGATCGAACCCCCGCCGTTCCCGCTGCCTGCCGGCTTCGACGCGATGGGCCGCGACCCCATGTGGCACGACACGTTCCGGACCGCGTGGCGCGAGTTCTCGGAGCGAGCGCGAAGCTCCACGATTTCGTCGCCCCAGCTCGACCCGGAGCCCGTGTGGTACGCCGAGAAGTCGCGAGCGCTGTTCCGCTACTCGCTGCAAGACCTCGGGCTCGAACCCGAGGTGATCTACCTGCTGCGCGACCCGCGCGACATCCTGATGTCGATCTGGTCGTTCAACAAGAAGCGCGGCACGACGTACTTCTCGGTGATCGAAGGCGAAGCGCCCGAGAAGTTTGCCTACCGCTTCGTCGAGGAGAGGAAGCTGCGACTGCGCATGATCCTCGAGATGGCGCCGAAGGACCCTCGCGCGACGGTGGTGCGCTACGAGGAGATGGCCACCGACCTTGCCGGCGTCGCCGCGAAGCTCTCCGACCGCCTCGGCGTGCAGTTGAACGCGGAGGAAGTGCTCGCGAACCAGTCCGAGTTCCGCCACCACATGTCGTCGGCGGGGCCCGAGGCATCGATGCAGCGATGGCGGCGCGAGATGTCGCCCGAGATCCAGAAGATGTTCACCGAGATCATCGGTCAGGAACTGCAGGCTCTCGGCTACCCGGTGTGAGCCGCAGCGGCGGCAGTCAGCGAGTTGCGCGCGGGCCGTGCGCGGCGACCGCCGCCAGCACGCGCTCGCGGATGCGAGGGCGACACACGACGAGTTCGTCGTTGCGCGGGTCGACCTGGTTGTAGCGCTGCTCGCTGCCGTCGAGCCGGCACACGCCCCATCCCGCGGCCCGCGCCACGGCTTCGGGGGCGAGCGTGTCCCACTCCTTCAGACCCTTGTCGTGCACGTACACGTCGGCATCACCGAAGAGCAGCAGGCCCACCTTGAAGCCGACGCTGCCCGACGGAACGAGCTCGAACGAAGCGCCCGACCCGACGAGCGCGCGCGCGAACCCCTCCATCCACGGCGGCGTGTGGCTCCGGCTCATCGCCAGGCGCAGGGGCCGGGCGCCGTCGACATCGTCGGCGAGCGCCGCGGCCGATCCGAGCTGGACGATCCGTTCGCGCCCGGGCACGCACACACCTCCGACGACCCGCCCGAGAGCGGGCATCGCGACCGCGCCGAGCACCGGCGCGCCGTCGCAAGCGAGGCCCACGTGCACTGCCCAATCGTGGCGGCCGGCGCGATACTCCTTCGTGCCGTCGAGGGGATCCACGACCCAGCACCAGCGCTTCGTACGGCGCGCGCCGTCGTCCTTCGTCTCTTCGGACAACACGCCGTCGTCTGGCCAGCGCCCGAGCAGGCAACCCTGCAGGAACGCGTCGGCCATCTGGTCGGCGACATCGCCGAGCACGGTCTCGTCGGACCATCGCGACGACGCGCGGAGCGCGAGCAGGCGGCGGCCAGCCTCACCCGCGACGTCGCACGCGAACCGCAGTCGGCGATCGAGGTCGGCGTCGTCGGGCGAAGCCCCGCCGCCCGCGTGGCGGGCGGGCTCGCTCAAAACTGCCCGAGCGTGAACTGGATCGCGTTCGACAGGTCGATCTCCGTGCCGTTGAACGCCGCGGCCTGGATGATCCACGTCACGGTCGGGCCGCTGCTGCCCAGGAAGCCGAGCCGGATGCGGCCGTTGGCGTCCGTCACGAGGAAGCTGACCAGGGCCGTGAAGGGCATCGTCGGCACGAGGAACTCGGTCGCCGAGTACTGCATCGGGCTCGCGGTCGGAGACAGCGCGACGAGAACGCCGCTGTTGGCGGGTGCGCCATACAGGTCCCACGTCGCGACGTCGCCCCAGTTCGTCATCACGTCACCGCAGATCGACGTGCGCAGCGTGCCCGCACCGGCGAAGCCGAGGTCGGGCTGGCAGTACTCGCAGATGTCCGGGATGTAGTTGCCGTTCGTGTCACCGTGGAAACCGCTCAGGACCTGCTGGAGGTCGGTGATGCCGTCGCCGTCGCAGTCGGCCTCGTAGACGAGGGCGAAGTTGGCGAGGTCCGTGGTGTCGACGTCACCGTCCTGGTCGAAGTCGAACACGGCTTCCGGCGAATCCGGAGTGTAGGGACCGCCGTTCATCGCGGCGCGGAACGCGGCGAGGTCGATCTGGTCGCGCACGTTGTCGCCGTTGATGTCGAACTCGGCGCGGCCGAGTGAATCGAGGAACGCGACGACCTTGCGCTGGTCGGTCAGCGACAGCGCCTGGAACGCGAGCGCCGACGGGCGCGACTCGCTCAGGATGCCGGCGTGCTGCGTCACGGCGCCCAGGATTCGCTGCTCGAACGTGCCTCCGATGACGCGGCCGTCGTGCCACATCGGGTCGCGAACGCGCACACCCCAGAGCGGCGGCGTACGCAGCTCCTGGATGTCCGCAGCGCCGTCGCCGATGAAGTCCGCCGCCGTGCCCATGTCGTGCAGCAAGAAGTCGGAGTACGGCCGGATGACCTTGTTGCGGATCGCGGACTCGAGCGCCGGATCGTTGCGCGTCGTGTACGAAGGCGTGTGGCAGTCCGCGCAGCCGACCGACGTGAAGAGCGCTTCGCCGGCCATGCCCGAGCGCGGCGTCTGCGGCGGAGCCGCGAGGAAGCGCTGGAAGTCGGTGATGCGATCGATGAATCGCTGACCCTGACCGTTCGGCTGATCCTCGGGATCGGGCACGGTGTCGTACAGAGCCAGCAGCGCGGTGTTGCCGTTCGGCGCGTTCTCGTTGGGAACGAGCGCGTTCGTGAAACCGATCTCGTTCATCGAGGCATCGCCGGAGAACGTCAGGACCGTCGCGACCTGGGCCTTCCAGCCGAAGCGACCGACCCGCGCGGCACCGCCCGGAGTCTCGAGCGGCACCACCATGTGCGCCCGCCCGCTGATGTTGGCGTTGGGCGGCGTGGTCTCGCGCACGAGGATGTCCGCGTCGGCGATCGCCTCGATCAGGCCGTCACCCATCGCCGAAGGCGTCACACGGTTCGCGGTGACGTTCGCCTCCGGCGGCACGACTTCCTGGATCGCGATGTTGATCGTGTTGAGCTGGAGCAGCGAGCCGCCGAGCGACGAGAGCGGGTCCCAGCCGATGCCCTTCGGATCGTAGAAGCCAAAGCGGGTGACCTTGATGCTGCCCGAGCCGCCGACGGGGTTGTTGTGGCAGCTGGCACAGCTCGCCTGGTTGAAGGTCGGGCCGAGGCCTTCCGCCGGCTGGAACGTGTGCTGGAAGTCCGACTTGCCTTGCGTGAAGCGCGCCAGCTCGGCGGCGCTGAGACCGGACAACGGAGCGCCCATCTTGGGCTGCGGTGCCTGGGCCATGACGACGGGGGCTGCAAAGGCGACGAAGAGGACCGATCGGCCGAGAACTCGCATGGATGACATTCTTCGTTTCGGGGTTGATGTCGCCCGGGCCAGGCGACGCATGGGCCCGGAAGTGTAGCAGGGGCCCGCGAGCCCGGAGCCACCGCAGTCTGGCCCACCACACATTCCTTCGCCCGACGCGAAGTGCACGCTCCACCGTCAGCGAGCACGTCGCGCCGCCGGCAGCGGGCCGCGGAGACCACCGCATGGGAACTCCGGAAACGACGCGGCCCCGCCGAGCGCGAAGCGCGGCGGGGCCGGCGAGGTCGGGCGCACGCGGCGCCCATGCGGTCAGGGCTTGAACTGGATCTTCACCACGTCGGTGAAGCCGAAGCCCTGCGCCTGCGCCGCATCGACGTAGATGACCTGGCTGTAGAGCGCGAAGTCACCGATGCCTCCCGGCGGGAACCCCGGGATGACCATGTTGCCAAGGGCGTCCGCGTTGCCGAAGAAGAACAGCAACGGGAAGTTCGTGTCCACGATCGTGCCGGCACCCGGGCCCGGCGACGGCCACGTCTGCTGCAGGTTGAAGAAGCTCGCCACGAAGAACACGGCGGCGCCCGGCGGCATGCCGAGAACCGACCACGTCGCGGTCGTGCCGAACGACAGATCGCCACCGCAGATCGTGTAGACCGCGCTGCCGGGTCCGGCCTGCGGAGTCACCTGCTGGCACATCGTGCACTGGTAGGCCTCGACGCTGAACAGGTCGACGCCGGACTCGACCGGGTGGTTCGTGCCCTGGTCCCACGAACGGAAGCGCACGAAGACCGACGCGGTCGGCGTGATGAAGTCGCCGACACGGAACGAGTGGCTGACCCAGTCGTTCGTCGCGTTCGCGTTCGGCGTGATGACCGGCACGACGGTCTCGACCGTCGTCCAGTTGACGCCGTCACCCGACACCGACACGGTCATCACGTCCTGCGTGCTCGTGCTGTAGTGCCAGCGACGGTAGGACACGACGCCGTCGGTGCCCGACAGGTCGATGCCCGGTGAGATCAGGTCGGTCGGGCCGCCGTCGACGTCCGCCGCGTTCACGGAGCCGCCGAGCACGCCGTTCTGGGTCACGTAGCACTTCGTGTGCGCCGTGTTCTGCTCCCCGTCTTCGAACGGAGCCGCGATCTGGCCGAGGTTGGTCGTGCCGTTCGGCGTCGCGACTTCCCAGCCACCGCCCGTCAGAGCCGGAGCATTCACCACGGTCCAACCGGTCGTCGGTCCTTCGAAGTCGTTTTCATAGACGACGCCCTGGCCAACCGCGGACACGATCGTCGTCGCACCGCCCGCACCCAGTGACGGGTTCGAGTAGGTGACCGAGTTGGACCCGTTCACCGTGACGTAGTAGCGCAGGTCGCCCGAGCACGCCGGCATCGCCGGGAGCGTGGCACGGAACAGGCCAGGCGCGACATCGGTCAGGTTCGACTGCACGAACGGCGCGCCGTCGACCGACGTGTAGATCTTGCCCGTGCCCGCGACCGGCGTGATGCCGCCGATGCCGGCGACCTGGACGTCGATCGTCCGAATCGCTCCCGGCGCCGCGAACGCCGGCTGGCCGCCCGGATAGGTGAACGACAGACCGACCGGCGGCTGGTTGATCCAGACCTCCGTGCCGGTGCAGCGACCGATGACCATGTCCTTCCACCCGTCGCCGTTGATGTCGAAGACGGCGACGTCGAACGTGCCGACCAGGTTCGCCGTCGGGATGCCACAGATGGCACCGCTGATCTGCTCTTCCTGCATCGTGACGTTCGGCGCGTTGCCGAGGTTGTGGAAGATGTGGCACCGCCGGCTGCAGCCGGAGATGTCGACGTCGACGTCCGCGATGATCGCGTCGTTGAAGCCGTCGTTGTTCAGATCGACGATGAGGTTGTTGCCGCCGAACCCGTCGTCGGCGCCTCCGCCGGTGTACGAGAACGCCGTCTCGGACCCGAACACGGCCAGCCCGCCGCTCGTGCCCGTCATCAGCTTGTAGCGATCCTGCCCGTCGTCGCTGAAGATCATGTCGGGCAGGCCGTCGGCGTTCAGATCGCCGACCGCGAAGTGGTACGGCGCGTTGCCGTAGGCCTGCTGGTAGACGTTGAACGTCCCGGGCGCCGCCGGATTGTTGTAGCTGATCGAAACCTGCTGCGGCGCGTTCAACGCGTCGTCCTTCAGGATGTCGACCTTGCCGTCCCCGTTCATGTCGACCATCGCGACCTTCATGCCGAACGACGATTCCAGCATCTGGAACGTCATCCGCGCGGTCGATTCGTCGGTGAAGTAGCCGCTGCCGTTGTTGATCAGCAGGCGGTCGTCGACGTCCAGCGAGCGCGTGCCGCCCTGCTGGTAGTCGCCGAAGTAGAGGTCCATGTCGCCGTCGCCATCGACGTCGCCCGCCGCGACCGAGCAGAAGCGCTGTTCGCCGTTCCAGCTCGCGCCCGGCTGCATGTCGTTGATGCGCAGCGCGTCGTCGTAGAGGAAGCCCTGCCACACGCCGCCGAGGTTGTTGCCGCGGTTGATGTAGACGCGGGGCACGCGGATGTACTGCGGGTTGCCGGCCGTCAGTGTGGTCGCGGTGACGAGGTCGATCCAACCGTCTCCGTTCACGTCGACGCACACGACGTCGCGGTCGTTGGTCGCATCGAGCATGCCCGAGCTGCCCGGCACGGTGGACGCCGAGGCCAGCGTCGACGTGCGATCGGTCAGCACGCCGTTCTCGTTCATGAACAGCACGTTCGGGAAATGGCCGCCCGAAGTGAACGGCGACTTGCGGACCACGACGAGATCGATGTCACCGTCCTGATCGAAGTCGGCCCACGCGTAGTCCTTCTCCTGCGTGTCCGCGGAGCCCAGGCTGGCAGAAGCGACGAGGCGAGTGCTCGTCTGATTTTGGAACGTCACCCATTGAGCGGGCAACGCGGGAACGAGAGCGCAGACCGCGGACGCGGCGAGCGTGTTTCGGGCGATGGTGAAACGCACGTGGAACCTCGGGTCGCAACTACTGAGGGGGCGAGCCGGAACGGCCGACAGAGGCAAGGCCGGTCCGGAGAGAGGCGGGGAAGGCTACCCCGCGCGCGAACCGGAGATCAACCACCCCGACCCGACGTTGCGACCCGCTGCGATCGGACCCGCGACCGATGTGAAGACGAGCGGTGGTCCGGAGTCCGTAGGTCCGCTCGCCCCTTGGCTCGATGCTTCCACAGCACCGCAGCGCTGCCAGACCGCGGGACTCGGAACCAGCCCGAGCACGGGTCGTGACGGGATCGCACCCGCCGCCGGCACAGCGAACGTCGGATGGGCCGAATCGCCTCGATCGGGCCGGACCGCAGAACGCGTCGGGCCGCTACCATCCCGCGAAGCCCGGCCTGGCACACCGTACTGCGTCCCGGAATCACCGCCGACACGACTCCGATCATGCGCACGAACCTCCCGCGGTCGCTCTGCCTCGTCATCGGACCGTTCGCTGCGGCCCAGGTGCCGCAGTTCGAACCATGGGCCCTGCCCGGCATCCCCGTGCCGCTCGTGAACGGCTACGAAACGGCGGACTTCGACGCCGACGGCGATCTCGACCTGCTCGCGGTCACGTCGTTCGGTCCGATCCTGTACGAGAACGCGGGCGGGGGCCGGCTCGAACCCACGGCTCTGCCGGGGCCGTTCCCCGCGAACCTCCGCACGGCAGTGTTCGTCGACGTCGACGGCGACGGCACGAAGGAACTGTTCTTCTCGTGGTCCGGCGAGCGCCGCATCTACCGTCACCAGGCGACCGGCTGGGTCGACATCTCCGCCAACCTGCCGTCCGGCATTCCGAACGTGCACGGCGTCGTCGCGGCGGACGTGGATGGCGACGGCGATCAGGACCTCGTGTGCGGCGGTTCGTTCCTCGACAACGGCCAGGACCAGCTGCTGCGCAACGACGGCACGGGCGTCTTCACGTCGTCGCTGCCGTTCACGGGGACTTCGTTCCAGGTGATCGCGTGCGACGTCGACGGCGACTTCGACCTCGACCTGCTGTTCTTCCGCCCGGGCCTGCAGCTGTGGCGCAACGACGGCGCCGGCACGTTCAGCGACGCGACCGCGAGCAGTCTCCCGGCGAATCTCGCGTCGCCCGCCGCCGTCGCGATCGGCGACGTGGACGCCGACGGCGACCTCGACCTCTTCGTCGGCGCCAGCGGCCTCGGCGACCGCATCCTCGTGAACAACGGCGACGGCACGTTCTTCGTCGGGGCAGCGATGCCGGGCGGCATCGGCTCGGCGTCGAACTCCGCGTTCGCGGACGTCGACGGCGACGGCGATCTCGACCTCTGGCGCGGCAACCTGAACTACGGCCTGCCGACGCTGCTCCTGAACAACGGGACCGGCGTGTTCACCAACGCGCCGTCACGACTGCCGCCGCAGGTGATCGCGCTGGCCTCGCAGTGCGACACCGCCGATCTCGACGGCGACGGCGACCCGGACCTGCTGCTCGCCGGCCTCGGCACGACGCCCAGCATCCTGTGGAACCTGCACCGCCACGTGACGAACGTCGCACCGCCCGCGCCGGGCGCCGTGTGGAACCTCGAGTTCGCGAGCCAGCCCGGCTACGGCACGACGCTGCGCGCGGCGCTGCTCGGCATCGGCTTCGGCGCGCTGCCGGGCGCGGTCGACGTGCCGCCGTGGGGCAGCCTCTGGCTCGACACGAACGCGCCGACCCTCTACCTGCCTTTCTACTTCCAGGCGCTCGATGCGCCGCTGCCCGTGTCGATCGTGATCCCCGCGCTGCCGGGCCTCTCGGGTCTGCCGATCTTCGTGCAGGGCCTCGTCGAAGAGCCGCCGGGTCTGCCGTTCGCGCACTTCACCAACTTGGTCGCCACCGCCTTCCAGTGACGCGCACGCCGCTCCCATTCGCTGGCGCGACCCGAGGAGCCGCGTAGGATCCGCCGCCTCGATGCTGACGTTCCAACAGCTGATCCTCCGCCTCCAGGACTACTGGGACAAGAACGGCTGCGCGCTGCTGCAACCGTACGACATGGAGGTCGGTGCGGGCACGAGCCACACCGCGACGTTCCTGCGCGCGCTCGGGCCCGAGCCCTGGCGCGCCGCGTACGTGCAGCCGAGCCGGCGACCGAAGGACGGCCGCTACGGGCAGAATCCGAACCGGCTGCAGCACTACTACCAGTTCCAGGTCGTCCTGAAGCCGTCGCCGCGCGAGATCCTCGACCTCTACCTCGGCTCGCTGCGCGCGATCGGCTTCGACCTCACGAAGAACGACGTGCGCTTCGTCGAGGACGACTGGGAGAACCCGACACTCGGCTGCTGGGGCCTCGGCTGGGAAGTGTGGCTCAATGGCATGGAAGTGACGCAGTTCACCTACTTCCAGCAGGTCGGCGGCATCGACTGCCGCCCGATCACGGGCGAGATCACGTACGGGCTCGAGCGCCTGTGCATGTACCTGCAGGGCGTGTCGAACGTCTTCGACCTCGTCTATGCGGACAGCATCAAGTACGGCGACGTGTTCCACCAGAACGAGGTCGAACAGAGCGCGTACAACTTCGAGCACAGCGACGTCGAGTTCCTGCTGTCCGCGTTCGCAGCGCACGAGCGCCAGAGCAAGAAGCTGATGGACGAGAAGCTCGCGCTGCCCGCGTACGAGCAGTTGTTGAAGGCGGCGCACACGTTCAACCTTCTCGACGCCCGCGGCGCGATCTCCGTCACCGAACGCGCGGGCTACATCGGCCGCATCCGCAACCTCGCGCGCGCCGTGGCGCAGAGCTACCTCGAGAGCCGCGCGCGCCTTGGCTTCCCGATGGCGCCGAAGGCCTGGGCCGACGAAGTGCTCGCGAAGATGGCGGCTGCGGCGGACGCGAAGTCGGCGTAGCAACGGCGGCGCAATCAGCGCCCGGGCTTCGCCCGCTTCTTCGCCGCGGCTTTCTCGCCGGCCTTCGCGCGCGGCGCCTTCGCCGCCGGCGCCATCAGCGAATGACTCTCGGCGATCCACTTCTTCAGGACCGCCGCCGCCGGCAGCCCGTCGAGCGGGATCTTCACCCAGCCGTTCGCCCCGACCTCGCAGCCCGCCTTCTTCGCGTCGGCCGCGGACGCCGCGAGTTTGAACCGCACATCCTTCTTCGACACGAACAGGAACGCCTTCTTGCTGGTGAGGAACGTCGTGCTCTCGATCGGCGTGCCGGCGCACGCGACGCCGGTGGTCACATCGGGCAAGGACGTGGCAATCGCGGTGAGATCGACCATGCGGCCATCATGGGCACGAGAGCCGGGCCGGGCGAGTTCCACTTGGCTGCGCTCGCCGCCACGTCACGAACTTCGCCCGACTCTTCGCCGCCCCATCGGCTGCGCGTAGACGCCGCACGGCGCCCCATGAGCACGACCCTCGATCCCGGCGACTGGACCCGTCGTCGGCTGTGGATCTTCCGGACCGGTGTCGCCTTGTTCGGCATCCAGCTCCTCGCCTCGCTCGGGGACACGACGAACGGAGCCCGCGGCGCCGCGGCGAGTCTTCGGAACGCCGCCCGCGCGGCGTTCGCAGCTGTGTGGCCCGCCGGCGTCGAATGGGTCGATCGGCTCGCGGCGCGCAGTGACGGACACGCGGTCGTGCTGGAACTCGCAGGGGACATGGCGCTCGCGGTCGCCGTCGCCGCGCTGTGGACCGCACTCGGCCGGGCGCGCCGTCACGACCGTTTCGCCGGCGCGATGCGTGTGACGCTGCGCTACCTCGTCGCCATCGTGATGCTCGTCTACGGCGGGCTGAAGGTCGTGCCCGTGCAGTTCCCCGTGCCGTCGGCCGAGGAACTGCTGCGCCCGCTCGGCCAACGCTCCCCCATGTCGCTGCTCTGGGCGTTCATGGGCACTTCGCCGGCGTACACCGTGTTCGGCGGGCTCGGCGAGGTGCTCGGCGGCGCGCTGCTCTTCTGGCGCCGCACGACGACGCTCGGCGCGCTGATCCTGACAGGTGTGCTCGCGAACGTCGTGATGCTGAACTTCGCGTACGACGTGCCCGTCAAGCGAGCGGCGTCCCTGCTCTTCCTCGCAGCACTCGTGCTCGCATCGCGCGACGCGGCGCGCCTGCTGCGTGTACTCGTGCTCGATCTGCCGGCAGAGCCCGCGGGCGATGCTCCGTTGGCGGCGGGCCCGCGGCTGCGCAAGCTCCGCCTCGTGCTGAAGCCGGCGGTCGTCGTCCTCGCGATCGGCGGACCGATCGCGGCCGCGATCGAGCTCGGCCGGCCAAGCGCGCCGAAGGGTCCGCTCGACGGCGTCTACGCGGTCGATCGCTTCGTGCGCGACGGCGCCGACGCGGCGCCGCTGCGCACCGACACCGCTCGCTGGTGGCGCGTCGTGATCGGCGACCGCGGCGGCGTGGTGGTAGAGAACGCGGACGGCCGCTGCGAACGGTTCCGTGCCACCCTGGACGAACGCGACCAAACGCTCACGCTCTCCGCTGCGGACGGTCGCTCCCCGCGCCAGTTCCGCTACGAAGCAGCCGCCGGATCGCTGCGCCTCGAGGGCGACGGCGATCCGATCGGCGAAGTCGTCCTGCGCCCGCTCTCGGCCGCGACGGTGTTCCGCGTGCTCCGCTGACTCACGCGGGATCAGCCCCGGCTCGCCCAGCGCACCGCGCCGAAGACGAGCCCGCCGACGTAGAGCGCGCCGAAGATCGCCTTGTTGTGGCGCGCGAGCCACTCGGGCAGCCAGATGTCGAAGTTCGCGCGACGGTCGTCGGTGTAGCGCGCGGCGACGTCGGTGAGCGGGCAGCGCCAGCGGTTCCACGCGAGCACGAGCACTTCGGCGAGCACTGCCGCGGCGAGCACCGCCGCCACGGCATGCTCGCCGCACCACGACGCGACCGGCATCGCGACGATGCACGCGGCGAACACCGCCCACACGCCCGTGTGCAGCGCCTTCACTCGCGCGAGCTTCGCGGTGCAATCCACGATCACGCCGACGCGCGGTCGCCCGCATGCGAGACCACCGCCGGCGGAGCGAGATGCACGGTGCGCGTCGGGTACGCGAACTCGACTCCGAGCGATGCGAAGCGGCGTCCGATCGCGAGGAAGATCTCCTGCTGCAGGTCCATGTGCCGCGTCATGTCGGGGCTGAGCACCCAGTAGACCCCTTCGAGCTGCAATGCCGAGTCGCCGAACGACATGAAGTGCGCGCGTTCGAAGCGAACGCCCTGCCGCGACTCGATGCACTCGCGAATGACCGCCGGCAGCTTCGCGACCGTGTCGAGCGGCGTCTGGTAGGTGACGCCCAGCGAGAACTGCACGCGCCGCTGCTGCATGCGCTTGAAGTTCTGGATCCGGCTGGAGAGCAGGTCCGAGTTCGCGACGACGAGCTGCTCGCCGGACAGTGCGCGGATGCGCGTCGTCTTGAGACCGATGCGTTCGATCGTGCCCATCGTGGAGCCGACGACGACGAAGTCCCCGACCACGAACGGCTTGTCGAGCAGGATCGACAGCGAGCCGAACAGGTCGCCGAGGATGTTCTGCAGCGCGAGCGCGACCGCCACGCCGCCGATGCCGAGGCCGGTGATCATCGCGGTGACGTCGACACCGAGGTTCTGCAGCACGAGCACGACGACCAGGACAACGACCGCCAGGCGCGCGAGGAAGCGCACGGCCGGCGCCGCCGCGGTCAGGTTCGTGTCGTCGTCGCCCTGCTTGTCGCGGAGGTGGCGCACGAACAGACCGATCCCGGTGTCGAGCGACTCGAACGCCCAGCGCGTGACCTGCAAGGCGACCGCTGCGACGAAGAACACGCGCAGCAGCAGGCGCGCCGTCTCGGGGAGCACGAGGGACCGTGTGCCGATCCAGAGCGCCGTCGCCACGACGACCAAGGTGCCCGTCGCGCAGATCGTCCTCAGCAGCAGTGTCGTCGCCTGGTTGCGCGGCCGCTCCAGCAGCCGGCCCGCGCGGCGGACCGCGACGCGGCGTGCGACAGCCAGCCCGGCGAACACGAGCAGCGCTACGCCGATCGACATGCCCCACGCACGCACGGTGTTGTCGAGGACGACCGAGTCGGCGAAGTCCTGCAGGGTCGGAGAGAACAGGGGTTCGGAGGAAAGAGCCATCGGCCTCGTTCGTCAGGGTTCGCGTTCGGCCTCAGGTTCGGGCACGACGCTGCCTCGGGCAACGTCGGAAACCGGGCCACGGAGAAGTCGTGCCGTCTCCGAGTAACCTCCACCCCGCGTGAAGACCCTGCGCCGCGCCATTCCCTGGCTCCTTCTGCTCGCCGCGATCGTCGCGACCGCGCTGCTGCTGACCCGGAAAGAAGCCCCGCTCGTGACGCCGCACACCGTCGGGCGCGGTCTCGTCGAGTCGACGGTCGCGAACACGCGCGCCGGCACGGTGAACGCGAACCGCCGCGCGAAGCTGGCGCCGAGCAGCGGCGGCCAGGTCGAGTTCCTGCACGTGAAGGAGGGCGATCGGGTGAAGGCGGGCCAGGTGCTGGTCGAACTCTGGCATGCCGATCTCGACGCCCAGCTCGCGCTCGCGCGCGCCGAGGCCGTTCGCGCCGAAGCGCTCGCCGCGCAGGCGAAGGTCGAAGCGGAACTCGCCGAGCGCGAAGCGCAGCGGCAGCAGGATCTCGGCAAGCAGGACATCAGCGCCGAGGGCGCCGTCGACCGCATGGTCACGGCATCGGCCGCCGCGCGGAGCCAGCAGGCGGCCGCCACCGCCGAAGCCGACGCACGCAAGCGCCAGATCGAGGCGATCGAGGCCCAGATCACGCGGATGCGCGTCGTCGCGCCGTTCGCGGGCATCGTCGCCGAGGTCAACGCGGAGGTCGGCGAGTTCGTGACACCCTCGCCGGTCGGCATCCCGACGCCGCCCGCGATCGACCTGATCGACGACGGCGCACCCTACGTCACCGCGCCGATCGACGAAGTCGACGCCGCGCGAGTGCGCGTCGGCATGACCGCGCGCGTGACGCTCGACGCATTCGGCAAGCGGCCTTTCGCGGGCAAGGTGCGCCGCATCGCGCCGTACGTGCTCGACCGCGAGAAGCAGGCCCGCACGGTCGACGTCGAAGTCGAGTTCGCAGAGCCGCCCGCGGACGCCCGGCTGCTGCCCGGTTACTCCGCCGACGTCGAGATCCTGATCGCCGCGAAGGACGACGTGCTGCGTGTGCCGACCGAGTGCCTGCGCGAAGGCAATGTCGTGCTGGTGATCGGCGCCGATCGGGTGCTCGCCGCGCGCACGGTCGAAGTCGGCCTCGCGAACTGGCGCTTCACCGAAGTGCCGCGCGGACTCGAGCCCGGCGACCGCATCGTCGGCTCCCTCGACCAGAAGGGCCTCGCCGCCGGCATCGCGGTCCGGCTCGAAGGCGCCGCGGCGGATCGGCCGTGATCGAGCTGCAGAAGGTCTGCCGCGTCTTCACCGTCGGCGGCCAGGCAGTGCACGCACTGCGTGACGTCGACCTCCGCGTCGGACGCGGCGAGTATCTGTCGCTGATGGGTCCTTCGGGATCGGGCAAGTCGACGCTGCTCAACGTGCTCGGACTGCTGGATCGGCCGACATCGGGCACGTATCGGTTCCTCGGCGACGACGTCACCGCGCTCGACGACGACGCGCAGGCGAAGGTGCGGCGCCTGCGCATCGGGTTCGTGTTCCAGACCTTCCATCTCGTGCCGCGACTCACGACCGCGCAGAACGTCGCATTGCCGCTCGTTCTCGCCGAGGTGCCGCCCGCCGAACGGCAGGCGCGCGTCGAGGCCCAGCTGCGCGCCTTCGGCCTGCTGGAGCGGAGCCACCACCGCCCCGACGAACTCTCCGGCGGCCAGCGCCAGCGCACGGCGATCGCGCGCGCGACGATCACGCGGCCCGAGCTGCTGCTCGCCGACGAACCCACGGGCAACCTCGACCGCGCCACCGGCGCCGACGTGGTCCGCGTGCTGGAGAACCTGCACGACGAGGGCATCACCCTGCTCGTCGTCACGCACGACCAGGAACTCGGCGCGCGAGCCCACCGCCGCCTGCGCATGGACGACGGCCGCCTCGTCGCCGACGTCGGGCACGGGCTCGGCGACCGGCGCGCGACGGAGGCGACGTGAAGCGGCTCGACGCGCTCGCCTTCTGCGCGCGGAGCCTGTTCGCGCAGCGCGCGCGCACGCTGCTCATCGTGACCGCGATGACGATCGGCACCGCCGGCGTCGTCGTTCTGACGTGGCTCGGCGACGCAGCGCGGCACTTCGTGACCGGCCAGTTCGATGCGCTCGGCAACAACCTCGTCATCGTGCTGCCCGGCCGCTCGGAGACCACCGGCGGCGCGCCGCCGTTGCTCGGGGAGACCGCGCGCGACCTGACTCTCGAGGACGCCGACGCGTTGCTGCGCAGCCCCGCGGTGCGGCGGCTCGCGCCGATCGTCGTCGGCGGTGCGGTCGTCGCCTTCGGCAGCCGTTCGCGCGAGACGACGGTGATCGGCACGACCGCGGACTTCCTGCCCGTGCGCCGCCTCTCGCTCGCGGCCGGCCGATTCCTGCCCGACGAAGCGAACGTGTGCGCGCTCGGTGCGACCGTGTGCACCGAATTGTTCGACGCGAAGAGCCCGCTCGGCGAGTTCGTGCGCGTCGGCAACCGCCGCTTCCGCGTGGCTGGCGTGCTCGCGAGCGGCGGCATGTCGCTCGGCACGGATCTCGACGAGATGGTCGCGCTCCCCGTGACGCAGGCGCAGGCCCTGTTCGACAGTCCGGGGCTCTTCCGCATCATCGCGGAAGCGACGAGCAAGGACGCCGTGCAGCAGGCCGTCACTGACGTGCGCCGCATCGTGACCGCGCGCCACGACGGTGAAGACGACGTCACCGTCATCACGCAGGACGCGCTGAGTTCGACGTTCGACGGGATCCTGCGCGCGCTCACGCTCGCGGTCGCCGGCATCGCCGCGATCAGCCTGCTCGTCGCCGGCATCCTCGTGATGAACGTGATGGTCGTCGCCGTTGCCCAACGCCGCGCGGAGGTCGGGCTGCTGAAAGCGCTCGGCGCCGACGCGAGCACCATCCGGTCGCTCTTCCTCGGCGAGGCGGTACTGATGTCGCTGCTCGGCGGACTCGGCGGCCTCTTCCTCGGCGAGCTCGCGAGCCGGGTGCTGCCGCACTTCGCGCCCGCCCTGCAGCCCGGCGTGCCGCTGTGGGCCGCGCTCGCGGCCGGGCTCGTCGTGCTCGTCTCGGGCGTCGCGTTCGGCACGGCGCCAGCCCTGCGCGCCGCGCGCCTCGATCCCGTGCAGGCCCTCGCGAGGAGGTGACGTGCTCGCACGCGACGCAACCGGCTTCGCCTTCTCCGCGATCCGCGGCCAACCGCTGCGGTCCGCCCTCACCGCGCTCGGCATCGCCGTCGGGATCGCCGCGGTCGTCTTGCTGACATCGCTCGGCACCGGGCTGCAGCGCTACGTGCTCGAGCAGTTCACGCAGTTCGGCACGAACCTGCTGCAGGTGACGCCGGGACTGAAGTCCACGTTCGGTGTCTCGGGCTCGATGATGAACAGCGTGCGGCCGCTGTCACTCGACGACGCCACGGCGCTCGGCACGCTGCCGCACGTGCGCGCGATCAATCCGTCGCTGTTCGGCAACGTCTCGGTGGAGGCAGGCGGACGCAGCCGCCGCGCCATGGCGAATGGTGTCGGCCCCGCGATGCCCGAGGTGTGGCGCTTCCCCGTGGCGCTCGGCTCGTTCCTGCCGCCCGACGACCCGCGCGCCGCCCGCGCGTTCGTCGTGCTCGGCGACAAGGTGCGCCGCGAACTGTTCGGCGACACGAACCCGCTCGGCGAGATCGTGCGCATCGGCGGCGACCGCTACCGCGTCGTCGGCGTGATGAGCCCGAAGGGGCAGTTCCTCGGCATCGACCTCGACGATGCGGTCTACGTGCCGGTCGCCCGCGCTCTGGAGCTGTTCGACCGCGAAGGACTGATGCAGATCGACGTTCTCTTCGCGAACGGCGCGCCGGTCGAGGAGGTGAAGGGCTCGATCCGTCGCACGCTGATCGCGCGCCACGGCGGCGAGGACTGCACGATCACCGCGCAGCAGCAGATGCTCGAAGTACTCGGCTCCGTGCTGTCGGTGCTGACGTTCGCGGTCGCGGCGCTCGGCGGCATCTCGCTCGTGGTCGGCGGCGTCGGGATCCTCACGATCATGACGATCGCCCTGCGCGAACGGATCGCGGAGATCGGACTGCTGCGCGCGATCGGGGCGACGAAGAACCAGCTGCGCTGGCTCTTCCTCGGCGAAGCGGCGGCGATCGCGGTTCTCGGCGGAACGGCAGGCCTCGCGGTCGGCGTCGCGGCCACGTGGCTCCTGCGCGCGATCGCGCCGGCGATGCCCGTCGCGATCGCGGGATGGCACGTGGTGCTCGCCGAAGGAGTGTCGATCGCGATCGGCCTCGTCGCCGGCGTGCTGCCCGCGCAGCGTGCCGCGCGCCTCGACCCGATCGAAGCGCTGCGGGCCGAGTGAACGCGCTTCGGGGCGGACTCGCCCGCGCGCGCCGTTCCCCGAGCGCATTGGCGCGGAAACCGCCGGCGCGCGACCGGATGCGGAAGACCTGCCCGAGGTGGCGGCCGCGCCCGCCGTCGCCGTAGGATCCGCCGCCCTTCCCATGACCGAGAAGAGTCTGCTGGTCGAGTTGTTCGTCGAGGAGCTGCCGCCGAAGTCGCTGCACAAACTCGGCACTTCGTTCGCGAACACGCTCTTCGAGAGCCTGAGGGCGCAGGGTCTCACGGGAAGCACGGCGAGGGCCACGCCGTTCGCGTCGCCGCGGCGACTCGCGGTGCACGTGACCGGCGTCCGCGCGCGCGGACAGGACCAGGCAGTGCAGCAGAAGCTCGTGCCCGTCGCCATCGGCCTCGACCCCGCCGGCCAGCCGACGCCGGTGCTGCTGAAGAAGCTCGCGAGCGTCGGCGCCGACGCCGGCGTCGTCCCGCAGCTGAAGCGCGCGGTCGACGGCAAGGCGGAGACGCTCTTCCTCGACAAGGTCGTGCCCGGCGCGGCGCTGCACGAGGCGCTGCAGAAGGCGCTCGACGACGCGCTCGGCAAGCTGCCCATCCCGAAAGTGATGACGTACCAGGAGGCCGACGGCTGGACGTCGGTGAAGTTCGTGCGCCCGGCGCACCGCCTGCTCGCACTGCACGGCGCCGACGTCGTGCCGGTGAAGGCGCTCGGACTCGCCGCGGACCGCACGACCGAGGGCCACCGTTTCGAGGCGAAGACGGCGACCATCGCGGTGCGCGACGCCGACTCGTACGACGGCCAGCTCGGCAGCGAAGGCGGCGTCATCGCTTCGTTCGAGCAGCGGCGCGCGGAGCTGCTGCGCCAGCTGCAGGCAGCGGCGGCGAAGGAGGGCCTCGTGCCGATCGACGACCAGTCACTGGTCGACGAAGTCACCGCGCTGGTCGAGAAGCCGAACGTGCTGCTGTGCCGCTTTCCCGCCGAGTTCCTCGCGGTGCCGCAGGAGTGCCTCATCCTCACGATGAAGCAGAACCAGAAGTACTTCCCGCTGCTCGACGCGGCCGGAAGGCTGACGGATCGGTTCCTCGTCGTGAGCAACATCCGCCCGGCCGATCCGAGCGCGGTGATCGCGGGCAACGAACGCGTCGTCCGCCCGCGCCTCGCCGACGCGAAGTTCTTCTTCGAGCGGGATCTCGAGAAGCCGCTCGCGCAGCGCCTGCCCGGCCTCGCGAAGGTCGTCTACCACAACAAACTCGGCACGCAGGGCGAGCGCGTCGACCGTGTGCGCACGATCGCCCGCACGATCGGCGAACGCCTCGGCGGCGCCCCGCTCGCTGCGAAGGCGGAACACGCGGCCGCACTCGCCAAGGCCGACCTGCTGACCGACATGGTCGGCGAATTCCCCGAACTGCAGGGGATCATGGGCTGCTACTACGCCCGCCACGACGGCGAGGCGGCGGACGTCGCGGAAGCGATCGAGGACCACTACAAGCCGCGCTTCGCCGGCGACTCGCTGCCGCGCGGCCCGGTCGGCGTCAGTGTCGCTCTCGCCGACAAGGTCGAGACGCTCGTCGGGCTCTTCGGCATCGGGCAGTTGCCGACGGGCGACAAGGACCCGTTCGCGCTGCGCCGCCACGCTCTCGGCGTGATCCGCATGCTGGTCGAACGCCAGCTGCCGCTGCGCCTCGACGACCTGATCGCGACCGCCGTTCCCGCGTTCGGCGCCCGCATCCAGGACTGCAGGCAGCCGCTGGTCGAGTTCGTGTTCGACCGGCTCGGTTCGTCCCTGAAGGAGCAGGGCTTCACGCCGCAGGAGATCGAGGCGGTGCTGAGCCAGCGCCCGATGGTGCTCGCCGACGTGCCGAGACGGCTCGCCGCGGTGCGAACGTTCGCGACGCTGCCCGAAGCGGCGTCACTCGCCGACGCGAACAAGCGCATCGGCAACATCCTGAAGAAGAGCGAATCGCTCGCCGGCTCGACGATCGACGCCGGGCTGCTGCGGGACCCCGCCGAGAAGGACCTCGTCGAGGCGCTGCGGCGCGTCAGCGCGGCCGCGAACCCGAAGTTCGACGCCGGCGACCACACGGGCGGTCTGCGCGAGTGCGCCGCGCTGAAGGTTCCGGTGGACGCGTTCTTCGACAAGGTGATGGTCAACGCCGAGGACCCGGCGCTGCGGCAGAACCGCCTCGCGCTGCTCGTGCAGCTGCACGCGCTGATGAACCGCGTCGCCGACCTGTCGAAGCTCGCGCGCTGATCGGCCGACCAGGCGGTCAGCGGTGCAGCCAGTCGCGGCACTGCTTCGTGAGGAACGGCATCACCACGTAGCCCATCAGCGGCACCACCATCGCCGTCACGATCAGCGTGACGAGCGGCAGCGGAAAGCGCGCGAGCAGAGCCGGCAGCACGAGCCACAGCACACAGGTGATCGTCGGCCAGATGCCGACCCACGTGAGGAGCACCATCTTGTGGCGGTTCGGGCGCGGCAGCGGTGCACTGGCGTTCGCGGTCATCGGGCCCGGAGGTGTAGCGGCGAGCATGGTGTCACGCGAGGCGCGGCATCCTCGTTGCGAAGAGCGGGCGTCGCCGCCACCGAATGCCCCGGAGTCCGCGATGCGGTCCATCGCCGTCCGTTCGCTCATCGCCCTTCTCACCTTGGCGCCGATGCCCGTGCTCGGCCAGGAGCCGCGGTTCCATCTGCCCGATGGAACCATCGACTACCGCCTCCCGAAGCGGGTCTTCGGCCGCGGCTGTGGCGGCCCCGCGTCGTTACCGGAGGGTAACGCGCCCCAACCGCCCGATCCGTCGGGCAACGAACGCGCGACACTCGGCCGCGTGCTCTTCCACGACCCGCTCCTGTCGAAGAACAGGACGACGTCGTGCGCCACGTGCCACCGGCAGTCGCTCGCCTTCGCCGACGATCGCGCCAGGAGCCGAGGCTTCGACGGTCGTTCGACCGCGCGCAATTCGATGGCCATCGTCGATCTCGCGGAGCACGACGGCCCCTTCTTCTGGGACGGTCGCAGCCCGAGCCTCGAGGACATGGTGCTGCGCCCGATCCAGGATCCGATCGAGATGGGCCTCGACCTCGACACGATGCTCGCCAGGCTGCGTTCGGAACCTGGTTACGCGGAGCTGTTCCGGCGCGCGTTCGGCGATCCCACGATCGACACACCCCGAGTGGCGGCGGCGCTCGCGATGTTCGTTCGCGCCATCGCGAGCGTCGACTCCAGGTACGACCGTGGCCTCGCGGTCACCGGCGACGTGCGCGCCGCCTTTCCCGACTTCAGCGACGCGGAGAATCGCGGCAAGCGACTCTTCTTCGGCCAGTCCGACGAACAGGCGAGCTGCGCCTCGTGCCACGTTCGCCGCATGCGGACGTGCACCAACGCAGGCCCTCTGCGCCCGGACGCGTTCGGGTCGGACGAGTGCACCAACAACGGGCTCGACGACGGCCGCCGTCCCCTCGACCTCGGCCAAGGTGCCGTCACGAAGCGCTCCGCCGACGCCGGGAAGTTCCGCGCTCCTTCCCTGCGCAACATCGCGTTGACCGCGCCGTACATGCACGACGGCCGGTTCGCCACGCTCGACGAAGTGCTGCGGTTCTATTCGCACGGCGTGAAGGAACACCCGCGACTCGATGTTCGACTCGGTGGCACATCCGCCGACGGATCCGGCTGGGCGGGGCGACGTCCGGACGACGGCCCGACCGCGACGACGGCCTCGATGACCACGTCGACGATCGGCTTCCCGCTCACATCGCGCGACCGCGCCGACCTGATCGCGTTCCTCGAGACGTTGACCGATCACGAGCTGGTGCACGACCCGCGCTTCGCCGATCCGTTCCGGTGAGCTGCACGAAGCGGCCACTGGACATTGGTGCGTGCTCCGCGCACCTTGTCCGCGTCGCGGGCGTCCCGCGACGACGTGCGGCGCTTCGCCGCCACGATCCCCGACCACCCTCGTCGATCCCCACGGAGGACACCATGGCCAAGGGCCAACAAGGCAAGAAGGAAGAGAAGAAGAAGGCGCAGAAGACCCTGAAGGAGAAACGCGCCGAGAAGGCCGCGAAGAAGGCGATGAAGGGCTGAGCCCGCGCCGAACCGCCGCGCCCCGCCCACGGGCGGGGCGCACGTTCCGCACGCGCTCCTACGAGACCATCAGCGCGCCGACGCCGGTGAGCAGGATCCCGACGGTGCCGAGCCAGACCGGACGCGAGAGACGGTGTCCGAGCACGGAGGCGATCGACGCCTTCACCAGCGTGTTGCTGACGACCGCGACCAGGATCGCGGTGACCGCGGTCGCCACGAGCCCCGGCGATGCGGACGCCTGCTCCGCCATCGACAGCGTGATCGCGTCGACGTCGGTCAGGCCCGCGATCGCCGCGACCGCGTAGACACCCGAGGCCGGCAGATGGTGCTGGCCGAGCTTCAGCAGGAGCTGCACTCCGGCGAACAGGGCCGCGAACTTGCACGCGGACCAGAGCGAGAACGGGTTCTTCACCGGAACCACCGCCGCCGCCTGCGGCTCGACCGTGCCGCCCGTGCGCAGGCACACGGCCGCCGCGATCGCGCTCGCCGCGGCCATCGCACCGAACGCGGGCAGCATTCTCTGGAACATCGCCGAACACACGACGCTCGCGGCGACGAGCACGCGCACGAACATGATCCCCCACGCCAGGAGGATGCCGCCCGCGAGCTGTCGCCCCCCGGCGCCGGGTTCGCGGCTCTGCTTCACGAACGTCAGCGTGACCGCCGTCGAACTGACGAGACCGCCGGCCGCCGCGGTCGCGCCGATGCCCTTGCCGGGCCCGAGCCATCGTGTGACCACGTAGCCGACGAGCGAGAGCCCGGAGATCAGCAACACGAGCAGCCAGAGCGTGTACGGGTTGATCGCGCCCCACGGGTCGATCGCTTCGTTCGGCAGGAGCGGCAGCACGATGAACGTCGCGAGCAGGAAGCGCAGGCCGACGAGCACGTCGTTCCAGCCCAGCCGTCCGACGAGGTCGTGCAGCGGCTGCTTGTAGGCGAGCAGCGCCGCCGTCGTGACCGCGAGCCCGATCGCCAGTTCGCGATAACCCGTCGTCACGAGCGCGCCGAGCAGGCACACGACGAGCGCCGCCAGTTCGGTCGTGATGCCGAGGCTGTCCGGGTACTTCTTCGTCGAAGTCGCGTAGCCGGCGAGCACCACGGCTGCAGCCGCGAGCAGCGTCGCCCCGAGGATCCACGGCGATCCGAGACGCATGCCGAGCCAGCCGCCGATCGCCCCGAGCTGCGACAGCAACACGAAGCTGCGCAAGCCGGCGACCCCGTACCCCTCGCGGGTGTTGCGCTTCTCGCGCTCGACGCCAATCAGGCCGCCGATCAGGAGCGCCGTGCCGAAGTCGCGAAGAACGGCGAGGTCGAGATCGGCGAGCACCGCCCGATACTACTCGTGGCTTCGGCAGCGACGCACGACCTCGGTCACTGCTTCTGCGGCGACGGTTGCTGCGCAGCCAGCCACGTCTTGAGTTCGCCGTCCGGCAGTTGCGGCGCGAAGGACTCCCGATCCGCGAGAAGCTGCGTGCCTCGGATCTCGATGCCGGCGTCCGCACACAGCTGCAGCGCGCGAGCCGCCGCTTCGGGGCCGATCACCCGGCTGCCGCCCGAGATCGCCCCCATGGGGCGGGAGACGAGGATGCCGAGCCCGCCGTACGTCGCGTCGTCCGTGACGATCCACACGGCGGCCTGACGCGTCGCGTAGTCGACCTTGGCGCGATCGAGCACCGCGGCGAGGCGGGCGAGCTGGCCGTTGTGAGCCGGCCGCTCGAGGGCGAACGAGTCCCCGGAGTGCGGGATGTCCTTCGGTTTGTTCGCGCACGCGACGTCGAGTCGCACGAACGACGCCACGTCGGTCAGCTTCATCGTGGTGTCGCGCGTGACGACCATGTTCTGGGCGGACGATCGCGAGGCGACGAGGTAGGTGCCAGCCGGCACCCTCACCACGAGCGGGTACGGCGCGAGGCGCTTCACGTCGAGGCCGGCGGATTGGATGCCGCCGCCGGACGCGCCGACCTCGATCTTGCCCTCTTCGATCAGGTCGACGATGTCGCGCCCTTCGAGATCCTGCAGCGCACGCTGCGCCGCGTTGACCCAGGGACTCGCGGGGTTCTTCGCGACGAAGCCACGGAACGCGTCGGCGGTGCCCGTCGCGCAGGTCGCCTGCCAGACCGGGGCCTGCTCGTCGAGCAACGCGATGCGCGCACGAACGGCATCCGCGTCGGATGCGTCCGGGTGGTCCGCGAGGTAGCGGCGGTACGCCTCCGGCGTGTCGACGCGAAGCGCGCGTTCCCGATCGCGCACGGCGCCGAGATCGGCCAGGCGCCGCCGCGCCATCTCCGCGCGCAGCCCGTCGGGTTGCGCGGCGAGGAACATCTCGTAGGCACGGATCGTGTCGGCCCCCACCGCCTCCTGCCAGTCGAGTTCCTCGACGCGCGCCTTCGCCTCGGCGGCGCGAGGGTGGGTCGGCCGCGTCGCGGCGAAGACCAGCAGCGACGTGCGGTCGCCGCGGATCGCGTCGCGCCAGTCGATCTCGGCGAGGCGCTCCCCGATCTCGGCCTCGTACCGCGAATTCGCATGGGCAACGCGGAACTTCTCGTACGCGGAACGTGTGTCCGCAGCGCGCGCGACGCCCCACTCCAGCTCGACCAGGAGCCCGGTGCTCGCGAGGTACTGGCCGAGGCGCGGACCGAAGCCGGGGACCGGCTCGACGCGGCCGGTGTTGCGGTCGCGCAGCTCGGCCCGCACGCCCTGGTCCCACACCTGCGCGACGACGGGCATCGCATCGACCTCGAACTTGCCATCGGCCGCGACGACCACGGGCAGCGTCGCGGTCGTTCCGCGGCCGAGGATCGCGAGTTCGAGGGCCAGTGGAGGGCACACCTTCGCCGGCAGACGTTCGCGGCGCACCTCGACGACGTGGTCTTCGCCCGCTGTGGGTGTGCCGAGCGGCCACGCCATCAGCGGGTTGATCACGTGGACCGCGTTGAGAAGGCGATCCCCGACTCCGACCGAGCCGTCGCCGCCGTAGTCCCGCACGTCCGCGCCGAACACGGGCCCGAGGAACACCAGGTAGAACGGCGCCAGGATCGCACGCAGCACGATCGCCTCGGCGACGTCGTAGTCGTTCTTCGCGTCGACGACGTGCGACTCGATGTCGAACTCGAGCGTGGCCTCGGTCGCGGCGGCGACCGAACCGCGCACCAGACCGCCCTGCGCTTTCGGATCGAACGTGAAGGTCCATGTCGTCGCGGCGCCGGGCACGAACTGCTCGGTCCCGGCGACCGGCTTCTTGTCGTCGTAGCGCTTCAGCACGCCCGCGTGGTGAGTGCACGACGCGAGAGCGCACGCGAGCAGCAGTGCGACGGAAGAACGATGCGACCCTGATCGATCCATTCGGAACCCCCGGAGTGGCGCGGATGGTAACCGCGGGCGATCCGAGAACCCTGCCCGGCAAGGCAGACGACGACCGCGACTACGCCGAGGGTCGTTCCGTCACCGCGCGCGCGACCGGCGGCGGCAACGGCGTCGCCGCGCCGGGGCGCGCTTCCGCGGCGAGGAGAGCCTCGACGCCGGGGAACGGGTAGACGACCGGCGGCTTGTCCTTCGCCAGCCCGCCGGTGTCCGCGGTCGGTCCGTACGTGCTGTAGAGGTCGCGACCGAGGCGGCGCAGCATCGCGGTCTGCTGCCCGCGGTGATGGGCCGTGTGTGCGATGCGCCGCACCATGATCCAGGTGCGGGACCGCATCGTCTCGAAGAACGCGGCCTCGGTCTCCCACCACGCGTCGTCCTTGTTCGCGAGCGAGAGGCGACGCGCTTCGGCCGCTGCTGCGTAGTGGCGCAGGAACGATCGCCGCGAAGGCTCCGCCGGCAGCACGTCGCCGGGAACGGCGATGCCGAACATGCCGGTGAACCAGCCGTTCTCGCTCTGGCACTGGTGGATCATGTGCTCGCGCAGCGTTCGACCGCGCCGGTCGCTCGCGCGCGGCCTCGCGTCGAGATCCTCTTCCTGCGCCATCCACCAGACCGTCAGCACCTTCAGGATCTCGCTCGCGTACGTTTCGACCAGGAACGAGTAGCGGCTCGCCATCGGCGCATGGTCGCGCGGCCCGGGGTCGCCCGCCAGCGGGCAATTCGCGGCGGCGCCGCGACGTTGGGCTTCACCCGCCGCGCCCGGCCCCCTACCGTTCCCTCCCCCATGACGCCCGCCGTCACCGCCGACCCGATCCGTCTCCGCGACGCGAGCCAGAAGGCCGTCTCCGGCGGCGCGCTCACGCCCGACGAGGCGCTGCTGCTCTACCGCGGTCTCGACCAGCCGTCGCTCGGCATGCTCGCGAACGACGTGCGCCTGCGCCTCCACCCGCCGCAATCCGACGGCAAGCTGCGCGTCACCTACATCGTCGACCGCAACATCAACCCGACGAACGTCTGCGTCACCGATTGCGGCTTCTGCGCGTTCTACCGTTCGCCGGACGCGGCGGACGCCTACGTGCTGACGCGCGACGTCATCTACAAGAAGGTCGACGAGCTCGTCGAGAAGGGCGGCATCCAGCTCCTGCTGCAGGGCGGCCACCATCCGCGGCTCAAGAGCGACTGGTTCGCCGAACTCTTCCGCGACCTGAAGCAGCGCTACCCGCAGGTGTGGATCCACGGCATGAGCCCGCCCGAGATCACGCACCTGAGCAAGCTCGAGAAGCGGCCAGTGCGCGCGGTGCTGCAGGACCTGAAGGCCGCCGGCCTCGACTCGATCCCGGGCGGCGGCGCCGAGATCCTCGTCGAACGCGTGCGCAAGGTCATCGCGCCCAAGAAGGCGACCACCGAGGAGTGGCTCGAAGTGATGCGCCAGTGGGCGATGCTCGGGGGCAAGGGCTCCGCGACGATGATGTTCGGCCACGTCGAGACGGACGCCGATCGCATCGAGCACATGACGCGCATCCGCGAGCTGCAGGCCGAGACGAACGTGTTCACCGCGTTCATCCCGTGGACCTACCAGCCCGACCACACGCCGCTCGGCACGAAGCTGCTCGCCGACCGCGGCGGCCTGAAGGCGACGGTCGCCGAATACCTGCGGACCCTCTCGCTCGCGCGGCTCTACCTGCAGAACGTGCCGCACGTGCAGTCGAGCTTCGTCACGCAGGGCATGAAGGTCTGCCAGATCGGACTCTCGATGGGTGCCGACGACTTCGGCAGCGCGATGCTCGAAGAGAACGTCGTCAGCTCGGCGGGCTGCACGCACCCGACGTCGATCCCCGAGATCGAACGCCACATCAAGGACGCGGGCTTCGTGCCGCAGCGGCGCAACATGATGTACGAGCCGGTCGACACGCCGGCGACCGACAAGTTCGGCAACCCGGCTGGCCAGAAGAAGGCCGTCGTATCGCGGGTAGAGGCGTAGCGGACTCGCCCGCGCGCTTCGACTGACAAAGTAGTGCTAGCATCCCGCCGCGATGCGCGCCGCGGTCCTGCTGATCCTCCTCGCCGTGACGATCGTGGGTGCGTCGGCGCTCGCGTTCCTCTGCGACGACGCGTTCATCACGTTCCGCTACGTGTCGAACGCGATGGCCGGCCACGGCCTCGTCTGGAACCCGCCGCCGTTCCAGCCGGTCGAGGGCTACACGGGTTTCTCGTGGGCGCTGCTGCTGTGGGCGGTGTGGAGGTTCTTCGGCGTCGAGCCGCCCGCAGCCGCGAACGTGCTGTCGATCGCGTTCGGCATCTGCCAGTTCGTGGTGATCGCGACCACGGCGCTCCGGCTCCGGCGACGCTCCGGCGAACGCGTCGGCGACGCGATCGCGCTCCTCACGCTCGCCTGCATCGTCGGCAACCGTTCGTTCCTGCAGTGGATGACGAGCGGCCTCGAGACCGCACTCTTCAACCTCGCGCATCTCGTGTGGGTCGTTCTCGCGTTCGTGCCGTCCGAGCGCCGCGATGCACGCTGGCTGGTGAAGTGGTCCGCGGCTGCCGCGCTCGCCGCGCTGACGCGACCCGACGGGCTCCTCTTCGTCGC
Organism: Planctomycetota bacterium; assembly: GCA_016794565.1. Taxonomy (GTDB): domain Bacteria; phylum Planctomycetota; class UBA1135; order UBA1135; family UBA2386; genus JAEUHQ01. Next base: position 10,409 of record JAEUHQ010000072.1, on the reverse strand, counting down.
GGCCACCGCAGCCGCAGCGCCGCTGGCATTCGATCGCGCCAACCGCAGCCTGCGCGCGCTGATGACGGGCCTGCTGCCGCTCGTGCTCGTCGCGCTGCACGTCGCGTGGCGACGCTGGTTCTACGGCGACTGGCTCCCGAACACGTACTACGCCAAGGTCGTCGAGCCGTGGCCGGAGGCCGGCGTGCCATTCCTGAAGTGCTTCCTCTTCGAGCACGGGCTCTGGCTGTGGTTCCCGGTCGCCGCGTTGTGGGCGGCGCACGACACGTGGCGGCACCGCGCCTCTCTGCTGGCAACGACGATGCGGCGCATGCCCGCGTTCGCCGCGCTCGGCGCGATCGTGATCCACGTCGGTTACTACGTGTACCAGGTCGGCGGCGACCACTTCGAGTACCGCGTGCTGAGCCAGCTCGTGCCGATCGGCTGGCTGTCGCTCGCCGCGATGGGCGCGCAGCTGATGCCGCGTGTGTGGCCGACGATCACGCTCCTCGCGCTGACGTTCGTCGCGTCGACCGCCGGTTGGGTGCACTTCTGGATCAGCCGCGACATGCCGATGAACGGCGTCACGCCGCTCGCCGACCGTGTGCCCGCCGTGCTCCGCCCGATCTGGCGCTGGCACGACTCGCTGCAGATGTTCCTGCACATCCACTTCGTCGGCATGCGCTGCAACCAGATCGCAGCGGCGCTCGCGCACTTCCAGACGCGGTATCCGCCGCGCGGCGACTTCAACACCGACCCCGACGACATCCCGGTGCAGGTCGACGCGGTCGTCGGCACGACCGGCTGGTATCTCCGCGACGTCGCGATCATCGACTGGCTCGGACTCAACGACTGGGTCACGGCACGCACGAAGCCATGGGGTCGCGAGCACACGGAGGCGGCGTTCCAGGAACACGCCCGCGTGCTGCCGGCGGCCGACACGAACGGCGACGGCTTCCTCGATCGCAGCGAGCTGTCGCGATGGATCGGTTCGTTCTTCCCGGTGCAGATCCGCGAGGACGATGCGTCCCCCGCCGTCGACATGGCGATCAACCTGTACGCCGGCCGTCGCGGCGACGCCCTCACCCGCGACGAAGCGGAGGCGTTCCTGCGCGGCATCCTGTCGCGCGGCGCGATGGCGCACGAGCGGGTGCCGCCGCCCGGCTACGTCGACGCGTTCGAACGCAACGTCACCGTGTCGCCGGAAGGCGTCGTCGTGACGCCGCGCGCCAACAAGCTGAAGCCGCGCATCCCCGCGATCGAAGCGGAGTGGCGCGAGAAGGCGCGCCGCGGCGAACTGAAGGCGGAGTGATCAATCCGAGCCGGAACGGAGCAGCTCGGCGATCGCGCCCACGGACTTCCAGTTGCGCATCGTGACGACGGAGCCCACCGCGCGGTCGACGACCGCCGGCAGCAGCTTCGAGCCGGCCACGCCAGAGCGGTAGTCGATCCAGATCGCGTCGCCGCGGATCACGACCCGTTCGCCGCGTGTGCAGTACGGCGCGAGCAACTTCACCGCGCCGCTCGCAGGCTCTCCCTTCGCGGCCCCGAGGTGCAGCAGGTTCGCCCGCGCGCTCTCGGCGTCGGCGAACGGACTGCCCGCCGCTTCGTGGAGCCACCACGCCGCCGGCCGCACGATCACGGGAACCGCGAAGCCGAAGCGTTCTTCGATCGCGGCCTCGAGCGCCCCTTCGAGCGCGGCATGGCTCCCCTTCGCGGCGAACACGACGTTGCCGCTCTGGATGTAGGTTCTCACACTCTGCCAGCCGAGCGCTTCCGCGAGGTCGCGCAGTTCCGCCATCGGCACTCTCTTGCTGCCGCCGACGTTGACGCCGCGCAGCAGCGCCACCCGCAGGCCCGCGCGCGCCGCCTTCGCCGCGCTCATCGGCGACGGACAACGAGCACGGAGAGGTCGTCGGACACCGGCGTCCCGCGGCGGAACGCGTCGACCGCGTCGCGAACGTCGGCGAGCCCCTGCTTCGCCGACGCGATGCGGCCCTTCAAGAGCAGCTGCTCGAGCCGTTCGTCGCCGAACAGCTCGCGCCCCGGCCCCTCGCACTCGATGACGCCGTCCGTGTAGAGCACGACCGCGTCCCCCGGCGCCATGCGGATCTCGCCGGCTTCGTAGACGGCGTCCTCGTCGAGCCCGAGCGCCATGCCGGCCGGTCCAGGCCGCACGACGCGACCGCCGTGCACGTGCAGCGGCGTGCAGTGCCCCGCGTTGACGAAGCGCAGCGTGCCGTCCTTCTCGAGCAGCGCGACGAGCATCGTGATGAACTTGCCGACCGGCGCGAGGCGGCTGTGCACGCGGTTCACACGCTGCACGATCTCACCGAGCGGCCGGTCCTGCGCGATCTCCGCGGCGAGCGCGCCCTGCAGCGCCGCGGCGAGCAGCGACGCGGCGATGCCCTTGCCGCACACGTCGGCGACCACGAGAGCCTGGCGTCCGTCGCCGAGGTCGAACTGATCGACGTAATCGCCTCCGAGCTCGTTGCACGGCTCGCACACGCCGGCGACCTCGAAGACCGGTGTCGACGAGAACTCGTCCGGCAGCAGCGCTTCCTGCACTTCCCGCGCGGTCGCGACCTCACGTTCGATGCGGCGCTTCTCCTCCGCCTCGCGCAACAGGCGGGCGCTCTCGATGACCGACGACGCGTCCTGCGCCAGCCGCTCGAGGATGCCGAGGTCGAAGCCGTCGAAACCACCGCGCCGTTTCCGGCTGTCGAGGTAGAGCACACCGAACACCGCGCCGGCGCCGGTCTCGCCGGTCGCGCGGACGATCGGCAGCGTCACCGCGGACCGCAGCTCCAGCGACATGATGCTCGCCTGTTGCGCGAGGTCGATCGCGTCGGCGACGTCCGCGACGATGCGCGCCTTCGCCGTCTCGATGGTCTGGCGCACGAGCGTCTCGCTCGCCTTCACGACCTCGCGATCGAGGTCGCGACCGCCGGCGGCCCGTGCGACGCGGGTCTCGAGGGACTCGTCGTCGCGCTGCAGGATCAACATGCCGCGCTCCGCGCCCGTGACGTCGATCGCGAGGTCGACGACGTCCTGCAGCACTTCTTCGAGAGTGAAGCCGCCGCCGAGCTTGCGGCTGAACTCGAAGAAGCGCGCGAGCCGCGCCATGCCGCCGCGCGCCATGTCGCCCGACACGTCCGTGAGCACCCGCGCCTCCTGCGCGAGCTGCTGCCTCGGCGAAGCGCGGAACGTGAGCCGCACCGGCGATTCGGGCCCGAGTTCGATCACGTCCCCGTCGGCGAGCGGGCGCCGCTGCACACGATGCCCGTTCACGAGCACGCCTGCGCGGCTGCCGACGTCGACGACGTGGAAGGAGTCGCCCTCGTAGCAGATCTCGGCGTGTGCCTTCGACACGTGCGCCTCGGGCACGAGGATCTCGCTCTCGCGCGCGCGGCCGATGCGCACCTTCCCGGCGCCGAGCTCGAAGCGCCGCGGCGGTTCGCTGGCGTGCGCGATCTCGAGCAGTGCGGACGGGGGAAGCGGCATGGGCCGGGATGGTCGTGGCGCTGCAAGCGGGGGTCAAGCCGCGTGCCGTCTTCACACAGCCTTGCTGCATGACCGGAACGGCCGCGCCGGAATGCGGCGCCGAGCCGCTAACACACCCGACCGTCGCGACGTCCAGGTCGCATCCTCGCCGAAGAGCCAATCATGACCCTGAGCCTCCGATCCGCCGCGGCCGCACTGTGTGCGCTGACCGCCGTCCTTCCCTTCGCCGAGGCGCGGCTTGCGCCCCCGCTCACCACGGCCCCGGTGCCGGGGCCGGGCGCCGTGCTCGAGGCGGCGCGCAGCATCATGCGCGCGATCGAGCAACGTGACCGCGACCAGCTGCAGCGCGCGTTCGAGCCGATGCACGACGAAGAGGGCTTCGCGTGCACGTTCGACAAGGACGGCGGCGTCGAGGCGATGGACCGGGCCACGAGCCAGCTGGCCTTCCAGGACGTCGACCGGGACGGCAAGCCGATCGTCGCGCGCGACGTCGCGACGGCGGTCTCGCTGCTGCTCGGCATCGGCGGCGACGACGTCCGTGTCGAACACCGCCTGCTCGGCGCACGCGCCAACTGCCCGAGCGGCGACTGCAGCTGGGCCGTCGTCGACTTCGAACGCACGACGCGCCGCGGCGACGCGGTCGTGGTGACGCCGATGCGCGCGACGCTGCTCGCGAAGTACCGCGACGAGGCGCCGCACATGCGCGTGTTCGTCTGGCACGCCGCACCGGCACCCGCGCCGACGCGCTGACCGGCGCGCGACAACCCCCTCACCGCGCCGTCGTGTATCCCGTCATTTCGAGATAGCCGCGACCGGCGACGGCCGCGCCGCCAAGGTTGCCGCGCACGGCGACCGCGCCTTCCCAGTAGCGCACGAGGACACGCAGTTCCTGGTCGGCACGCAGCGGCGTCACTTCGAGATCGAGCGGCGGCGACGTGCTCGTGAGCCGCCACCGCGCCGGATAGCGCGCCCCGCCGTCGCGCGCGGTCCACTCGCCGCTCGGCGTCGCGACCAGCGCTCCCGGCGGCAGCACTTCGATGCGGCCGTCGGCGCCCACGATCGCGCCGCGGCTGTTCGCATCGATGGAGCCGTCGCGTTTGCGCAGCTGGTAGAGCATCAGGTCCGTGCCGTCGTCGAGCTGCAGGGAGAACCAGTCCCAGCCGACCTGGTCGCGGCCGAGCGCCGACGTGCTCCACTCGCGGTCGATCCACGCGAGGCCGCGCACGGCGAGCGGCGCACCGCTGACGCGCACCGTGCCTTCGATCGGCACACGCGTCATCGAGTAGTAGATCGACGCGTTGCCCGGCTCATCGCCCTTCCGGCTCAGGCCGCGATCGCCCTGCAGGACAGGCGGCTTGCCGGGTCCGACGCGGAGATCGAACGCGAACCCGCGGCCGCCCGCGCGCAGATCGAGCGGCAGGAAGCCGTCGCCTTCCGCGACCGCGACGGCGCTCCAGTCGGCGCACACGGCCCGGAAGCCGCCTTCGTCGGGGCCGCGCAGTTCCGCCATGCCCCCCGCGAGGCGCCCGGTGCGCTCTTCGGCGAAGTGGCGATCGCCGTCGACGTCGGTCAGCGCCGCGTGGGCCAGGATCACGTCGCGCGCCGCCGCGTTCGCCGGGCGCGCGGGAACGTTCGCCGCGAGCGCCTGGCGGAAGAAGACGAGCTGCACGCCGAAGCGCTTGCCGTCCGCGGCGTCGAGGTTGCCCGTCACGTACCACCACTCGGTGCGGAACTCGGGATGCGCGCCGTGGTCGCGCGGAAACCGCAGGTCGGGCGGCGCGACGGCGCGCGCGAAGCCGGTGTCGGCGCCGCCGAGCGCGTCCCCGACACTCATGCTCGACGTCGGGACGACCGGGTCTGCGCACGCCGTGGCCAGCAGCGCGCACGTCGCGGCGACGACCGGGAGATCGGACTTCGCGCGCATCATGCCTCCCGCAGGACCTCCGCCGGCCGCATGCGCGCGAAGCGGAACGCGGGCTGCACGCCCGCGAGCACCGCGGCGACGATCGCCAGCGCCACGACTTCACCGGCCGCGGACACGGGGACCTGCACGACGGGCAGCGACCAGCCGAACGACACCTTGTTGATCACCGCCGCGAGCACGTGCCCGAGCAGCGCGCCGACCGGCAGCGCGAGCAGGCCGGCGCAGGCACCGAGCACCGCGGTCTGCCCCAGCACGATCCCGCCGATCTGTGCGGGCCGCGCGCCGAGGCAGCGCAACAACCCGATCTCGCTGCCGCGCTCGAGCTGCAGCGACGCGAACGCGGAGCAGATGCCGAAGAACGCGACGATCAGACAGAGGAGCCGCATCACGCCGGTGATCGCGAAACTGCGGTCGAAGATCGCGAGCGAACCTTCGCGCAGGTCCCGCTGCGAACGGATCTGCACGTCCTGTTCGGCGGCGTCGGCCGCGCGGCGACGGAGATCCGCGACCACCGCGTCGACGTCGCGCCCGTCGTGCACGTGCAGCGACACCGCGGTGACGCCGCCCGTGAGATGGGCATCGAACCACGCCTTGCCGACGATGACCTCGCCGCGCTCGTTGCTGTAGTCGCGGTAGATGCCGCCGATCGGCAGCGTCGCTTCACCTGCCGGTGTCGTGACGACGATCGGGTCGCCGACGGCGAGGCCGAAGCGGAACGACAGGGGCTCGGACACCCACGCACTCTCGCCGCGCACCATCGACTCGCGCCCCGCCACGTCGTCGCCGGCGACGAACGGGAAGCCGCGCTTCACGGCGTCGGTCGGGTCCATGCCGACGAGTTCGACGTCGTCGTCACCGCGCCCCGCGCGAACGCGCACCAGCGTGCGCTGGTACGTCGTCGACTCCGCGACCTCCGGTGCGCCGCGCAGCGCCGCCACGATCTCGGGCGCGATGGCCGAGCGCGGCCGTTCGTCGACGCCGCCCGGCACCATGACGTAGACGTCGGCCGGCAGCACCTGACCGAGCCATTCGGCGACGCTCGTGCGGAAGCTGCCGACGAGCGTGGCGAGGCCGATCGTCGAGGCGAGCGCGAGCACCATCGCAGCGACCGGCATCGCCAGGTGGTCGCGCGCCGCTGCCGTGCCGCGCACGACGTAGCGCACGAACGGTCCGGCGCGACGGACGAGCGCCGCCGCGACCGCGAGCAGCCCACCGAGAGCCGGCGGCACGAACGCGACGGCGGCGACCATCATCGCCAGCGTGCCGACGTAGCCCTGGATCAGCCGATCGCCGGTCGTGGACAGACACAGCCACGCGCACAGCGCCGCGACCGCGCCGACGACCGGCGCGCGCCATCGTCGCCCGACGGACACCGCGGCGTGCACGACGAGCACCTCGCGCGGCGGCACACGCGACGCAGCGACCGCGGGGCCGAGCGCCGCGAGCACGGCGACGAGCGTGCCGAGCAGCGTGCTCGCCGCGAGCACCGAGAGATCGAGTTCGACCCCGTGCAGCTCGAAGGTCGCGTAGTGGTCGTTCAGCGTGCGCACGAGAGGGTCGAGCAGGACCTGCGCCAGCATCGTGCCGAGCAGCGCACCCGCCACGCTGCCGACGAGTCCGAGCAGAGCCGCTTCGCTGGCGACGACGAAGCCGAGCACGGGCCCGCGGGCGCCGAGAGCCCGCAGCACGCCGAACGAACGCCGCCGCGCCACCACCGACAGCCGCATCGTCTCGTGCACGAGGAACGCGCCGACCAGCAGCGACAGCAGGCTCAGCGCCCGCACGTTGATGCGGAAGCCGCGCGCGAGCTTGGAGAGGCCGCCGCTGCGCGCGCCGGCTTCGACGATGCGTACACCCGGTCCGAGCTGCTCCGCGGCGAGAGCGAGCGCCGCGCGTTCGTCCATGCCGTCGGGCAGCAGATCGGGCGCGAGGCGCAGGTCGATGCGATCGACGCGCGTGGTGCGCCCGGTCCACTCCTGTGCAGTCGCGAGGTCGACCACGAGCACGTCGTCGAGCCCCTTGCCGACATCCGCCGCGACGGGCAGCGCGCCGAGGCAGCGCGCGACGAACGGCCGCCCCGCAACCGTGATCGGCAGTGCGCCTCCCGCTTTCACCCCGAGGCGCGCGAGCACCGCGTCGGTCGCGACGAACGCACCGGGCACGGTCATCAGTTCGGCGACGGGCAGCGGCGTCGCGCCGGCGCGCGCGTTCGCGCTCGCCCACGGCCGCAGATCCGCGTCCGCCAACGGATCGACGCCGAACGCGCGCAGCACCGTGCGCTGCGCCGAGCCCGGCACACGCACGACCGCAGTGATCGAGGGCGCGACGCCGCGGCCGCCGAGGCGCGCGCGCAGCGCGGCGCAGCGCTCGAGTTCGATGCCGTCGGGGCCCGCGGTCGCCGTGTGGGTCGACGTGCCCGCGACGATCTCGATCGCACGATCGAACGCACGCTCCGCGGTGCCCTGCGCGAGCTGCATCGCGCACGCCATCGCCGTTCCGACGGCGATGCCGAACAGCGTCAGCAGGGTCTGGAGCGGGTGCCGGCGGTGGTGCCGAACACCCTGTCGCAGCAGGAGCTTCACCGCAGCGCACCCCCTTCGAGGTGCAGCCGCCGATCGCAGCGTGCCGCGGTCTCCTGGCTGTGCGTGACCACGACGAGTGCGCAGCCCTGCGCGGCGCGCAGTTCGACCAGCAGATCGAGCACGATGCGCGCGGACGCGTCGTCGAGATTGCCCGTCGGCTCGTCGCACAGCAGCACCGCCGGCTTCGGCGCGAGCGCGCGCGCGACCGCGACCCGCTGCTGCTCCCCGCCGGAGAGCACGTCGGGCCATGCATCGGCCCGGTCGCCGAGGCCGATGCGCGCGAGCAGCTCCGCGACGCGCGCGTTCGCCGGCGCCGCAGCGACGCCGGCGAGTTCGAGCGGGAGCGCGATGTTCTCGGCGACGGTGAGCGTCGGCAGCAGGTGGAACGACTGGAAGACGAAGCCGATCGCGCGCGCCCGCAGCGCGGCCCGTTCGCGTTCGGTCGCCCGGCCGACATCGACGCCGGCCGTCACGATGTCGCCCGCATCCGCGTCGTCGATGCCGGCGATCAGGTTGAGCAGCGTCGACTTGCCCGAACCGCTGCGCCCGAGGATCGCGACCGCTTCCCCCGCCGCGACGTCGAGGTCGACCCCGCTCAGGATCGGCCGTGCGACGCCGCCCTCGCGCACGGACTTGTGCACACCGCGCAGGGCGACGGTGGAGCGGGCGGCGGACGCGGTCATGGCAGCACAATGCACGGAGGCTCGCCGAATGCCACGCGACTTCGAATCGCGGCGGCCGCCGCCGTTCGCGCCGGATGCGCGCCCGCTGACACCCGAGCCCGCCGCGGGCATGATCCCGCGATGCCTTCGCTCCGGCACGCTCTCGCGCTCTTCCTCCTTGCGTCGTCCGCGGCGTCGCTGCTCGCCCAGAAGGCGGTGCCGGAGCCGCGCGCCGGCATCGCGTTCGCCCCGCCGAAGGGCTGGATCGAACTGCCCGCCGACTGCGAACGCGGCGCGACGGTGCGCCTGCTCGCGGCGCCGAGCACTCTCGCCGACAAGGGCGAAGGCAAACACATGCCGCTGCTCCGCGTGATGTTCTTCGCCAAGGGCGGCACCACCGATGCCGACGTCGTCGACGGCCTGCCGCGCACGACGCCGTTCCGCGGGCTCGAGGACTTCTGCAGGCGCGGCCTCGGCAGCAAGAACGTGCAGAGCACCCCGCAGAAGGCCGGCGGCGCCGAAGGCCAGAGAATCGAGGGCAACGACATCCCCGGCGGCCGCGTGCTGATCGGACAGACGATCACGACACCGGACGGCGAAGCGGCGGTCTGCGTCGAGGTGCTCGCCAACCACGCCGAGAAGGTGAAGAAGGAGCTGGAGCCCGTGTTCGCGTCGATCGAACCCGTGGCCCGTGTCGCCGCCGCACGGCCGCAGGCGCCGTGGCTCGCGGACGCGGAGTGGGCGACGAAGGACGCGGCGGCACGCACCGCCGCGCGTCGCAAGTGGGCCGAGGCAGTCGTCGCCGCGACGACTGCGAGCCCCGAACCGGGCTGCAAGGTCTCGAAGTCGAAGTACTGGACGGTCGTGAGCGGCGCGGATCCCGCCTTCACCAAGAAGGTCGTCGCGGCCGCGGAAGTCGGGCGCGACTGGCTCGCGAAAAAGATGCCCGAGCTGACGAAGAGCGCGCCGATGCCCGCGGTTCTGCGCGTGTTCGACAACATCGACCAGTTCAACGCGTACCTCACCACGCGGAACAACTCGCGCGAGTACGACCCTCTCCGCCGCGAACTGCTCGTCGCGAACGACCGCGACAACGGCGGCGCCACGGGCTTCGGCCAGGTCCTGCGCGCGGTGGTGTGGCACCTGTTCGACGACTTCGACGAGCGCATCCTGCCCGCCATGCCGCGCTGGCTCGACAACGGGCTGTGGGAGTTTCTGCGCAGCTCCAAGTTCGATGGCAAGAAGTTCGAGTTCTTCTCCGGCGACGTCGAGAAGGGGCGCCTCGACTACTACCCGCAGAACGACAAGCCGATGCCCGCCCTCTGGGACCTGATGCAGGAGCACATGCAGCCGAGCCCCAAGGAAGGCGCGATGGAGCAGAACTGGGGCTACACGCCTGAGTGCGCCCGCCTGATGCGCTGGTTCTGGATGCACGACGGCCAGAAGGCGTTCGACCGGCCGTCGCTCGTCACGGACTACGTGCGGGCGCTCGGCATCGCGTACGGCAACGCGGGCCCCGACCCGACCGCCGACGTGCAGGCGGTCGCCCTGACGGAGGCGGAGCAGAAGGAGCGCAACACGCGGTACTACAAGTGGCGCGACGACCTTCTCGTCGCTGCGAACAACATCGCCGTGCCGCTCCAGGTCGACGTCTGGAAGGCGATCAACGTGAAGTGGCTCGAGTTCAACAAGACCTTCAAGTAGCGGCGCGAACGGCCGATCGGTGGCCGGCCGCGAACCGTGGCCCGCACGTATCCT
>JAEUHQ010000062.1 GCA_016794565.1 Planctomycetota bacterium | reverse complement strand
CGCGCACCGCCGAAGAAGAGCTGCTCTGGATGCACCAGCTTCAGGGCGACGTTGCGTTGCAGCGCGGTCTGCTCGGCCAGGTAGACGATGCCCATGCCGCCGCGGCCGATCTGGCGCAGCAAACGGAACTCGCCGAGGTGCTCGGGGATCGCGGCGGCGGTCGTCGGAGCCTGCAGGATCCCGAGTGCGGCCAGCTGGTCGAGTCGTTCGCGCAGCGTCGGAGCGGCGTCCGGGTTCGCCGCGAGCATCGCGTCCACCGCGCCCTGGTCCTGCTGCTCGAGCGCGAGAATGCAGCGCTCCAGCAGTTCGTCGACGAGAGCGGGGTCGGGCTGCGGCATGGCGGGCGCCCGGCGGTGGTGCCGCCGCGGCGAGAGCACGATACTCGCGCCGGGCCGGACGTGCCCGCCACCACCATGCGTTCCCTCGCCTCCGTGTCGTGCGCGCTCCTTCTCGTCGCATCGTGCCGGACGCCCATGCCGCCGTTCGCCCGGCCGGGGCGGATCGGCGATCCCGTGTGGGTCGACGTGGCCGTACCGACGCAGGCGAGTCTGCGAGGCCTCGCGGTGGTGGATGCCCAGGTCGTCTGGCTCGGCGGGCAGAACGGCACGCTGCTCCGCACCACCGATGGCGGCGCAACGTGGACCGATGTGGCTCCGCCCGGATCGGGGGCGTGGGACTTCCGCGACGTCGAGGCGTTCGATGCGCATGCCGCGCTCGCGATGGTCGCGGGGCAGCCCGCGAAGGTCCTGCGCACGCTCGACGGCGGCCGTTCCTGGACGGTCGTGCTGGAGGATCCGAGGCCCGCAGCATTCTTCGATGCCATGGCGTTTGCCGGTTCCGAGGGTGTGCTCGTCGGGGATCCCGTCGACGGGACGTTCTGCGTGTGGCGCTCGCACGATGCCGGGCGCACCTGGCTGCCCGTGCCTTCAGGACGCCTGCCGGCACCCGTCGCGGGCGAAGCGGCGTTCGCAGCGAGTGGCAGGTGCAGCCTGTTCGTCGGGCGTGGGCGGGCGGCGATCGTGACGGGCGGCGCGGCGACGCGCTTCGTGGCCGACCGGGGCAGCATGTGGACGGCGGTTCCTCTCCCGCTCCGTTCGGGCCGCCCGGCCGAGGGCGCCTTCGCGGCGGCATTCGAGGGCGAACGCGGCGTCGTCGTCGGGGGTGACTACGAGCATCCCGACGAAGCGGACGACGCGGCGGCCTGGACCGACGACGGCGGACAGTCGTGGTACCGGGCGCGCACCGGCGGGTACCGATCGGCAGTCGCGTGGTTCGGGGTCGGCGCGCTGGTGGCAGTCGGGCCCGCCGGCGCCGATCTGTCCGTCGACGCGGGGCGGTCGTGGTGCGCGTTGGGCGAGCGCGGGTTCCATGCCGTCGCCGTGGGTCGCGATGGCGCGGTCTTCGCGTGCGGCGCGGGCGGTCGCGTCGCGCGCCTGTCGCTCGAACGGTGACGTCCGGGCCGGCCCGAGTGCTGTGCGGCGTGCGTCCCTCTGCTAGGCTCTCGTCCGGATGGACGAAGCCGCTCTGCATCCTTCGTACGAACCTGCGCCCGCCGGGGCAGTGCATCTCGCGCCCGGCGAACTGCACGTCTGGGCGGTGCCCCTGGGCGGCGACGCGGACCCATTCGCGAAACTGCTCTCACCACCCGAGCTGCAGCGCCTCGAGCGCTTCCGGTTCATGGATCACCGGCGGCGGTTCCAGATCGGGCACGGCGCGTTGCGCGTGATCCTCGGCGGCTATCTCGGGCAGCCGCCGGAGACCGTTGCCTTCGTGCACGGGCCGCGCGGCAAGCCCTACCTCGCCCACGCGCCGGCGGGCTCCGCGGGGCCGTTCTTCAACGTGTCGCACTCCGGCAAGCTCGCGCTCGTCGGCATCGCCAACACCGAACTCGGGCTCGACCTCGAGAAGATCCGTCACCTCGAGAGCTTGAACGAGATCGCGCGGCGCCACTTCTCGGAGAGCGAGTTCTCGGCGCTCGACGCGCTGCCGGGCGACGCGCGCCAGCTCGCCTTCTACCGGTGCTGGACGCGCAAGGAGGCCTACATCAAGGCGCTCGGCGAAGGCCTGTCGATGCCGCTCGACACCTTCGACGTGAGTCTGTGCGAAGAGCCGAAATTCCTCGCCTGCCGGGACGGGCGCGAGGACCCTGCGAACTGGACGATGCACGACGTCACGCCCGCGGCCGAGTTCGTCGGGGCCGCCGCCCTGCGTGCACGCAGCGTCGTGGTGCGCCGGTTCCGGCTCGCCACTGCGTAGTGCCATGAACCGGAAGTCACCTTGCGTTTCGCGGGCCCTCGTCGCCCCCGGCTGCGTTGCGCCTCCTCGACAGCTCTCCTGGACATCCTCCGGGGTCGCGCCTTGCCAGGAACGACGATGACTTCGCGAGATCACAGGGCCACTTCCAGTTCACGGCACCAGCGCCCGCGGCCGGCGCGGCCCGTTCCGGGCGTGGCGCGGCGTCGCACCGCCTGCCTCGGAGTCCGGCGCCGCGCGCCCGTGGGCGGGGTGGCTCAGAGTGAGCGCGGTGGGATCAGCGCTTCCGTCGCAGGCCGGATCCGGGATCCCGTCGCGCCGGCCCGCCGGCTATGCTCGCTGGCTCGATAGGAAGAACCGCTGCCACGTCCGGCCGCGTTCCCCGTCCGAGCCGGATACCCCGTTGTCTCGTTCGCCGTCGCTTCAGAGCCCCTCCGTCCCGACGGAGCGCAACGCAGAGCACGCGCCCAGCGCGGGCCGCCGCATCGGTGTGTACGCCGTGTGGGGGTTCGCGCTCGCGGCGGCCGTCGTCTTCGGCCTGCTGCGGCACCAGGCCGACTTCCTGTGTGACTACGACACGCGGTTCTGGTTCGTCGGCGGTCGATGCTGGCTCGGCGGCGAGTCGCCGTACGACCTGGAGGCCTTTCTCGCTGCGTGGACCAGCGCGTTCGGCGATGGGCCTGTCTTCCGTGCCTCGTTCGTCTATCCGGGAGCCGTGCTGCCCGTCGCCCTCGGACTCGGTGCGATGTCCTGGGACGCCGCCCGGTGGACCATGCGCGCCGCGAACGTCGCGCTGCTCGTCGGGTCGATGCTCCTGATGCGAAGGATGGCGCGCGACCGCGGCGGAACCGTGCCACGAGGACGCGATGCCTGGGCCGGCGCCGCGGCGCTCGTCCCCGGAGTCGCGCTGACGTTGTTCCAGGGCCAGCTGTCGCTGTTCGCGACGTTCGGCCTGTGCGGTGCGTGGTGGGGGTTGTCGCGGGGAAAGACGATCTGGTTCGCGGCCGGGCTCTACCTGGCGAGCATCAAGCCGCAGCTGACGGCGCTGCCGATCGTGTTCCTGCTCGTGCTCCACGGGAGCGTGCGAACGTGGATCGTCGCCGGGCTCGTCGCGGCGTCACATGCCCTGGTGACGCTCTGGAGCGGACCGTCCCGTCTGTTCACCGAACTCCGAGGCTCGCTCGCGGAACACGCGGCGCAGGAGTTCAACCGCCCCGACAACTACGACAGTCTGGTCGCGCACCTGCCGGGCCTCGCCGCGTCCCACGGCCTCCAGCGTGCCGGCCTGATCCTCGGCATCGCGCTCGCCGTCGCCATGGGAATGCGGGCCAGGGTCCGGCCGCCGGCCCTTCCGCACGTCGAGGAGCGGTGGATGCAGCTCGCCCTGGTCGCGACGGGCGTCTTCATGCCGATCCACCGCTATGACCTCGCGATCCACGTGCCGCTCGTCGCGAGCCTCTGGGCGCTCGTCGGGCGAACGCGGGCCGCGGTCATGTTCGTGCTGGTGTTGCTGCACGGTGGAGCCAGCACGGTCTGCTGGCACATCGAAGCACGCACCGGGATCGCCTGCGACTACCACCTGGGCGCGGCCGTCTTGGCCGTGTTCGAACTGGTGCTTCTGGGTGTTTTCTGGCACCGGGATTCGGTGCGTCGTTCGGCCGGCATGCTGCCGGCGGGGGCGGACAGGTGACGAACGCGATGATCGGGGACCCGGCTGCGTGGACTTCGGCGAGCCTGGCGGCGCGCCTGCACCGCGCGGCGACGGAACGAACCAACGCTGTGGCGCTGATCGACGGCCAGCGCCGGGTGACGTACCACGAGATGCTCGCTCGGGCCGACGCGTTGGCCGCGGAACTGCGCCGGCGGGGCATCGGGCCGGGCGACCTCGTCGCGGTCGCGCTGCCGCGCTGCGCCGATCAGGTCATCGCCGTCGTGGGCGTGGTCCGCGCCGGCGCCGCCTACGTTCCGCTCGACTTGTCGCACCCGAGCGAACGCCGGGCCGGCATGCTGGCCGACGCGCGGCCGCGCTGCGTCGTCGTGTTGCGCGACGGCTCCGTCGACGGACTCGCGGGGCACGATGTCGTCGAGATGCCGGCGACGGCGGGGGATGTCGCCGCACAGCCGGTGCTGCCACGTCCGTCCGATCCCGCATACGTGATCTACACCTCCGGATCGACGGGTCGACCGAAGGGCGTGGTGGTGACCCACCACAACGTGTCGCGTCTCTTCGCCACGACGGAGCGGCTCTTCGCGTTCGGCCCGGACGACGTCTGGACGCTGTTCCACTCGATCGCGTTCGACTTCTCGGTCTGGGAGATGTGGGGCGCGCTGTCGTACGGCGGCCGCCTCGTGATCGTGCCGGCGCCGACTGCGCGTGCGGCGGACGCGTTCCACGATCTCGTGGTGAACAGCGGCGTCACGGTGCTGAACCAGACGCCGAGTGCGTTCCGCGCGTTCGACGCGGCGAACGCCGCTGCCGGACGCGCCCGGACGAAGCTGCGGCACGTGATCTTCGGCGGCGAGGCGCTCGACCCGCGCACGCTGGCCGGCTGGTTCGCTGCGCACGGCGACACGACGCCGCGCCTCGTGAACATGTACGGCATCACCGAGACGACCGTGCACACGACGTTCCGGCCCATGCGGGCCTCGGACGCGCGCGGCGACGGGAAGAGCCTGATCGGTGCGCCGCTGCCCGACCTGCGCATCGAACTCCGCGGTCCCGACGGTGCACCCGTGCGCGACGGCGACACGGGCGAGATCTTCGTCGGGGGCGCTGGCGTCGCGAACGGGTACCTGCGCCGCCCCGAACTGACGACGGAGCGCTTCCTGCCGGATCCGACGACGCCGGGCGGGCAGATCTACCGTTCGGGGGACCTCGCACGTCGCACGCCGGACGGCGACCTCGAATACCTGGGCCGCGGTGACGCGCAGGTGAAGCTGCGCGGGTTCCGCATCGAACTCGGCGAGATCGAGGCCGTGCTGCGCACGGCTTCCGGCATTGCCGAGGCGGTCGTGGCGCTGCGCGGCGATCCGGCCGTGGATGCCCGCCTCGTCGCGTGGCTCGTTCCGGCTGCCGGAGCGGCCGTCGATCCACGCGTCTTGCAGCACCACGTCGCGGCGCGGCTGCCGGACTACATGGTTCCCGCGGCGTACGTTCGCATCGAGCACGTGCCCCGCAACGTGAACGACAAGGTCGATCGCTCGGCGTTGCCGGCGCCGGGCCCCGGCGACCTGCCGCGTGCGACGGACTCCGAGGCGCCGCGCACTCCGAGCGAGGTCGCGGTCGCGCGGCTGTGGAGCGAAGCCCTCGGAGTCGAGGACGTGCGGCGCGAGGACGACTTCGTGTCGCTCGGCGGCCACTCGTTGCTGGCGACGCGCGTCGCATTCGGTTGCGCGGCGCAGCTCGGCAGGGAGGTCACCGGCCTCGACGTGCTCGCTGCGCGCACGCTCGCAGCGTTCGCGGCACGGGTCGATGCGGCGCCGGCGACGAAGTCCGTCGCGCCGGCTGCAGTCGGGACCGCACCCGCAACGCCCGGCCAGGTCGGTGTGCTGCTGCAGCAGCGGCTCGCCGGCAACGCGCCGGTGCTGAACGAAACCGCCTGTGTGCGCCTCGTCGGGCGGATCGACGACGGGCAACTTCGCGCCGCGATCTCGACGACGCTCGCGGCCCACCCGGCGTTCGCCTCGCGATTCGTCGAACGCGACGGACGCTGGATGCAGGAGCCCGCCCCGGGCGCGGTTCCGCCCGTCGTGACGGAGACGATGACGGGCGCAACCGACGATACGGTGCGCGCCCGGCTCGCCGCGTTCGCCGCGACGCCGTTCGATCTCGAGCGGGGGCCGCTCGCGCGCGCGATCGTCGTGCGCAGCGGACCCGAGTCGTGCACGCTGCTCTTCGCAGCGCATCACGCGGTGGTCGACGAGTGGTCGTACCACCTGGTGCTCGAAGAAGTCGGGCGCCGGCTCGCCGGCCGCACGGATCCCACGATCGACACGGGCCCCTTCGCCCACGGTGCCCGTCGCGCCGCCGCCGACGGTGCCGCTGCCGGCGCCGTGCGAGCGCACTGGGCGAAGGAACTCGAGGGCGCGGCACTCGAGATCGAGATGGGTTGCGAAGCCGTGACCGGCGCGGAGCCGCACGCCGGCGCCGTCGTCGAGATCCCGCTCCCCGTGTCGGTGACGCAGCTCGTGCGCAGCGGGCTGCGCGCGCTCGGCACGACCGAGTTCGAGGCCGGGCTCGCCGCGTTCGCGGCCGTGCTCGAACACGAAGCGCACCGTCCCGACCTGACCCTCCTGGTCACGCTCGCCGATCGCGATCGACCGGCCGTCGCCGATGTCGTCGGCTACCTGCTCGACGTGCTGCCGGTGCGGGTGCAGCTCGCAGGCGACCCGACGCTGGGCGAGGTGCTGGCCGTCGTTCGCGCGGCGATCGCGCGGACCGCGGCGAACCGCGCCATCACCGTCGGTGACAGCGTCGCTGCCGCGGGTCTCTCGCTCGCATCGCGCGAACGCGGCATCGGCGCCGCCTTCTACACGCGGCAGGAAGAAGTTGCGCCGCGCCTGCGGATCCCGGGCGTGCGCAGCGAACCGTTCCCCGTGCACCTCGGCGTCGCGAAGTTCGACGCGTCGCTGTACCTCGTCAGCGGACCGGACCGGCTCGCGATCCGGCTCGAACACCGGCACGGTGCCATCGGCACAGCGGCGGCGCGGCGCCTCGCGGAACGCACGGCCCGTGCGCTCGTGGCGTTCGCGACGGCGCCGACGTCGAAGCTCGCCGCGTTCGATCCGCTGACCCCGGCGGAGAGAGCGCTCGCACTGGCGGTCGCCCGTGGCCCCGTCGGCCCGGCTGCGCCCGCGCCGTTCGTGCCGCAGCGGGTGGGGGTTGTCGCGCGCGAGCGCGCCGCCCTTCCCGCGATCGCGGAGTCGGGCCGGACCGTGACGTACGGCGCACTGCTCGCCGCGGCCGACGCGCTGGCCGCGCGACTCCGCGAACTGGGTGTCGGTCCGGGCCACGTCGTGCCCGTCCTCGGCAGGCGATCGGCCGCACTCGTCGCGTCGTGGCTCGGCGTGTTGCGTGCGGGCGGGGCTTACGCACCCGTCGAGGCGGAGCAGCCCGCGTCGCGTCGCGGTGCGATGATCGAGGACTGCCGGCCCGTGGCGGTCGTGGCGGACCCGGCGTTCCGCGAAGGGATCCCCGACGGCGTGCCGGTGATCGACCTCGCGGATCCGTACGGCGGCGTCGCTTCCGGATCGGTTCCGCCGCCGTCTCTCGAGAACGAGGACCTGGCGTACGTCGTGTTCACGTCCGGTTCGACGGGCCGCCCGAAGGGTGTCGAGGTCGGCCACGGCGCGCTCGCTCACATCGTCGCGTGGCACCAGAAGCAGCTTGCCGCGACCGCCGACGATCGCGTGCCGCTGCTCAGCGGCATCGGGTTCGACGCGACCGTGCTCGAGACCTGGGCGACGTTGTGCACGGGCGGTGTCGTCGAACTGCCCGACGAAGAGGTGCGCATCGATCCGCCGCGGTTGCGCGACTGGATGATCGAGCGGGGCGTCACGACGGCGTTCGTTCCGACGGTGCTCGCCGAAGCACTGCTCGCACTGCCGTGGCCCGCGGGAATCCCGCTCCGCATGATGCAGACCGGAGGCGAAGCCCTGCGGAGCCGGCCGCGCGCCGGGCTGCCGTTCCGATTCGTGAACCTGTACGGACCGGCCGAGGTCGCGGTGTGGGTGACGCACCACCTCGTCGAGAGCGATGGTGTGGGTCTGCCCGCGATCGGAGTGCCGCTCGACGACGCGTCGACCTGGGTGGTGGACCACCGCGGTCGGCTGTGTGCGCCGCGCACCATCGGCGAACTCTGGCTCGGCGGTCCGCAGGTCGGCCGCGGATACCGCGGTCTGCCGGAACGCACCGCGTCGTCGTTCCCGACGATCGAGATGGTGCCCGGTCGACGCGAGCGGGCGTACCGCACCGGTGACCTCGTGCGGGCCGAGGACGATGGCCTGATCCACTTCGTCGGGCGGCGCGACACGCAGGTGAAGCTGCGCGGCGTCCGCATCGAGATCGGCGAGATCGAAGCCGTGCTGTTGTCGCACGCGGACGTCGCGGGGTGCGCCGTGGCGCTGCGCGGCACGCCGGCTGCGCCCTACCTCGCGGCCTACGTCGAAGCGCGCGACCCCGCGCACCCGCCGGCCCACGGTGCCCTCGCCGACCACGTGGCGGGTCGGGTTCCGCGCGGCATGGTGCCGACCCGATGGGCCATCGTCGAACGCCTCGCACGCACCACCAACGGCAAGGTCGACCGCAAGGTGCTTCCCGAGATCGCGGAGAACGCACCCTCGCGCCCCGACGAAGTCCTGCCGCTGCGCACCGACACGGAACGGACCATCGCCCGTCTCTACGCCGAGGTGCTCGGCGTCCCCGTCGACTCGCGCGACGCGGACGTGTTCCGTCTCGGCGGCAGCTCGCTCGCCGCGGTGCGCATCGTCACGATGATCAGCCGCGAACTCGGCGCGGTGCCGGTGCGCGCGATCCTGGAGAACCCGGTGATCGAGGCCCTGGCCGCGTACGTCGATCGCCGCCGCAAGCCGGCGCCGGCGCCCGTGCCGTCCACGCCGGTCGCTGCGCCCGAGGCGTCGGTGCAGCCGGTTCCCGCCGCGCCACTCGCCGGGCCGGGATCCGAACGTTTCGTCCGCCTGCGCGAAGGATCGGATGGCGTGCCCCTGTTCTGCATGCCCGGCATCGGCGGGCACGCGTTCCAGTACCGCAAGCTCGTGGAGCGCATGCAGACGCGACGGCCCGTGCTCGGGCTCCAGCTCTACGACCTCGAAGTGCCGCCGGCGACGTTCGAATCGATCGAGGACACGGCGACCGCGGTCGTGCGCGAGATCCGCAAGGAGCGGCCGCGAGGACCGTACGCGCTGATGGGGTACTCCTTCGGCGGCCTGCTGGCGCTCGAGATCGCGCGGCAGCTCGTCGGCGCCGGCGAACCGGTGGAGCTCGTCGGGCTGCTCGACGCGTATGCGCCGGGAACGACCGCTCCCGAGCCTCTCCTCGGCAAGGTGCGACTGCACTTCGCGAACCTGTTCGCGGTTCGTGGACTGCGGGAGTTCTTCGACTACCTCGGGCAGCGCGTGCGGGGCAAGGTGCGGCGGCTCCTGTTCCGGACGCGCGAGATCGCCGGTGTCGGCGAACGCACGCCTGCCGCGATCGAGCAGCGCATCGAGGAGATGGGCGTGCGGTGCTGGCGCGCGATGCGGAGCTACGCCGCGATGGCGTTCCCGGGCCAGGTCACCGTCTTCCGGGCGAGCAGGCTGATGGACTGGGCTCGCGTGCAGGATCCGACCGGGACCTGCGGCTGGAAGCCTTGGTGCGACGACGTGCGTGTCGTCGACATCGATTGCAAACACCTCGACCTCTTCCACGAGCCGCACCTGAGCACACTCGCGC
>JAEUHQ010000029.1 GCA_016794565.1 Planctomycetota bacterium | reverse complement strand
TGCCGCGAGACCTCGGGCATGTGGCACGACGAACAGTCGACGCCGAGCTTCGCGTAGTGGCTCGCGCGCCACTGGTCGGTCGTGCCGTGCTGGTTGTGGCACGACGCGCACGCGTCGACCGCGAGGAACTCCTCGTTGCGGACCGGCTTGCACGGCACTTCGGGCCGGTCGTTGCGCCCGACGATGCCGCCGTCGGGCCCGAGGTGGCACGAGATGCAGCCGACGCCTTCGTCGAAGTGCGTTCGCCGCGGCAGCGTGCGCTTGCCGAAGCCCGTCACGGCGAGCGGGCGCGGGAGGTGGCAGTCCATGCACTCCTCCTTGCGGAAGTCGTCGCTGAGCGCCCTCACCTCGGGGTTCTGGAACGCGATCTGGTGGTGGCTGCCGAACCACTCCGCGTAGACGTCTTCGTGGCAGCTCTTGCACTGCGTGGACGATTCCCATCGGGTCGCCGTGCGGGCGCCGGAGGTGTCGGTGCCGGACGAGAGGAAGGCCAGGGCGCCGCCGATCGCGGTGACGATCGACGCGGCGATGGAGATGCGTGTGCCGAGCCTCATGACGGTTGCCAGGGAAGGAGCCAGGGGGCCTGCCGCAGCGAGAGCGAAGCGCGCGAGCCGACCACGAGCGGGGCTGCCGCCGTCGAATGGAGCAGTTGGTCTTCGAACGCGACCTGCACGCGGAACGACCCCGCGTCGGGAACACAGCCGAGCACCCGTCCGCCCGGTCCTGCGTGCGCCGCAGGGGCCGCGGCCGCGATGGTCGATCCGGGCGGCAGCACGAGGCGCAGGGCGGCCGCGCTGCCGCCTGGCCGGTCGAACTCGCCGAAGGGCGTGACGATCCGGCCCGTGGGGCCGACGGTCGTCGGCAGGCACGCGGCGCCGAGCAGGAACGCGGCGGTGAATGCGGTCGCCGGGCGCTGCAGCAGTTCGACCGCCGGGCCGCGCTCCATCACGCGACCGCCGTCCAGCACGACGAGATCGGTCGCGAGCGCCAGTGCCTCGTCGCGGTCGTGCGTCACGAGGATCGTCGTGAGTCCGCGTTCGTCGCCGAGCGTGCGCAGCAGCAGCACGAGCGTCGCGCGCTGGTGCACGTCGACGGAGCGCAGCGGTTCGTCGAGGAGCAGGACCGCGGGGTCCGGCGCGAGTGCGCGCAAGAGCCCGAGGCGCTGTGCTTCTCCGCCGGAGAACGTGGCCGGCTTGCGCCGCGCGTGGGACTCGAGGCCCGCCCGCGCGAGCAGGGCGAGTGCGTCGGCTTCGGCGAGCTTCGGCGCGGCGAACCGCAGGTGCTGCAGCGCCGTCATGTGCGACCACAGGGCACCGTCCTGGAAGACGAGCCCGAGGCCCCGGCGGTCGGGCGCGACGTGGGTCCGTGCGTCGGCGACGACGTTCGCACCGATGCGGATCGTGCCGGAGGTCGCGCGTTCGAGACCCGCGATGCAGCGCAGCAGCGTCGTCTTGCCGGAGCCCGAGGGACCCACGATCGCGAGGCGGCCGCCCGCCGCCACGTCGAACGCCACGGGGCCGAGGCGGAACGCGCCGCGCTGGCAGGCGAGATCGGTGACGGTGACGGGTTGGCTCACGGTTCGGATCAGGAGAGCGACGCCAGACGACGACCGGCGATCAGCGACGGCAGCATGGGGACGACGATCGCGATCGACAGCAGCATGAGAGCGATGACGCCGCTCCAGTCCTCGTGCTGGTAGTGGACCGCGTTCGCGAGGCGGCGCACCGCGGTTGCGTTGGCGGCCGGCAGGATCACGGCGAGGTCGAGTTCGCGCAGCGCCAGCACGAACACCATGACCCACGCGGTCCACGCGGCGGGTGCCAGCGGCTGCAGGTGCAGGCGGAACGCACGCACGACCGGTGATCGTGCGACCAGGGCACCGGCTTCTTCGGCCGCGACCGGCAGACGTCGCACCTGGCCGGTGAGCGTGAGTGCCGCGAACGGCAGGAAGCGCGCCACGTAGCCGCAGGCCGCGAAACCGAAGCCGGAGTAGAAGTCGTTCCCGAGGGCGCGCAGCCAGCTGTCGTGGAAGGCCCGCACCAGGCCGATGCCGAGCAGGATCGCCGGCGCGGCGATCGGCAGCGCCGATGCGAGTTCGAGACGGGGCGAGCTGCGACCGGAGCGACGAGCGAGCGGGACCGCGAGCAGGAGCACGAGCAGGGCCGTTCCTGCCGCGAGTGCGACCGAGTTGCCGAGATGCACGGCGCACTGGTCCATCGCCTTCGCGAAGCTCTGCTGCAAGTACTGCAGCGACATCGGTTCGCGCTTCTGCGCCGAGCCGAGCGCCCAACGGGCGAGCACGACCACCGGTACGCCGACGCCGGCGGTGAGGTAGGCGAAGGGCAGGAGCAGCGCCGGCCACCGCCAGCCTCCCAGCGGGCGCAGAGGCAGCGGCCGGGCGACGCCGCGATCGGGCGCATCGGCGCGCAGCTTCAGCGCGGCCCACAGGAGGCAGCCGAGCGCGGCGAGGAACGGCAGCGCTGCGACGATCGGACTCTGCAGCTCGGCGAACGTGGTGCCGACCGCGCGCCGCGCCCAGCGCGACATGATCCCTTCGGCGTACGTGTGCCAGGCCTTGCCCTTCACCGTGAGGAACTCGGGTACGCCGTGGTCCGCGACGGTGAACAGGAACGCGAGCAGGCAACCGGCGAGCAGCTCGGGCGCGATGGTGCGGAGCAGCCAGGTTTCGGCACGTCCGCGTCCGCGCAGCAGCAGCGCGGACTCGTACGCGCGGCCGTCGGTCGCGCGCAGGCCGCGGGCAGCGAGCACCGCGACGAACGGAGCGTGGGCGACGCCGAGCAGGAACGCGCAGGGCCAGAAGCCGGACGCCGGCATCAGCTCGGAGAAGCCCATCGCGACGAAGATGGGCGGCAGCACGAGCGGCGCGATGCCGAGCGGCGCCAGCAACGAAGCACCGGGCAGGTCGCGCCCGACCGTGAGCCATGCGTGGCCGCCGCCGAGGAGCAGCGAGATCGCCGTCGCGGCGACGCCGAGCTGCAGCGTCGCGCCTGCTTGCCTGCCGAGGTTCTCGTCGTGCAGGAGCGCTCGCCACGCCTCGAACGTGAAACCGTCGGGACCGAGCACCGTCTGCGCGGCGAGCACGGCGAGCGGCAGCGCAGCGAACGTCGCGAGGAACGCGAGCGCCAGCCACAGCGGCCACCGGACCGTCAGCGCGCGCGACGTCGAGGTCATCGGGTCACTTGCCGAAACGCCGGCTGAACTTCTGGTTGAAGGTCGTCAGGTTCTCGGCGGTCCACTCGACGTCCCAGTCCATCTGCCGGAACGAACCGACGGGCTTCACGGACGGGTCCTGCGGGCCGGGCACACCCGCGCGCAGCGGGATCTGCGCACCTTCGGCCGCGGCGAGCATCGCCTCGGTCTGCCGTGCCAGGATCTTGTCGATCAGGCGCCTGCCGCCCTCGGGATCGGGCCCTCCCTTCACGAGCGCGACCGAGTTGGGGATCAGCATCGTGCCGATGCCGCCGTCCTGCTGGTCCGGGAACACGCACGCGACGGAGTGGCCGTTCGTCTTCGCGACGTGGTAGTCGTCCGTGTCGGTGAAGGCCCAGGGGATCTCGCCGTCGCGCACCGCCTTCATCGTGGCTCCGTTGCTGCCGAGGAGCCGTACTTCGTTCGCGAACAGTCCTTCGAGGAACCTGCCGAATTCCTCGTCGCCGAGTTTGCGCCACAACGCCGTGAAGTGCGTCATCGTCGTGCCCGTGAGCGGCGCTGCGATCGCGCATCGGCCCTTCCACTTCGGGTCGAGCAGGTCGCGATAGGTCGTCGGCCAGTCCTTCGGATCGGGCAGCAGCTTCGTGTTGACGATCAGCACGCGCGCGCGCGCCGCGAAGCCGTACCAGCGGTGTTCCTCGTCGCGCCACTTGGACGGCAGGTCGCGACCCGCCGGCGAGTCGTACGGCTCGAGCAGCCCGAGTTTCGCGAGGTGCACGGTGTGCGCGAGTTCGTTGTTCCAGAACACGGTGCAGCGCGGGCTGCCCGCCTCCTCGCGGATCGCGCTGACGAAGCCGACGGTCTTGTTGCCTTCGGTGTCGTGGCGCTGGTCGAGGGCGACACCGAGTTCCTGCGCGAACCGGTCGAGCAGCGGCCGGCTGAACTGCTCGTCGAGCGCGACGTAGATGCGGGGACCCGGGCCGGCGGCCTTCGCGCCGCACGCGGCGAGGAACGGCAGGACGGCCAGCAGAACGGAGACGGTGGATCGTGCGCGCATGGGGGACTTCGGGAGTGGTGAGGCGGGTGCCGCGATCAGCTGTTGTCGCGGTACTTCGTGTGGCAGGTCTTGCAGCTCTTGCCGACGACGTCGAACAACTTGTCGGCTGCGGCCGTGTCGCCGCCGCGGATCGCGGCGTCGAGGGCGCGGGTGTTGGCGATCTCCTCCTCGAGCCACGCCTGGTAGTCCGCCGGCATCTTCTGGCTGTCCGGGTCCTTCTGCAGGCCCGCGTAGAGATCGTGCAGGCGCTTGCTCTCCTTCGTCGCGACGAGGTCCGGGTGATCCTTCGGGACCTGCCACTTCGCCTTCTGCGCCTGCTTCACGAGGTCGAACACCAGGTCGATCTCCGACATGGTCGCCACCATGCCGCTGACCTTGCTGATCCTGGGCAGGGTCGCCGGGTCGACCTTCAACTGCGCGGCGTCGATCGGCTTCGCTTCGGCCACCGCTTTCCAGAGTCCCTTGTACTCCTTCGCGGTACCGGACACGCCCATGCGCTCGGTCGCCTGCTCCGGCGTCAGCTTGCCGGCGAGCACGAGGGCGCTGCCGAGGGCCGCGGCGCTCCGATGCTTGCCGTGGTGGCAGTGCATGTAGATCGGTCCCTCGGTCGAGGCGATTGCCTGCGCGAGTTCCTTCTGCCGCGCGGGCGTCACGGTGTCGTAGCTGATCGGCAGGTGCACGTAGCGCATGCCGAGTCTCTCGGCGCCGGCCGCGTCGGGCGTCGCTCCGTCGACCGACACGATCGTCTTGATGCCCATCGCGGCCAGCGTGTGCAGCCCCTCTTCGCCTTCGGGGACGCCGCCGCACACCATCGCGGGCGCGTAGGTGACGACGTTGTGCAGGCCTTCCATCTGGACGGGCTGCGTCTGGTTCGTCGAAGGCGCGGCGATCGACGGGGTCGCAGCGGCCGGTCGGGCCTGCTGGCACGCGGTCAGGAGAGCGAGCACGACGGCTGCGCGGAGGTTCGGTTTCGTGGGGTTCATCGGCGTTGTATTTGGCCCGCGCAGGCAACGAGCGTGCCGCCGATCAGCCGAGGTCGGGGCGCTGGGCTTCGGCGCGGCTCGCCGCGCGCGCGGCACCGGCGTCGCACCCGAGTTCGCGGAGGCGCCGGTGCAGGTGCCCGCGCGAGATCCCCGATCGCTGTGCGGCCGCGGTGATGCTGCCGCCGCAGCGACGCAGGAGGTCGTCGAAGTAGAGGCGATCGAAGCGCACCCGCGCGCTCTCGTAGTCGTCCGCGGGCGGCGCGACGTCCCCGGCCGCGTCCGTTCCGCCGCGGATCTCCGGCGGCAGATCGCCGACTTCGAGCATCGCGCGTTCGCCCGCCATCACCACCATCCGCTCGACGACGTTCTCGAGCTGGCGGACGTTGCCGGGCCAGTCGTACTCGGCGAGTGCCGCCGCCGCTTCGGGGGCGATCCGGGCGGACGGCGCTCCGGGACGCGCCAGTCGACGGAGGTTCTGCGCGAGGAGAAGGGGCACGTCTTCGCGCCGTTCGCGCAGCGGCGGCACCCGCAGGCCGACCACGTCGAGCCGCCACAGCAGCTCGGGCCGGAACCTCCCCGTTGCGGCGAGTGCTGGCAGGTCGCGGTTGGTCGCGGCGACGACGCGTACGTCGACATGCACGGCCTTCGTCGCGCCGAGCGGCAGGAACTCGCGCTCCTGCAGGAAGCGTTCGATCTTGGCCTGTGCCGCCGGGCTCATGTCGGCGATCTCGTCGAGAAACAGCGTGCCGCGGTGCGCGCGGCTCAGCAGGCCTGTCTTGCCGGCGCGCGCTCCCGTGAACGCGCCGGGCTCGTGGCCGAAGAGTTCGCTCTCGACCAGCGTGTCCGGCACCGCGGCGCAGTTCATGGCGACGAACGGTTGCCCGGCGCGCGCCGACCCGAGGTGCAGGGCCTTCGCCACGAGGCCCTTGCCCGTGCCGGATTCCCCGGCGATCAACACCGTGGCGTCGCTCGTGCGCAGCAGGTCGAGCTGGCGCAGAAGTTCGCGCATCGCGGGGCTCTGGCCGACGAGACCGGCGCCGCCGTCTGCGGGTTCGATCATCGCACGCAGCTGCCGGTTCTCCGCCTTCGCCCGACGCAACGCCAGCGCGCGGCCGAGGCGCACCTGCAGCTCCTCGATGGAGAACGGCTTCAGCACGAAGTCCGCAGCGCCGGCGTGCATCGCTTCGACGGCGATCGCGACCGTGCCGTGGGCAGTCATCAGCACGATCGTCGCTTCGGGGTCGGCGGCGCGGATCCGGTGCAGCGCGGCCATGCCGTCGGTCCCCGGCATCTTGAGGTCGAGGACCGCCAGATCGAACGGTTCGCGCCGCCACGCGGCGACCGCGCCTTCGCCGTCGTCGACGACTGCCACCGCGTGGCCGAGGCGGCGCAGGCCGCGCTGCACGAAGTGCCGCATGCTCTCCTCGTCGTCGGCGACGAGCACACGGAGCGGCACCTCGGCGGTAGCGGGCAGGGGCGGTTCGGTCACGGGTTGCTGCGGCATGTCGGCGCGCGCAAGGCAAGTCGCGGACCCGCGGGCCGGCGCTGCGTCGGCGCCGCAGGAAGCGTGTCACATCCGTGACACGCCGTTCCGCCAAGGTAACGGTGGGACCCGCTGGATCGACTCCGTTCCCCGCGCCCTCGAAAAACGGAGGGCCGACGAAATGCGAACCTTGCTCGTGCTGATGACCTTGTTCTGTTCCTTCCTCACCGCCCAGGACCGGCCGCGCGCGGGCCGGCCCGACGGCGAGCCGCCGATGCGACGGGAGTTGCGGGCCGAACTGCGCGAGCGATGGCTGCAGCGTCAGGGCCAGCGCGGCGAGCGGCTGCCGCTGCGCCGTCCGATGCAGGACAGTCTCGGCGGCCGGGACGGCCGCCACGACGGGCACCACCGGCGCGGCCGCGATGGCGGGCCGCGTCCGCCGCGCCACCGCGGCCCGCGCCACCAGCGGCCCGACGGGCGGAACGACGGCGCGATGCCCGACCCGCGTGAACGCCTTCGCCGTCTGCGCGAGCGGATCCGCGAGTTGCGTGCGGAGGTGGAGGAGCGCGGCGGTAGCGGCGGCGACTCGGACCGGCCGCGGCACGCCCGGCGGATGCGGGACGTCTGATCGCGGCGGTCAGTCCACGCGCGCCGGCAGCGTCACGGTGAACGTGGCGCCGGCACCCGGCGGCGAACTCGCGACGATCCGGCCACCGTGCGCGGTGACGATGCCCCAGGAGACCGACAGACCGAGACCGGATCCTCGCCGCGCCGGATCGTGTTGGTCGCCCTTCGTCGTGAAGAACGGCTCGAAGACGTGAGCCAGGTGCTCCGCAGCGATGCCGCTCCCGGTGTCCGCGACGGTCAGCACCACGTCGGCGCCGTCGCGCTGCGAGCCGACCGCGAGGGTGCCGCCGCCGGGCATCGCCTGCAGCGCGTTGGTGAGCAGGTTCACGAGGACCTGATGCAGGCCGTTCGCATCACCCGTCACACGCAGGCCCGCCGCGAGCCGGCGCTCGACGCGGACGTCCTGGCGCCGCGCCGCCGGCTCGCACAGGCGCAACGCGTCCTCGACCACCGTGGCGACGTCGACTTCGTCCGTGACCTCGATCGATCGGCGCGCGAAACGCAACAGCTGCTGCACGATGCCCGTTGCGCGGTCGGTCGCTCGCGCGATGACGGCGAACGTCTCGCGCCGATCCTCCGAGGTCTCGTCGGCCGCGAGCTCCGCCGCGCAGCCCCGGATCCCTCCGATCAGGTTGTGGAACTCGTGGGCGATGCCGCCGGCGAGCGTGCCGAGCGACGCGAGCCGTTCTGCCTCGGCCAGCTGGCGATGCGAACTCCGCAGCTCCGAGAGTGCGCGCTCGAGGTGCTCGGTCTTCCGTCGCACCTCGTCGGCGAGCCCCGCGGTGAGGCGTTCGAGAGCGGCGCGCGATTCGCGCAGCTGGCGGACCATGTCCGCGAAGTCCCCGGTCAGATCGCCGAGTTCGTCGCCCGACGGTCGCGGCAGTCCGACTTCGAGATCGCCGCCGGTCACTCGCCGCGTCGCCGATCGCAAGCGCAGCGTGGGGCGCACGACCAGTGCGTGCACTCCGAAGCCCAGGACGACGACCAGGACGCCGAGGACCAGCGCGACGAAGAACACGTGGTCACGGCGCAGGGCATCGGCGAACGAATCCGTCTGCGCCTTCTGGCGCACGCCGAGTTCGCCCAGGCGATCGTCGACGGCGGCCCCTGAACGGCGTTCCATCTCGGCCCTGAGCGTCGTCACGTTGGCGAGCTGCCGTTGCCTGCGGATGTCGTCCTCGGTCGCGATCGCCGCGCGAATCGCGGCGACATCGCCGCCGTAGAGTTCGAGCGGGAGGTCCTCGAGTGCGCGCTGGCGTGCGGTGGCCGTGTGCCGGATCAGATCGACGAGCACCGCCGTCGTCTCCTGGGTCTGCCGCTGCGCGAGATCGTGCATGACCTGCGAGCCGTCGCGCAGCAGCCCCTCACCGTGGGTCGCGAAGGCTCGTGCCGTGGCCGGTGCAGCGACGAACGCCATCGCGGCGGCCGCGCCGGCGAGAAGCAGGCAGAGGGCGGCCACGAGCTTTCCCGTGAGGCCAAGGCGCCACCCCCGTCGTGCCGGGTCAGCGATCGCGGCGGCCATCGTTCGCTCCGGCGCCGGGCGCCGCGGTGGTTGCGATGAGGTCGTCGGCCACGGCCAGCAGCGACAGCGGGAGGTCGATGCCGGCCCCTCGCGCCGATGCGAGGTTCACGGAGACGACGACGCCGCGCATGCGGTCCACGGGCAGCGTCGCCGGGTTCCTGCCGCGGACGAGCACTTCGAGCGCGAGCGCGCCGGCGCGCCGGCCGTGCAGTTCGTAGTCGACCGCGGCGCCGACGTGCGCGCCGTTGCGAACCGCCGCGGCCGCGGTGGTGACGAGGGGCACCTTCGCTCCGTCGAGCGCCGACTGGATCGCCGCGACGTTCTGGTAGACGGTGATGTCGATCGGGATCCAGATGGCGTCGACGCGCGCGTCGAGCAGACGGCGAACCGCGTCGCCGAGGCCTGCTGCGTCGCCCGCCACGGCTTCGTGCAGTTCGATGTGCGGCGCGTCCCGGGTCGCCAGGTGAGCCCTCATCTGTGCGACCTCGGCCGTGCTCACGACCCCGCTCGTCTTCGTGCGGATCACGCCCAGACGTTCGCAGCGCGGCACCGCGAGGCGGAAGACGTCGAGGACGTTCGCCGGCGGGATCCAGTTGCTCGCACCGCACATGTTGATGCCCGATCCGCCCCAGTCCGGGACCAGCCCCGAAGCGACCGCGTCGCTCACCGCCGCGAACACGATCGGCACGTCGAGGAACGTGTCCTTCGCGAGCAGGGCACCCTGTGTGCCGAGCGCGAAGACGAGGTCGCAGCGGGCCTCCTGCAACTCACGCAGGGCTGCCTTCGCCCGGTCGCGATCCGCGTCGGCGCGCCGTTCGACGAAGGTGTGCGGCAGGCCCGAGCGTTCGATGGCTGTGCGGATGCCGGTCAGCGTCGCCAGATCGTTCGGCGAGTCGTGCCACAGGAACACGCCGAGGCGGCGCTGTCGCGGCTCCTGGGCGGGGGACGTCGCCAGGAGTCCGGTGAACACGAGCAGCGCCGCGCGGAGCGGCCGCGGGATCGTCATGGCGGAGACCCATACCAGATCGGCGATGGCCGCGGCACCGCGGGCGGGGACTGGGGCGGTTGACGGGGGGCGTCGGTGTGCTACGGTGCCACGACTTTGCATGGCAAAGCAAACGGTCCCGAACCCGCACGGAGGCGTGTGATGATGGTCCTGAGAGCAGCGGAGATGGGCATGTGCTTCGGCGTGCGCGACGCGCTCGCGGTCCTCGACGCGGTCGCGGCGCCGATGGACGTCACGATCCACGGCGAACTCGTGCACAACCACCAGGTGCTCGACGACCTGGCCGCGCGCGGATTCGTGCAGTCGGACGAGCAGGCGCGGCCCGTGCCGGCCACACCGGTCGTTCTCGTCACCGCTCACGGTGTGAGCGAGCGGGAACGGGCCCGGCTGACGGCTCACGGCAAGCGGCTCGTCGACACGACGTGTCCGCTGGTCGCGAAGGCCCACGCCGCGGCGCAGGCACTGCAGGCCGAAGGACGGCGCATCGTCGTGATCGGGCGGCAGGCCCACGTCGAGGTGCGCGGCATCGTCGAGGATCTCCGTGATCCGATCGTGGTCGGCGACGCCCGCGATGTCCGGTGCTGGTCGGAGCCGCGGCTCGGCGTCGTGTGCCAGACCACGACGCAGGCGACGCTGGCAGAAGCCGTGGTCGATGCGATCCGCGCCGCGAACCCACGATCCGACATCCGCTTCGTCGACACGATCTGCAGCCCGACCAAGGCGCGCATCGCGTCGCTCGACGTGTTGCTGCCGCTGGTCGACGGCGTCGTGGTGGTGGGCGGGTTGCATTCGAACAACACGAAACAGCTCGCGGCGCGCGTGGCCGCCGCCGGCGTGCCCGTGATGCACATCGAGAACGCAGCGGGCATCGCCGGCAAGTGGCTGCGCGGCAAGCGCGTCATCGGCCTGACCGCCGGCACGTCGACGCTGGACGTCACGATCGACGAGGTGGAACGCGCGTTGCGCGGCGCCGCCTGCCTCACTTGAGCTTCGCTTGGCGGCGCTTCAGCGCGGTGCGCAGGCCGTCGAACGCCGCACATTCCGCGTGGTCCGCGATCGCGCGCTGCATCGTCTCGAGCACGTCGGCCTCGCGGTGCGCGGTGCTCGTCGTCGTCTCGTCGAGGAAGCGCACGAGGAACGCGGCGGCGTCCGGGCTCCCTTGCGCGGCGATCGCGTGCAGCCAGGAGAAGAGTCGGTAGAAGTTGTCGCTCTCGAGTCGCTTCCGGGCCTTGACCTCGATCGCCAGCAGGGGCGCGAGCAGCGATGGATCGCGGTGCAGTTCGGCCGCCAGGAACCACGCGTTGTCGGCGAACGGATCAGCGTTCGCGAGCAGTTTCGCCAGGGTCGCTGCGTCCCGCGGCACGCCGTAGCGGGCGAGCGCGATCGCGGCGACCGCGTCGCCGTTCTCGGCGAGCGAACGCACCGTGTGCAGCATGCCGTCGCGCAGACGCAGCGTGCGCAGCGACCATTCCCGAGCGAAGAGCGGGCTCTTCCGGGCGATGAGCGCCTCCGCGAGATCGAGCTGCTGCTCGGCCGACATCTTCGGGCGCAGGGTCGCGAGCATGACGTCGCCGACGGCCTCCACGCCCTGGCCGCAGCCCTCGAACGTCGTGACCTTCGCGGTGTCGAGCACGTGTTCGCCCGCGATCGCCGCGAAGTCCACGTCCGCGTCGGTCTCGACGAGCGCCCGGACGGCGTACGCGCGCACGATCGGACTCTCGTGTTTCGTGAACTCGCGCAATTGCTCCGCGGTGGCCGCCGCGCGCCATCGTTCGTACGCGCGCCACGTGTCGCTCTTGTCGCCGCCGTCGCCGACCATCGGGCCGTCGAGCGTCTCCGCGGCGGCGAGGCGCGCGGTGAGTTCGGGCAGGGTCTGCCCGACGATTGCCGCCTGGCTCAACACGAACGCGACCACGAAACCACGTGCTGCCATGCCGGGATGGTAGCGACGCTCGCGGGAGCCCGGGCGCGGCGATTCGCCGCACTGCCCGTATGCTCCCGCCGCGCATGGTCTCCCCGACGCGGCACGTCACCCGCTGCATGGTCGCCGGCATCGTCGCTCTCCTGCCGATGGGCGGCGCCGTGTTCACGGTCGTGTGGCTCGAGAACACGATCTCGGGTTCGTGGCGTGAGAAGCTGCCCTTCTACTTCCCCGGGCTCGGGCTGCTGCTCGCCCTCGTCGCGATCTACGTCGTCGGTTTCTTCGTGACGACGTTCGTCGGCCGCTGGTTGTGGCGCCGGGTCGATCGACTGCTCGAGGGCTTGCCACTGCTCGGCGCGGCCTACCAGTCGATGAAGGAGGTGCTCGGGTACGACTCGACGCGTGAGCGCTTCTTCCAAGGCGTCGTCGCCGTGCGTGCCGAGGAGGGGTACGAAATCGGTTTCGTCACGGGCCAGTCGCCGGGGCCGGACGGTCGCGCGCACACGATGGTGTTCGTGCCGAGTGCGCCGAATCCCACGAACGGCAAGCTCCTTCTCGTGGAGCCGACGCGCCTGCTCCACCTCGACGTCCGCACCGCCGACGCGCTGCGTGCGCTCGTCTCCATCGGGAAGACTCCGCTCGCGAAGTGATCGCCGAGCGACGCGCGATTCGGCCCGCGCGTGCATCCGCTTCGCCTGTTGCATTCGAACGCCTCGGTGCCGATCCTTCGGCGCTTCATGAGCTGGCTGTTCGACTTCTGGCGGTCGTCCATCGGCGGCAAGGTGACGATGGCGGTCACCGGCGTGCTGTTGTTCGGCTTCGTCGTGGCCCACCTGCTCGGCAACCTGCAGTTGCTGGCCGGGCCGGACGCCATCAACGCCTACGCCAAGTGGTTGCACGATCGCGGCGCACTCCTGTGGGTGGCGCGCGGAGGACTGCTCGTGGTCTTCCTGCTGCACGTCGCGACCGCCGTGCGTCTCTCGCGCGCGAACAAGCAGGCCCGCCCCGTGCCCTACGCGAGCGAAGCGACCGTGCAGGCGACGTTCGCGTCGCGGTCGATGGTGTTCAGCGGGCTGACACTGCTCGTGTTCGTCGTCTACCACCTGCTGCACTTCACGTTCGGCGTGACCAACCCGGGCGACTTCGCGCGCAAGGGGAACGGCGCCGGCGGGTTCGACGTGCACGCCATGGTGACGCACTCCTTCTCGGTGCCGGCGATCGCGGTCGTCTATGCCGCGGCGCAGATCGTGTTGTTCCTGCACCTGCGGCACGGCCTGCGCAGCTTCGCGCAGACGCTCGGCCTCTGCCATCGCCGCTACACACCGATCGTCGAACGGCTCGCGACGGTGCTCGCGGCGCTGATCGCCGCCGGCAACGCATTCCTCGCTCTCTCGGTGCTCGCCGGAATCGTGAAGGTGGCGCAATGAAGCTCGACAGCAAGATCCCGGGCGGCCCGATCCAGGAGAAGTGGGACGCGCGCAAGTTCGAGACGAAGCTCGTCAATCCCGCGAACAAGCGGAAGTACAAGGTGCTCGTCGTCGGCAGCGGCCTCGCGGGCGCCTCGGCGGCGGCGTCGCTGGCCGAACTCGGCTACCAGGTCGAGTGTTTCTGTTTCCAGGACAGTCCGCGCCGTGCGCACAGCATCGCGGCGCAGGGCGGCATCAATGCGGCGAAGAACTACCGCAACGACGGCGACTCGGTCTGGCGGCTCTTCTACGACACGGTGAAGGGCGGCGACTTCCGCGCGCGCGAAGCGAACGTGTATCGCCTCGCGCAACTGAGCGTGAACATCATCGACCAGGCCGTCGCGCAGGGCGTGCCGTTCGCGCGCGACTACGGCGGCCTGCTCGACAACCGCAGCTTCGGCGGCGCGCAGGTCTCGCGCACCTTCTACGCGCGTGGCCAGACCGGCCAGCAGCTGCTGCTCGGCGCGTACGCGGCGCTGTCGCGGCAGATCGGGCTCGGCGCGGTGAAGATGTTCCCGCGCACCGAGATGCTCGACGTCGTCGTGGTCGACGGCCATGCGAAGGGCATCGTCGTGCGCGACCTCGTCACCGGCGAGATCCGTTCCCACGCAGGCGACGCCGTCGTGCTCGCGACCGGCGGCTACGGCAACGTCTTCTATCTCAGCACCAACGCGAAGGGCTGCAACGTCACCGCGACGTGGCGTGCGTACAAGCGCGGCGCCGGCTTCGCCAACCCGTGCTACACGCAGATCCACCCGACCTGCATCCCGGTCAGCGGCGACCACCAGAGCAAGCTGACGCTGATGTCCGAGTCGCTGCGCAACGACGGCCGGGTGTGGGTGTCGAAGAAGCAGGGAGACAAACGCAAGCCCGCGGACATCCCGGACGCGGAACGCGACTACTACCTCGAGCGCAAGTACCCGAGCTTCGGCAACCTGGCGCCCCGCGACATCGCATCGCGCGCGGCGAAGCAGGTCTGCGACGAGGGCCGCGGCATCGGCGACACCGGGCTCGGCGTCTACCTCGACTTCCGCGACAGCATCCAGCGTCTCGGCAAGGACGCGATCGCCGCGCGCTACGGCAACCTGTTCCACATGTACGCGAAGATCACGGCCGAGGACCCGTACTCGCAGCCGATGCGCATCTTCCCGGCCGTGCACTACACGATGGGCGGGCTGTGGGTCGACTACGACCTGATGTCGACGATCCCGGGCCTGTTCGTGCTCGGCGAAGCGAACTTCAGCGATCACGGCGCCAATCGCCTCGGTGCGTCGGCGCTCATGCAGGGACTCGCGGACGGCTACTTCGTGATCCCGTACACGATCGCCGGCTATCTCGCCGGACAGAAGGCGGGTGCGGTGAAGCCGG
This sequence comes from Planctomycetota bacterium, assembly GCA_016794565.1. Classification (GTDB taxonomy): domain Bacteria; phylum Planctomycetota; class UBA1135; order UBA1135; family UBA2386; genus JAEUHQ01. Next base: position 3,578 of record JAEUHQ010000029.1, on the reverse strand, counting down.
ACCACCCGCAGTTCGGCAAGGTGGCGGGCGAAGTGGCGGCGATGACGAAGCGCTTCCTGTCCATCAACGGCAAGCGCACCGTCGACGACTTCCACAAGGCGCTCGGCAGGATCATGTGGGGCAAGTGCGGCATGGCCCGCAACGAGAAGGGGCTCGGCGAGGCGCTTCGCGAGATCCCCGCCCTGCGCGAAGAGTTCTGGAAGGACGTCAAGGTGCTCGGCGGCGACCTGTCGCTGAACCAGTCGCTCGAGAAGGCCGGGCGCGTCGCCGACTTCCTCGAGTTCGGCGAACTCCTGTGCCGCGACGCTCTCGAGCGCCGCGAGTCGTGCGGCGGTCACTTCCGCGAGGAGTGGCAGGACGACGGCGAGGCGAGGCGCGACGACGAGAACTTCTGTCACGCCGCGGTGTGGGAATACGCGGGCGAGGGCAAGGCGCCGGTGCGCAACGTCGAGCCGCTCGAGTTCGAGAACGTGCACCTGGCGGTGCGGAGCTACAAGTGAGCGGGAATGGAGCGATGAAAGTCACCCTCCACATCTGGCGGCAGTCGAAGAAGAGCACGAAGGCGGACTTCGCCCAGGACGGGAAGATGGTCGCCTACGAGCTCGAGCACGTGTCCGCCGACATGTCGTTCCTCGAGATGCTCGACGTGCTGAACGAGCAGCTGACGAAGAAGGGCGAGGACCCCGTCGCGTTCGACCACGACTGCCGCGAAGGCGTGTGCGGTTCGTGCGGCGTCGTGATCGACGGCGTTCCCCACGGCCCCGAGCGCGGCACCACGACCTGCCAGCTGCACATGCGCAGTTTCCGCGACGGCGCTTCGATCTACGTCGAGCCGTGGCGCGCCGCCGCGTTCCCGGTGCTGAAGGACCTCGTCGTCGACCGCAGCGCGTTCGACCGCGTCGTGCAGTCCGGCGCCTTCGTCTCGGTCAACACCGGCGCGCCGCAGGACGCGAACGCGATCCCGGTGCCGAAGGCGGACGCCGACCGCGCGTTCGACGCCGCGACGTGCATCGGCTGCGGGGCCTGCGTCGCCGCCTGCAAGAACGCGTCCGCGATGCTCTTCGTCGGCGCCAAGGTCTCGCACTTCCTCCACCTGCCGCAGGGCCGCGTCGAACGCGAGCAGCGCGCACGCAGACTCGTCGCGGCGATGGACGCCGAGGGCTTCGGCAACTGCACGAACCAGTACGAGTGCGAAGCGGTCTGCCCGAAGGAGATCCCGGTGCGCGTCATCGCGGAGATGAACCGCGAGTTCGTGCGCAGCAAGCTGGTCGAGGAGCCGCCGAGCACGAAACGTGTCGGCGGCGATGGCTGACCGCGGCCATCGACGGTCCGCCTCGTCGGGTACTCGGCGGATGGGGGTACCCGCTGCTCCCCGGTGCGATCCGCGCTACCGTGAGCCCATGAAAGGAGCGCCGCTGGACGGCTTCGACGCGTTGCGCTGCCGCAGCGAAGCGTGGCTCGCCGACCTGGACGGCACGGGACCGCTGGGGGATCCCGAGGCCAGGTTCGTCGCGGGCGTGATCGGGGTCGCCGTCGGCGTGGTGCTGATGCTCTTCGATGGCGGGATGCTCGCGGGGCGTCTGTGCGGCTGGATCGGGTTCATGATCGTCGCTGCGCTCTTGCTCCTGGTGACCGGTGCCGAAGGGGTGCGTCGGCGTTCGCGTCGACGGGGCGAAGTGACTCGGGCGTTGAGGGAATGGCCCGAACTGGTGGCCAACGTCCCGAGGCAGGCGAACGTGTCTCGCTGGCTCCGCGGTCGCGGCTATCGCGAGTTCGAGGTGCGCCGCTGGATCAAGCGCGAAGCCGCGCGGTGGCCCGTCGGCGCCGAGTGAGTCCGCCTCCGTCCTTACGAAGCGCTTGCCGAAGGCGGCGGAGTGGGCGCTACGGTTCGGCGTCGCACGTGCCATGAGAACACTCACTGCCGCCGTCGTGTCGTCGTTCGCCCCCCTGCTGCTTGCCCAGGAGCCGCCTCGTCTCGCCAGCGAGCAATTGCCCGTGCGGGAGATCACGGCGTTCAAGGACGGGCATGCCTACGTCGTGCGCGAGACGGCGCTGCCGCCGGGCAGCACGTCGCTGGTGCTCGACGAACTGCCGGCGCCGGTGCTCGGTACGTTCTGGCCGTTCGCGACGGGCGGCGCGACGCTCGTGTCCGCGAAGGCGGGCTCGGAGACCGTGAGCGAAGCCATGGTCGCCATCGACCTGAAGCAGGTCGTGAAGGCGAACGTCGGCAAGAACGCGGTCCTCGGGATCGCCGACAAGGAGCGGCGTGAGCGCATCGAAGGCAGACTGCTCGCGACGCCCGCGCGCACGGGCGACGACGCGGCGGAGGGCGACATCGTTCTGATCGCGACCGCGACCGGCACGCGCGCGGTGCCGCTGTCGGCCGTGCGCGACGTCGAGGTGAACGGCGAGTTCAACTCGACCGTGGCGACGGAGCAGAAGCGCCAGCGCCTCACGCTGTCGTTCGCGGGCGGCGGCGGGGCGGCCACCGTCGGAGTGATGTACGTGCAGCAGGGCTTCCGCTGGGTGCCGTCGTACCGCGTCGACATCGACGGCAACGGCAAGGCGTCGGTGCAGCTCGAAGCGACGATCGTGAACGACCTCGTCGACCTTCGCGGCGCGACGGTGAACCTCGTCGTCGGTGCGCCCAGGTTCACGTTCGCCGGCCTGCTCGACCCGATCTCCCTGCAGCAGGAGATGGCCCAGGTCGCCGCCAGTGCGTCGTACGGCCTCAACGCCCAGGTCTCGAACTTCCTGTCGAACTCGATCCGTACCCAGGGGGCCGCCCAGATCGCGCCCGGACCGGCGACCGAACCGACGGCGGGTGAAGGCGCTGCCACCGAGGATCTCTTCGTGTTCCCGGTGCGCGACGTGACGCTGAAGAAGGGCGAACGCCTCGTGCTGCCCGTGGCGTCGTTCGAGCTGTCGTACCGCGACGTCTACACGCTGCTCGTGCCGTTCTCGCCGCCGCTCGAGGTGCAGCACGGCCTGCAGGGGCAGCAGGTCGTCGAACTCGCGAAGGAGCTCGCGGCCCCGAAGGCGATGCACGTGCTGCGTCTTCGCAACGGCAGCAAGGCCCCGCTCACGACCGCACCCGCGCTGGTCCTCACGAACGGTCTCGTGCTGGCGCAGGGGCGCATGCGCTACACGCCGATCGGTGCGGAGCTCGACCTCGAGATCAACGCCGCGATCGACATCGGCGTGAAGACGAGCGACGTCGAAGCCGGGCGCCAGGACGACCTTCGCCGCAGCGACGGGACCTACGGGCGCGTCGACATGGCCGGCGCGATCGAACTCCGCAGCAGCAAGCGCGAGAAGGTCGAGGTCGAGGTCCGGCGCCGCGTGCTCGGCCTCGTCGACGACGTCGGTCAGGACGGGCAGAAGACACAGCTCGACCTCGTCTCCGCGTGGAACGAGACCGAGCGCCCCACGTGGTGGGGCTGGTGGAGCTGGCCGAACTGGTGGTTCCGCCGGAACGGCTTCGGCGAGTATCGCTGGACCGTCGAGATCGCGCCGGGCACGACCGTCAAGCTCGAGTCCAAGTGGCACTACTTCTGGCAGTGAGCGGCGGTCGGCGC
>JAEUHQ010000211.1 GCA_016794565.1 Planctomycetota bacterium | reverse complement strand
TTCGCCGAGCCGGACGGCCACTTCCGCGTCGTGCTCCCGATCGTGCCCGAGCCGTCGTTCATCGACACCCCGATCTACGCGCAGGCCGGCACGCTGGTGTTCGTGCCGACCTTGTTCGACCGGCTCAGCAATCCGACGGCGTTCCGCTGGGCGAACTCGGGGACCTTCCGCGATCGCACGATCTCGATGACGAGTCCCCGCGTCTTCGGGACGGCGCTGCCGCGCGCCGATCGCAAGTGGATGGTCGCTGGCGGCGGTGGAGGCGCCCTGCTCGCGCAAGTCGGGTTCGACACGACGGACGTCTACGACCCCGTCGCCGACACGTTCACGCCCGGTCCGATGCTGACGACCCCGCGGTCGATGCACACCGCGACGCTCCTGCCGAACGGCCGCTGGCTGCTCGCGGGTGGCGTGAACGCTTCGAACGATCCGCAGCCGTCGTGCGAGGTCTACGACCCGGTCACGGACACCTTCTCCGCGGTCGCGTCGATGGGAACGCCGCGCATGGGGCACACGGCGACCCTGCTGAACAACGGCAAGGTCCTCGTCACCGGCGGCCTGCAGGCCCTGACCGTCGTTCCGACCCAGCTCTCCGCGATCCACGACATCACGAACACCGCCGAGGTGTACGACCCCGTCGCGGACACGTGGACCGCGGTGCCGAATCTGTCGACGCCGCGCGCCGGTCACGTCGCGATCCTGCGCCCCGACGGCAAGGTGCTGCTGGCGGGCGGTCTCAGCTGGGACAACGTGATCGTCATCGGCTGGCTCCCCGCGGTGCGGCGCTCGTGCGATCTCTACGACCCGGTGGCGAACACCATGACGAGCGCGCCGCAGATGGCGACCGCGCGTTCGCTGATCGACCCGATCGACCTCGGCGGCAACCGCTGGCTCGTCGCCGGCGGCATCGCGGCGCTGACGTTGACGAACCCGGGGACCCCGACCGCGACCGCCGAGATCTACGACGCGGCGCTCAACACGTGGACGACCGTCGGCTCGATGGCCGCCGCGCGCGGCAACCAGCGCGGGTGGGCGATCGGCGGCGGGAAGTTCCTGCTCGCGGGCGGCGCCAGCGGCTCGGTTCTGAGTCCGACGCCGCTGGCGACCACGGAGATCTTCTCGACCGCGACGAACACGTTCTCGGCGGGGCCGGCGATGACGTCACCGCGGGCTGGCGCCGCGGCCTTGCTCACGCCCTACGGACAGATCCATCTGTTCGGCGGAGCCTCGACCGGCGGTCCGGTGACCGCTGCGACGGAGTGGTACTTCTTCTGAGCCACCAGCATCCACTGCTCGTCCGGCTCGGCACGACGGTGCGCTCACTGCGCAAGTCTCGCGGGTGGACCCGGCGCGACCTCGCGAGGCGAACCGGCATCAGCGAACGATTTCTCGCCGATGTCGAGACGGGGCAGGCCAATCCTTCGGTCCTTCGCCTCGTCGAACTCGCCGAAGCGCTCGAGGTGGCGCCGGCCGCGCTGCTCGCGGGAGAGGTCGCGGCGGCGTGCCGGCACGTTGCGCTGCTGGGCCTGCGCGGCGCCGGGAAGAGCACGGTCGGGCCGCGCCTCGCGGCGGCGCTCGGGTGCACGTTCGTCGAACTCGACTCGTGCATCGAAGCTGCGACCGGACTGCAGCTCTCCGAGATCTTCCAGATGCACGGCGAGGCCTACTACCGCGCGACGGAGCGCCTCGTGTTGTCGAAGCAGCTTGCCGGCGAACCCTGCGTCCTCGCCGTCGGCGGCGGCATCGTCACCGATCCGCAGAGTTTCGCGCTGCTCCGGCGCGCGGCGCGGACAGTGTGGCTTCGCGCCGAGCCCGAAGACCACTGGCAGCGCGTGATCGCGCAGGGCGACTTGCGGCCGATGGCCGACAACGAGCAGGCGTTCGGCGATCTGCGCCGCATCCTCGCTGAACGCGATCCCCTCTACCGCCTGGCCGATGCCGTCGTCGACACGTCGGCGCGGTCCGTCGAACAGGTCGTCGACGCGGTCCGCGCTGCGCTCGCCGAAGTCGGGACCGCGTGATCTTCGCGTGCATCCCGTAGCGACGATGCGGCGTATGCACGACCGATGCCGACCAGCGTGATCCCCGAAGTCCGTCTGACGGCCCGCAACGACCGCCCGGTGCGCGCTGATGGCGATTTCGTCCTCTACTGGATGATCGCGGCGCGGCGGCGCCGCGCGAACTTCGCGCTGCAGAGGGCCGCGGAGATCGCGAAGCAGCTCGATCGCCCGTTGTTCGTGCTCGAGGCGCTGCGCTGCGACTACCGATGGGCCAGCGATCGGCTGCACACGTTCGTGCTCCAGGGCATGGCGGACAACGCGGCCGACTTCGCCGCGGCGAACGTGCGCTACTGGCCGTACGTCGAGCCGGAGCGCGGGGCGGGCAAGGGGTTGCTCGAAGCGCTCGCGGCGCGGGCCTGCGCGATCGTCACCGACGACTTCCCTTGCTTCTTCCTGCCCCGCATGGTCGCCGCTGTGGCGAAGTGCGTGCCGGTGCGGCTCGAAGCGGTCGACGGCAACGGGCTCCTGCCGATGCGCGTCGGCGACAAGGTGTTCGGCCGCGCGTTCGACTTCCGCCGCTTCCTGCAGAAAGTGCTGCCCGCGCACCTCGGCGAGTTTCCTGTCGGCGATCCCCTGCGCGGCGTTGACGGGCCGATGGCCGATGTGCCGCGGGGACTCGCGACGAAGTGGCCGATGGCGTCGCCGGCGATGCTCGCGGCCGAACCGAAGGCCCTCGCCGCATTGCCGATCGACCACGGTGTGCCGGCCGGCGACGTTCGCGGCGGCGCGGTCGCCGCGGGTGCCGCGTTGCGCTCGTTCTTCGCGACGAAGCTCGCCCGCTACGGCGAAGAACGCAGCGACCCCGACGCCGACTGCGCGAGCGGCTTGTCGCCGTGGCTGCACTTCGGCCATCTGTCGGCGCACCAGGTCTTCGCCGGCCTCGCGAAGCACGAAGACTGGTCGCGCACCAGGATCAAGGCGACGACGAGCGGTCAGCGCGGCTGGCTCGGCATGAGCGACACCGCGGAGGCGTTCGTCGACGAACTCGTGACGTGGCGCGAGCTCGGCTACAACTGGTGCTGGCAGCGCGACGACTACGAGGACTTCGAGTCGTTGCCCGACTGGGCGAAGGCCACGCTGCGCGAGCACGCGCCGGATCCGCGCGACGCGCTCTACACGCTCGAGCAGTTCGCCGAGGGCGCCACGCACGATCCGGTGTGGAACGCCGCGCAGCGGCAGTTGCGTGAGACCGGCGTGTTGCACAACTACATGCGCATGCTGTGGGGGAAGAAGGTGCTCGAGTGGTCGCGTTCGCCCGAGGAGGCGATGGCGATCCTGGTCGAACTCAACAACCGCTACGCGCTCGATGGGCGCAACCCGAACTCGTACACCGGCATCTCCTGGGTGCTCGGCCGCTACGACCGACCCTGGGCCCCGATGCGGCCGGTGTACGGCGTGATCCGCTACATGAGTTCCGCCAACACCGTGAAAAAGCTGAAGATGAAGGGCTGGCTCGCGCGCTGGGGCGACGGCGCGACCGCGCGCTGAGCCAGCGCAGCGCCGCGTCTCCCTTGTCGGTCTACCGCTCGACGACGACGACGTGGGCCTGCATGCGGCCGGTCACGTCGCGCGCGCCGAAGCGGCGTGCGATCGCGTCCGCGACGACGTCTGTTGCAGCGACCAGTTTGCCGGCGGCGCGTGCTTCGATCTCCCCGCGCAACGGCGTGCCCTGGCAGAACGCGACCGCGGGCACACGCGGGGATTCGGCGCGGCTGTGGGTCGTGATCGAGGTGATCACCGGCGTCTTCGTGAAGCCGCCGCGGGCGACGTCCTGCGCGATGGTGTTCTTGTCGTGGTAGCCGTACGGCAGGCGCGGCAGGAAGGACGGCGCGTCGCCGCGGAACGCGCCGGCCAGGGCCTCGGTCGTTGCGGCCGCGAAGTCGTTGTGCTCGAGGCGATCCCACACGTTGAAGATCCACGCGCCGCCCGGACGGAGGACGCGGTGCACTTCGGAGTGCGCCTTCGGCTTGTCGGCGAAGAACATCACGCCGAACTGGCACAGCACGACGTCGAACGTGCCGTCGTCGAAGGGCAGGTCGTGCGCATCGGCGCTTCGCCACTCCACCGGACGCGCAGTGCGCACCTTCTTCGCCACGTCGAGCATCGGCTCCGCTACGTCCGTCGCGACGATCGAGCACGCTGGTGAGAGCGTGCGAGCGAGATGGCGGGTGACGCAGCCGGTGCCGGCAGCGATCTCCAAGACTCGCGACGGCCGGCGTGTGGCGATGCGCGTCACCAGGTCGGCCGCGTACGGTTCGAACAGGAGCGGAACGAGGTGCTGTTCGTACGTCTGCGGGATGGATCCGGCGAAGGAGCTGGCGGCGTCGTTGGCGTGCATCGGCGGGCGGGAGATCGTGCCGCCGCCCGGGCGCCCGTGCCGCAACTTCCCGGTTTCGCTCAGGTGCTCGACGGCGCGTTCGCGGCGCGGCCCTTGCCGAAGAGGAAGAACCACACGAGAGCGGCGGCGGGGATCACGAGGATCCAGGGCGGGAGGTCGGGGATTCCGCGGCGGTCGCAGAGCAGCACGAGGAACGCGGTCGCGATGGTCAATGCGACCAGCAACAGAGTGACGGCAGCGAAGAAGGAGAGCCGGCGACGGCAGGTCCACGACAGGATGCCGAGTGCGGTCAGTGCACCGAATGCGCCGAGCGCGGCACCGCCCGCGACGGCGTCGCGCGGCAGGAGTACGATGCCCTGCAGCAGCACCCACGCCGTGCAACCAGCCTGCGTGCCGAACCATGCGCCGGCGTTCCAGGGTTCGCCGGGTCGGCGCGACGGGGCGGGCGGCGTCATGCCAGGAGTATGCCCCGCGATCGGCCCTGCGGTGATTGCCCTGCCGGGCGTTTTCGCCCCGGAGAGATGCCGCGGCCCCGCGCGGCGCCGTCGGCGCGAGGGCTTGGCGGAGTGTGGCAAGCCTGTTCTAGTTCGGCCTCGTTTCCTGCTCGCCCGTCCGTCACCAGGAGCCCCTCATGAGCCACCACGCGTTCCGCATCCTTCTCTCCGTCTGCGCATCGGCCGCCGTCGCCAGCGCGCAGATCATCACGTGGGGGCCGGTGCTGCCCTCTGTCGCACCGAGCGACGTCAGCACGAACGGCACACTCGTGTTCGCCGGCAACTCGCACGGACCCGGCACGCCGATCGGCGCGACGGTGAACGGAGTCGCGTTCACCGGCGGCTTCCAGCCGCTCGACTGGAACGGGTACATCACGACGGGCCTGAACGGCTCGACGACGGGCAACGCCGAGTACGACAAGCTGCTGAACGGCTCGCGCGCGATGCAGAACGCGCAGTGGCCGGTGGACAGCAACCCGACCCCGTGGGGCGGCATCCGCCTCGACACTCTCGCCACGCTGAATGCCGGCTACGCGTACGAGATCCAGGTGTGGTTCACCGACCAGCGCCTCGGCTCGCCGACGAACGTTCTCTACGATCGCGTGATGACGCTGAGTTCGGCGTGGGGCACCGCGACGGTCGTCGGCGGCGCCGTCACCAACGTGGGGTCGATGCTGCAGGGCCCGCTCTCGGGTCCGATGGACGCCGATCCGGACAACGCGCCCGCGATTCCGGGGACGGACACCGTCTTCGGCACGCACTGCACGGGCGTCTTCACCTACGTGCCCGGCGCCGAGACGTGGCTCCTGATCCAGGGTTCGCACCCGATCCCGAGCAACGTCCTCCAGCCTCACATCACCGCGTTGCAGATCCGCGATCTCTCGTCCGCGCACCACTCGACCTACGGGACCGGCTGCTACGCGATCAATGCCGCGAAGGAGACTTTCTACGAGAAGTACACGAACTCGGCGCTCGCGTCGGCGCGGCTCCAGGGCAACGTCCTCCAGCTCATCCCGTCGCCCCCGGGCTACTTCGCATTCATGGTTCCGGGTGCCGCCGGAACGACATACCTGCCTCCTTCGGGCGGGGCCACGCTCCTGAACACGTCGGATGACGGTGCGGACACGATCACGCCTTCGCTGCCGGTGCCGTCTCCGTTCGGGGCCGCGACGCAGGTGACCATCTCGCACAACGGGATCATCACACTGGGCGCGTCGCCGAATCAGCCCGGTGACTACCAACCCGCCGGGGCCGACGTCGCCGCCTCTACGGGCACGGCGTTCTACAGCTGGCACGACTTCAACGACGCGGAATCAGGCAGTGGCCGCATCAAGTACGAAGAGGTCGCCGGTGTGCTCTACGTGACGTGGGACGGTGTCGAGGGGTACCAGAGCGGTACCAACCCGCACACGTTCCAGTACCAGATCGACCTCGCTTCGGGCGTCGTCACGATGGTGTGGCAGAGCGTGAACGTCGTGTCGCTCGCCGGACGCGAATGGCTCACGGGCTACACGGATGCCGGCACGTCGATGGACCCCGGCTCGATCGACCTGTCGACGGCGCTGCCGCTGCAGACCGGACCCGACGTGACGTTGCAGCCGCTGGCGTTGTCGGCTTCGCCGGCGCCGACCTACACGATCGGCAACCCGTCCGTGCCGATCACCTACACGGCGTCGAACATGATCGAC
>JAEUHQ010000203.1 GCA_016794565.1 Planctomycetota bacterium | reverse complement strand
ACAACACGCCCACCAAGACGCGAGGTGGACGACGAGCGCACGCAGTGCCTGCCCCACCTCCATCGCGGGCACCGACGGGTCGACGCCCCCCCACTACCCACCCGCCCCCGTTGGCGACAATCTCATCAAGAGCATCGCACTCGGGACCCGAGCCGGCCGCCGACTCGCCCGCCGGGTCGCCATGCGAATCCTCAGGTGTGCCAGTGCCACTCCCGACTCCGAGCGAACTTCCATCGTTGTCGAACCTCCACCAACGGCCGTTCGAGCTCTGAAACCAGACAGACTTCCCAACTGGCAGGACGAACTCAACGGGGTCATCAGTCCCTGTCAGCACATAGTCAACTCCACTGTCCGTCCAAACGCGAACCGATCCACCCGTGATCGCCGAAGGATCAACACTGACAGTGCGGGTAGATGGACCCGCGCTGATGCTGACATCGAATTTCCCTTGAGCAGCAACTGGGCAGCAACTGGGCAGCAAAACAGAAGAGCAACGCACAGACTTGAGCGAGTCGAAATCAAGGTAGAATCTCCTCGCAGCAGATGGTCTTCGGGAAGCGGATTGGAGAATAGCAATCGCGTGCCCGATTGCAACTGCAGCGCTCTTGTCGCTGGACTGGACCCAAGATTGGCTTGAGATCGCGGCCGTCAATGGCGGCGACGCGGCGGCGGCCTTGCGCCGGAGCGACCGTGCAGAGCAGAACGATCGAAGCGACGAGGGCGCGCATGGCGGACGGACTCTACGTCCCTTCGGACGACGGCGCGAACCCAGCGAATCACCGCGAATCGCCGCTCCGGCTCGCAACCGGGGCCGAGTCGCGGTAGCAGAGGGGAATGAGCGAGTTCGCGTGCGAGTTCGTCGACGTGCACAAGACCTTCGGCGACACGCACGCGGTGCGCGGCCTGTCCCTGCGCGTCCCGCGCGGCGTCTTCTACGCGTTCCTCGGACCGAACGGCGCCGGCAAGACGACGTCGCTGCGCATGCTCGCCGGCCTCCTGCGCCCGACGCAGGGCACGACCCGGATCTGCGGCATCGACGTGCACGCCGATCCCGTGCGGGCAAAAGCCGCACTCGCCTACGTGCCCGACGAACCGGCGGTGTACGGGAAGCTGACGCCGATCGAGTTCCTCGAGTATGTCGCCGCGTTGTGGCGCGTCCCACGCGACGTTGCGCGCGAAAGGGCCCGACAGCTGCTCGAAGAGCTCGAACTCGCGGAGCGCGCGGCGGAACGAATCGACGGCTACTCGCGCGGCATGAAGCAGAAGGTCGCGCTCGCCGCGGCGATGATCCACGACCCGCAACTGCTGATGCTCGACGAACCGCTCACGGGACTCGACGCAGCGGCGGCGCGCCGGATCAAGGACATGCTGCTCGCCTACGTCCGGCGCGGCGGGACCGTGCTGCTGACGACGCACATCCTCGAGGTCGCCGAGCGACTGGCGCAGCGCATCGGCGTGATCGCACGCGGCCAGATGCTCGCCGAAGGCACGCTCGACGAACTGCGCGCCGCGGCGGCGATGCCGGGAGCGACGCTCGAGGACGTGTTCCTGCAGCTCGTCGGTTCGACGGAGGGCATGGGGTCGGCATGAGCGGCGACCGCGAGCTGTTCTGGCGCATCGTGCAAAACGACCTCCGCCTGTGGTGGCGCGGCAGTTCGGCGAGGAAGGCCGCGTGGGTCACGAGCGGCGTCGGACGCATCGTTCTTCTCGGCCTCGCTCACCTGGTGGCCTGGTCGATGATCACGTCGTGGCGCACGGCCGGCGTCGGCGCCCCCGGCCTGCCGTGCCTCGTCCTGCTCGCGCTGCTGGTCATGGCCGCGCTGCACCGCAGCCTCGAGGTCCTCTACAACCGCGGTGACCTGTCGCTCCTGCTCGCGAGTCCGGTCCCGCCGCGCGTCGTGCTCGCGACGAGGCTGCTCGACGTGACCGCGACAACGCTGCTCGGCAGCGCGGCCATCGTGATCCCGGTCGTCGACTGCGCCGTCCTCGTGCTCGGGCCGCGGCACGCGTGGGCCTACGCCGCGTGGATCGCGACGACCGCGGTCGTCGTTCCCGCGGCGATCCTGGCGACGGTCGTCGCCGTCGAACGATTCGGCGCCCGCCGAGCGCGCACCGCCATCCAGGTCGGCGGTCTCGCCTTCGGCGTGTGCGCGATGCTCGCGATGCAACTGCCGAACTTGCTGCGCGTGGGGCGGCTGCACGCCGCGAACGGGACCGCAGGGCGGCAGTCGGCGAGCGATGCCATGGCGTGGCTCGACGTCCCGCCGCTGCGCCAGCTCGTCGGTGCCGCCGGGGGCGACTGGCCATGGCTCCTCGTGCTCCTCGCGCTCGGCGCCGCCGCATTCGTCGCGGCCCACCGCCTTCTCGCGACGCGCTTCGTACAGGGCGCGCAGGGAGCCGCGGCGGACATCGGCGCCGTCGGAACGCGCGACGCCCGCGCCACCGGCGACGCGTGGCGACGCGCCTTCCGCCGCTCGCCGCGCCGGACCCTCCTGGCGACCCAGTTCCGCCTGCTGGGGCGCGACCCGCTGCTCCTGATGCGCTGCGCGGTCCAGATCGTCTCGCTCGTGCCGATGCTGCTCGGCGCGTTCCTGCTCGACCCGGCGACGGGCGTCGGCGGAGTGGCGATCTTCGCCGCCGCCGTCGTGCCGATGCAGCTCGGTGTGCTGCGCAACACGGGCGACGAGGCGCACGAGTTCGAAGCGACGAGCCCCGTGGGCCACGTCGAACGGGCACTGCTGCGCACGACGGCGCTGGCCCTGCCCCTCGCGATCCTCGGCGCCGCGACCGCGGTGTTCGTCGGCACCGCGAAGGGGCCGCTGCCCGCGGCGATGGTCGTCGTCAGCTCCGCGCTGAACGCGTTCGCGACGGCCTGGGCTGCCACGTGCACCGTGCGGATCCCGACCGCCGAGGAGCGCGCCCGCAACCGGCCGCCGAGGATCGGCTGGCAGCTCACGGTCGCGATGCTCGGCGGCGGTCTCGGCACGGGCGCCCTCGGCGCCGCGATCGCGCACCAGGCCATCGCCGCGACGTTCCTGTTCGTCATCGCCACGGCGACAGCGGGACTCTTGTTCGTGTTGCGGCCGCGCGCGCTGGAAACGGACCGCTGACGCGCCCGCCATCGCTACGCTGCGCGGCGATGCACGGCTCGCTGCGAACCACGGTGCCCGCCGCCGCTCACGGCGCGCCGCTCGTCGGGTGGCTCGTGCAGCGCTTCACGTACTTCGATGCGGCGGCGTGGCGGCAGGAGATCGCCGCCGGCCGGCTGCGGCGGAACGGCGCGACGGCGTCCACCGACGACCGGCTCGGCGCCGGCGACGTGGTCGACTACGCACCGCCGCCGCCCGCACCGCGGCCCGACCTCGTGCTGCCGATCCTGTTCGACGACGCCGATCTCGTCGCGATCGACAAGCCCGCGCACCTCGTCGCGCATCGCGACGGCGCGTTCCCTGCGAACACGTTCCTCCACGAACTCGAGCGTCGCGTGCAGGCGACCGCGCCGCTCCACCTCGTGCACCGGCTCGATCGCGAGACGAGCGGCGTGCTGCTCCTCGCGCGCCATCCGGGAGCCGCCGTCGCGATGCAGCGCCAGTTCGAAGCGGGAACGGTGACGAAGGCGTACCTGGCGTTCGTGCGAGGCGTCGTCGCGACCGACAGCTTCACCGTCGATGCCGCGGTCGGCCCGGCGCGGGACACCACGATCGCGGCACGGCGCGCAGTCCTGCCCGCCGCATCACCGGGCGCCCGCGCCGCGCGCACCGACTTCGAGGTGCTCGAACGCTTCCCGTCCTGCACTCTGGTCCGCGCGTCGCCGCACACGGGCCGCACGCACCAGATCCGGGTTCACCTCGAACACGCCGGCCATCCGCTCGTCGGCGATGCCCTGTACGGGCGCAGCGACGCCGAATACGAAGAACACGTCCGCCGGCGCAAGGCGGGCGAACCGCCGCACGATCGCCAGCGGCTGCACGCGCAGTCGCTGGTCGCGCGTCATCCGACGAGCGGCGCGCGCCTCGTTCTCGAAGCGCCGATGCCGCGCGACTTCACTTCGCTCCCTTCGGCAGCGGCACCAGCACGCCCTTCATCGCCTTCAGCTTCTTCAGCTGCTCCGGCGTGAGCGGCACCTTGCGCTGGATCTCCCGCAGCACCTCGACCTGCCGGCGCATCGCTGCCGCCGTGCGGCCGCTCTTCAGCATCCTGAGGTTGCGCTCGGTCGTGTCCGACGCGTCGCGCCAGAGCTCCGGCGCCGCGGCGGTGACCCGCTCGACGATGCCGCGGACCTGCGCCGCGCTCGCTTCGTCGAGCCCCAGGTCCTCGCCGAGCCGGTTGCTCGCGACCCGCGCGAAGTCGGCGGGGTTCGCGGCAGGAACGCCCTCCGCGAAGGGCCGCGTCATCAACCCCGTGTTGAACAGCCCCGCGCCGTCGTAGGTCGACGCACCTTTCGGGTTCATCGTGTCCTGCTGCTCGGGCGCCAGCTGCGAACCGATCTCCGCGTAGAACCGGTCCTTCATCTCGGTCTCCGCGAGCAGCTGTTCGACCGCGAACTCGTGGGTCGTCGCCGCGATCGACTGGTTCTCGGCCGTGAAGGAACGCACGAGGCCCTCGATCTTGCCCTGCTGTGCGGGTGTCAGGGCCTGGCCCGACGCGGCCAGCGTGTTCGCGAGCACGTTCGCGACGACGAGCGGATGCGTGTAGGCGCCGTTCGGCCCGTAGCCGGGCAGGCCCGACTTCATCAGCGCGGGGACCTGGGCCACGAGCTTCATGTTGAGCTGCGAGATCTTCACCCCGAGATCGGGCGGCATCTCCTGGCCCTCCTTCATCGCCTCCACCAGTTCGACCAGCATCGGCCCCATCTCCTTCGTGACCTCGCCCATGGTCTTCCAGTCGATGCCGTCGAGCGCCGCGGCGTAGGTCGCGTCGGTGAAGACCATCGACGACGACGCCGTCTCCGGCGGCGGCGGCGGCGGCGGAGGCTCCTCGACGACCGGCTGCACGGCATCGCGCTCGGGCGCAGTGCGCAACGCGCCGTTCTCCTGCTCGAGTTGCGCGATGCGCCGCCGCAGCCGCTCGTTCTCCGCAGCGACCTGCGCAGCCTTCTCGTCGGGCGCGCTGGCCTGCATCCGCAGCGTCTCGCCGGCGGCGGCCGTCTCGTTGCGCGTGAGACCGTGCCAGGTGACGACGCCGGCCACCACCGCGACCGTCAGCGTGGATGCGACCGCGACTCCGTTCTTCCAGGTGAACTCCATCGATTCGACCTCCAGTTCCGTGTTCGTTCCGTTGTCGACGACGCCGAACGGCCCGATCCGCAGGCGACTCGGTTCGGCGCTCTTCAGACGATTGCCGGCTCGCGCGACGAACGGCGCGATCGTGCCGGCCCGATGGCGCGACGCACCGCGAGGCGCCTCGTCGGGGATCCCCGCGATCTCCGCGAACTCCACTTCGCCGCGCTGCACTTCGACGTCGAGCGAGAGCACCTCGGACTCCGCGACGACGCGAGCGCGTTCGTCGGTGTGCTGCGTCAGCACCACGACGGCGATGCCGAGCAGCGCCGCCGCCACCGCGAGCACCGACACGAGTCGGCGGCGACGCGTGCGCAGCACGACGATGCGGGCGTCGGGCGCAGGTCGGTGCTCGAGCGCCGCGACGACGCGGCTCGACAGATCGGGCGGCCGCTGGCCGTGCAGTTCGTGCAGGCTCGCGTCGACCAGCCGGTCGTCCCAATCGCTCCCGTCGGTCATGCGCCCCTCGCGTGCCGTTGCATGCAGTCGCGCAACACCGCGCGAGTCCGGCGCAGCAGCGACTTGACCCCGTCCTCGCCGATGCCGAGGCGCACCCCGATGTCGCGCCGGGACCGCCGCTCTTCGTAGTGCAGACGCACCGCTTCGCGCGCCCGCCCCTCGAGCCCGTCGACGCAGATGCGCAGCCGCGCGAGCGACTCCTGCCCCTGGTCGTCCGCGGCGAAGCCGGTCCAGACCGCCTCGATCGTGTCGAGGTCGACCGCCGCGAACGGCGGCCGGCGGAACGACTTCACCAGCAGGTGCCGCGCCACCGTGCGCAGCCAGCCCGCCGTCGCCGCCTCACTGCGTTCTTCGAACGGCGCACGGAGCAACTGCACGAAGGCTTCCTGGGTCAGATCGTCGGCGAGCTCGCTCGAGGCCCCGAGGAAGCGCAGGTAGCGCCACACCTCGTCCTGGTGCCGGCGCACCAGGCGGACGACGTCGTCGTGCGGGATGGTCCTCTCGGTCTGCACGGCGCCCACAATCCACGAACGGCGCCCCCGGGTGCGGCGATTTCCCTGTCGATCCCGTGGCGGTCACTCCGGCGCATGCCGCCTCGGAACGGGCGCTGCCACGGCCATCCTGGCCCGATGCGCCCGGGCGAGTCCCCGGGATCGGCGGTTGACCATCCTTCTCCACCCGGGATACTTCCCCGGCCTGCCACCCCGAGGTGCGGTCGCCCCGCCGCGCCTGGAAGCCCTCCATCCTCCGTCCCGAAGGTCTCATGCGAATCTCCGCGATCGCAGTCAGCGTTCTGTTTTCGTTTCCCCTCGTCAGTCAGGAGCAGCAGGAAGGTCAAGGCGCGTCACCCAAGGACGCATTTGCCCTGTTCCAGAGCGAAGCCGGCGGCCAGTGGATCGCCCAATGGCACCCCGCGACGGGCACACCGAGTGCGATCTACGGCACCGGCTTGCGCCTGCCCGACTGGCGCGAGAACTCGCTCGAAGAAGCGCGTCGCCACGCCCTTCGGCTGCTCGCCGATCGCGCCGACCTGCTCGGTCTCGGCGACTCCACGTTCCGCGAGATCATCGGCGCGCGCATGGGGCGCACGTGGTCCTTCGTCTTCGACCAGTTCTACCGCGGCGTTCCGGTGATCGAAGGGCGCGCCGACGTTCGCATCAACATGAACGGGACGGTCGCGATGTTCGGCAGCCGGGCGTTCCCGATTCCCGCTGGCTTCACGACCGTGCCCACGATCTCCGACGATGCGGCGACCGCGATCGCCTGGACGGAGAGCAAGCAGTTCCCGACCGGCGTGAAGCAGCCGGCGCCGACCGCGGCTCCCCGGCTCGTGATCTGGGGTGACATCGCCGCACGCACGCTCGCGCCCGTGTCCCTCGCCTGGGAGATCGGCGTGAGCAACGTCGACACCTCCGGCAACGGCCCGATCGGCCGCTACTTCGTCGACGCGCACTCGGGCGCCGTGCTGCACTACGAGAGCGACAAGCACGAGTGCGGCATCCCCGGCTGCACGAAGGCTGCGCACGGGCTCGCCGCGGCAACGCCCGCGCTCGACGATCTCGTGGCGGCGAAGGACTCGAACGCGCCGATCCCGGTGGTCACCACGGTGACGGTCAGCGCGTGGACCCGCACGGGCAACGACGCGTTCAGCGCTCTCGTGAACACGCCCCTGCGCGGCATCGTGCTCAACGTGCCCGGCATCGGCACGCGCACGACCGACGCCAACGGCCAGTTCACCATCGACATCACGAACCCGGTCGACATCACGGTCGCGAACCTCGACGGCACCCACTACGGACCGATCCAGGGCTCCGACGCGCCTGCAGGCGTGTTCACCGTGACGCCCGGAGTCAACACGACGATCCAGCTGCTGACGAGCGGTGCGACGATTGCGCAAGCGGCGCACACGACGACCGCCTACTGGGTCGATCGCACGAACGAGTGGGTCCGCGGGATCCTCGGCAACACCGCACAGATGACGACGGCGAGTGCGATCACGCCGACCGTGAACATCGCCCTCACGTGCAACGCGTACTACTCCGGCAACACGATCAACTTCTACTCGGCCGGCGGCGGCTGCTCGAACACCGCGTTCTCGACGGTGATCTCGCACGAGTGGGGCCACGGTCTCGACGATCGCTACGGCGGCATCTCGAACGTGACGGGTGACGGTCTCAGCGAAGGATGGGGCGACATCATCGGGATGTACCTCGTCGACAGCAATCTGCTCGGGAGCGGCTTCCAGTCCGCCGGAGTCCCCCTGCGCAACGGCATCAACTCGCGCACCTATCCCCAGACAGGCCAGACCGTGCACACGGCCGGACAGGTGTGGATGGGCTTCGCGTGGGAACTGCGCAGCCGGTTGAAGCTCGCGCTGCCGATCCAGACGGCCATCGACATCTCGAACGACATCGTCATCGGCTCGATCGTCGCGGACGCGACGAACCAGGTCGACGCAGTGCGCGAGGTCTTCATCGCGGACGACGACGACGGCAACCTGCTGAACGGCACCCCGCACTACACGCAGCTCAGCGGAGCGGCGAACGCGAAGCTCCTGCCGTTCCCCGAGCAGCAGTTCGGCTCGATCGCCCACGTCCCCCTGACGACGACGATGGAGCGCCTCACGCCGCGCATGGTGAACATCAATGCCGTGCCGTTCTCCGGCTCGTTCAACCAGGTGCGCCTGCACTACACCTCCAATGGCATCGGGCTCGTGCGCAACATGCAGAGCACCGGGCTCGTGTTCGGCTACCGCGCACTGCTGCCCGGGCTCGCGAGCGGCACGGTGACCTACCACATCGAGGCGGTGCACAGCACGGGCACGATCGTGCGCTTCCCGGCGACGGGCGAGATCTCGTACAACGTCGATCCGGCGCCCGGCCAGCCGCTCGTCGTCTTCTACAGCGAGGGCTTCGAAACCGGCGGCGCTGGCTGGACGAGCGCCCTCGTCTCGGGCCAGAACGACTGGCAGGTCGGCGATCCCGCCGGCAAGTCGGGCACGAGCGGAGGCATCGCGTGGGCCGACCCTGCCAACGCGGCGACCGGCACGAACTGCTACGGCAACGACCTCGGCAACACGATCGGAACGACGAACTGGAACGGCTCCTACGCGGCGAACGCGCACAACTACCTTCGGTCGCCGATCATCAACTGCAGCGGTCGCGTGGGTGTGCGGCTGCGCTTCAAGCGCTGGCTCACCATCGAGTCGGGGCAGTTCGACCAGGCGACGTTGCGCTGCAATGGCCAGCTGATCTGGTCCAACCCGGTCGGGACGAACACCATGGACACCTCGTGGCAGACGGTCGAGTACCTGCTGCCGATGGCCGACAACAACCCGCTCGTTCAGCTGGAGTGGCGGCTCGACGTCGACAACGGTGTCCAGTTCGGCGGATGGAACATCGACGACATCGAGCTGGGCACGAAGACGGCGGTTCCCCTCGATGCCGAACTGCGCCTGTTGCCGGAACAGGCCTCGCAAGGCACGAGCATCACGTTGACCGTGACGACCCAGCAAGGGTCGTGGCCGTGGTTCCTGCTGTTCTCCGATGCCCCCGGGCCGGTGTCGATCCCGGGTTTCCCGACCTTCCAGGTCGGCGGCGCGATCAACCTGATCGCTGCTTCGACCGACGCGGCGGGCGTCTCGACCCTGATCTTCCCGGCATCGGCGGTTTCGGTCCCGGAAGGAGTGCTGTTGTACAGCCAGGTGCTGACGCTCGATCCGACGTTCACGCAGTGGGTCGTCTCGAACCCCTTCGTCAACCTGTTCACTCAGTTCCCCTGAACCTGGACTGATGCTGCTCCTGGGCAGGCCGCAGTCGCGGCCGCTCGGCCAAGCCCCGGAGCGGGGCAATGGACGCCCCGAGGAGATGCGGCCTTCGTGCCTCGATGCATGCCGCCGCGCGGTGCCAACCGGGCCTGCCCGTTGCACGGTCCGAGACACCAGCGCGGCCCCGATTCGTAGAGGAGCTCGCAGGGGAAGCGAACGCCGCCGGCGATTCGAACGCCACGCGGTCGCCGGCGCGGTCGCAGCCGGTCGTGCATCCGCGTGGTCGTGAGACGGTTGCGAGAGGTGCTCCGGGTGCTTGGGGCCGGCGAGCGCCGACGCATCCGGACATCACGGACTGGACGTCGCAGCGTGACCAACCGATGCGCACGCAACGCGTCAGGGCGATTCAGAAGGTGAGGCCGAGGCCGAAGAAGAGCTGCTGCTTCTGCATGTCGACTCCCCCACGATCTCCGAGCAGCTCCGTGTTCGTGGCCCCGAACATCGTCTGGTGCAGGTCGTACCCGAGTTCGGCGTGCATCCGCCCGACGTGACCGCGCAGCCCAGCGCCGGCGCCGACCGACCAGCGTGACGTCGAATCGTGGTCGTCGCCCCCGCGGAACTCTTCGGTGAACCACGCAGGACCTGCCTCGGCATCGAAGCGTCCGTACACCTCGAGCCAGGCGCTGTCGTCGCCCACCAGCCGGAACGCTGGCTCGAGCACGAGCCTGGGTCCGAGCGACAGCCACTCGCGTTCGACGGAGGTGTCCTGGTGAGCCAGGCGCGACCAATCGCCGAACATCCCGACCCGGATCGGCATCGAAAACGCGCCTCGCCGAAGCTCGTCGAACCGCAGGTGCGGGAACACGTCGATGCCGCGAAGACTCGCGTCCGCAGGGGCCGCGTCGACGCCATCGTTGATCCGGCGCCCGGCGAACAAGTCCGAGTCACTGCTCCAGACGTTCAACTGCACTGCCGTGCCGCGCGGGCTGTCGACGCCGACCCCGAAGAACGCGGCACGTGCGCGATCATCGAGCTGGGAACCCTTGGCGCGGAAAGCGACGTTGCCGTAGCCGAGGCTGGTACGCGCCACCCATCCGGACAGCGGCTCCCGGAACCGCCGCATGCCGACCGGCTCGCGCTGGTCGATGTGACGCTCGCGCCGGGTCGTTGCGGGGGCCGGATCCTGCGCCAACAAGGCAGCGACGGCGTCCTTCGGATGGCGGGGCGCATGGAGTCGCTCGAGGCGCCCGGCCTGGATCTGCCGCCACTCCGGGTCCGCGCCCGGCGGAAGCCCGGTCGCGCAGGCGGCGAGAGTCGTCAACAGGAGGAAGCCGGTGGTCCGCATCGGATCGAAGTGTCGTCGGAAGGGTACCTCACGCCGTGAGCTCAGCGCTCGATCCGGCGCAATCCGGTCCGTGCCACGACGCCATCGAGCGATGGCATCGGTAGACTCCGGCGATGGCCATTCGCGTGGCGGGCTTCTGGGGACTGGCGGCTGCACAGGTGTTCGCGCAGTCGCCCCCGACCTGCCGACTCGAGGGAACGGTGGTCGACCCGATGCAACGTCCGGTGGCCGGTGCCGAAGTCCGCGCGGAGGTCAGCGGCGAACTGGTCTCCCGCACGTTCACCGATGCCGAAGGGGCCTTCGTGCTGGCGCAGCTGCCGTGGGCGGTGGTGACCCTGCGCGCCACGGCAGCCGCCCCCGAAATTGGCGCGGAATGGGTGGACCTGCTCGGTCTGGAGCGCCACCACGTGAGCATCGTGACCGCACCGGCACGTCGCGTGACGGGTGTCGTGCGCGACGACGCGGGCACAGCGATGCCGCTGGCGTGGGTCGTCGCCGCGCCATTCGACTGCGACCGGCTCGCACTGGCGAGCACCATGGTGCAGTGCGATACGTCGGGGAACTTCGTGCTGCCGCACGTCGCGTTCGGCAAGA
This sequence comes from Planctomycetota bacterium, assembly GCA_016794565.1. Classification (GTDB taxonomy): domain Bacteria; phylum Planctomycetota; class UBA1135; order UBA1135; family UBA2386; genus JAEUHQ01. Next base: position 16,316 of record JAEUHQ010000203.1, on the reverse strand, counting down.
ACCTGCTGCGCGCGTGGGCTCCCGACCACGACGCGTTCGAAGGCGAAGTCGACGGCAACCGCGACGCATTCGTCGAGTGCCGTGTGGAACGCGACGCCTCGCAGGAGCGGTTCTTCGTCCTGACCGGCGACACGAGCCGCGCGCCGACGGCCGCGCTCGACCTCACGGTCCTGCACGGTGGATTCCCGCTGCCGCTCCCGGCCGCCCTGCGCCGCATTCCCCTGATCGACGGTCGCTGGACCGTGCGCGGCTGGTCCTTCGCCGACGCCATGGTCGTGCGGGCGACGATCGGCGGTGCCCCGGCCGTTCCGGTGCGCTACGACTTCCCCGAAGGCAGCGGCCGACGCGAACGCGCGTTCGCCGACCGAGGTGAAGCCGGGCGCTTGACGGGCCGCATCGTCGGCGCACGCGGACCCCACTCCGCCTGGATCGTGATCGAACGCGTCGACAACGATGCGCGTGTCCCCCTTCGCACGTTCACGCGCTCCGGCGACGACGGAACGTTCGTGGCCGCGGTCCCGGTCGAGCCCGACGACGGGTTCCGGTTGCGAGTGCTCGATCCCACCCTGGCCGTGGATCGAACGGGTCCGCAGCGGTCCCCGTGGTTCTGCGCCCGCCACGACGGCACGACGAAGCACACGATCGGCGTTCATCCGGCGCACTCCATCCGCGTGCGAATCGAGCGGCCCGACCGCACACCGGTCCCGGGCGCGATGGTTCGCATCGTGGAGCAGAGCAGCTCGAAGTGGGTCGGCGGCTGGCAGGCCGAAGTCGCCTCGGGCACGACGGCACGGGACGGCTCCCTGACGATGGTGGGACTGGATCTCGATGCCGACGTGTCCCTCACCTGCCTCGTCGACTCACCAGCAGGATGGTGCGACGAAGCGTTCGTGACCACCGGCGCCACGCTCACCGACCTTGGCACACTCGTCGTCGACCCTGGCGCGGCCGTCGTGGTCACCAGCGTCGACACGAAGAACGAGGCCATCGGCGGCTCGCGACTGTGGCTCGGCGCGGGCAGGAGCCCCGCGATCTCCTGGTCCGACCGCGATGGGCGCCTGCGGCTCAGCGGGCTGCGGGCACAATCGCTCGTTGTGCGCAGTCAGACGCGCCCGGAGGACGAAGTGGTGCTCGCCATCCCGGCGCACGGGGTCCTCACGGCGAACATCAAGACCGCACCGTGATCGTGCATTCCCCGGGCGGCGGCAGCACCCGGCTGCGCGAACCCCGCCCCGACCCGGGCTCGCGTCACTCTGCGTAGCTGGCCATCAAGTAGCGGGGCTCGAGCTGCGCGGCAGTACACCGTTCGAACGCGAGGCCCGGCGAGAACAGCCGCGCCGCGGTGACGCCGCGGGCGATCGCGGTCTCGACGCCCGCGGGGGACAACGCCCGCTGCAGGTCGACCGGAAGATTCGCCGGTACGACGAACAAGTCGCCGGCCTTCGTGCTCGCGACGATTTCCGCGACCGGCACGGCGCGCGGCAGCTCGTCGACGGCGAGCACGCCGCCTGCCGTGCGCCGGAACGCCGCGCTGTGGAGACGTTCGCGCCGCGCGTCGAGCACGGGCCGGATCCGGCGCGCACCGGAGAGCTGCAGCGGGGCCGTGTCGGCCAGCATCGCGAGGCTGTCGATCGCTTCCACGACGACGCCGCCAAAGTGAAGCAGGGAGCGCACGAACGTGATCGCCACGCGCAGCCCGGTGTAGGAGCCCGGCCCCACGTCGATGCGGACCCGACGGACATCCGCCGATCGCAGTCCTTCTCGCGCACACACCGCGGCCACGAGCGTCGCCAGGTCACCGCGCTCACCGGCGGGGCTCGCCGTTTCGACGATCCGGCCGCCGATCGACAGAGCGCACGAGAACGGCACGTCCCCCGTGAGGTTGCTGCCGGAAACCGCCAGCACCGGTTCCGCGGTCATCGGCCGAGCTCCGCCGCGATGACGGCAGCCAGCTCCGCACACGAACGCTCGCACGTCTCGACGTCCGCCGCCTCGACCATGACGCGGCACTTCGGCTCGGTACCCGAGTAGCGCAGCACGAGACGGCCATCCGCGCCGAGCAGCCGCTCGATCTCGGCCGCCTTCGCCGCGATCGCCGGCACGCTGGCGAGATCGGGCTTCCTTGCGACCGGCACGTTCACGAGCCGCTGCGGGAAACGCTGGAAGCCGGCGAACCGCGCCGAGAACCCCTCCGTGCCCGGCAAGGCCAGCAGCCGCAGCGCCGTGTAGAGACCGTCGCCGACGAGCGCGTTGTCCGCGAACAGGATGTGCCCCGACTGTTCGCCGCCGACCGTCGCGCGCAGTTCGCGCATCGCCGAGTGCACGTGCCGGTCGCCGACCGGCGTCACGTGCAAGGCGACTCCGGCCTCGCGCAGGACCTTGTGCAGACCGAGATTGCTCATCACGGTCGCGACCACCGTGTCGCCCGCGAGCCGCTTCTCTCGGTGCAGGAGGCGGCCGAACAGGCCGAGCACGTCGTCGCCGTCGCGCACCGCTCCCGTCTCGTCGACGAAGATCCCGCGATCGCCGTCGCCGTCGAGGGAGATGCCGAGGCATGCGCCGTGTTCGAGCACCGCTGCACGCACGTGCTCGGGGTGCAGTGCGCCGGTGCCTTCGTTGATGTTGAACCCGTCCGGTTCGCACGCGACCTCGACGACGTCGGCGCCGAAGAGGCGCAGCACACCGGGCGCGAGCAGCGACCCGCCTCCGTTCGCCGCATCGACGCACACGCGTCGGCCCGAGAGATCGAGGTCGGGGAACTGTTCGCCGAGCTTCTCCTCGTAGAGCTTCAGCAGCTCGGCCCGCCCCTTCACCCGGGGCGTGCGCAGTTCGGCCGGTCGCAGCGCGACGGCCAACCCCGCGATCTCCGCCTCGTCGGCGTCGCGCAGCTTGTTGCCGTCAGCGCCGAAGATCTTGATGCCGTTGTCGTGCGACGGATTGTGCGACGCACTGATCATGACGCCCGCGTCGAACGGCTGCGAACCCGCGAGGAACGCGAGCGCGGGGGTCGTGCACAGCCCCACGTCCGTGACCGCGACTTCGGCGGCACCGAGTCCCTGCGCCAGGGCTTCGAGGATCCACGATGCCGACTCGCGGCCGTCGTTGCCGACCACGACGCGCTTCTGTTCGCTGCCCGAGCGCTGCAGAAGGACGCCGAGCGCCGACCCGACGCGGCGAAGGGTCTCCGGGTCCATCGGCGAATCACCGGCGCGGCCGCGCAGGCCATCGGTGCCGAACTTCGGCGGATCGATCGTGCTCATGTCCTCTTGCGCAGCGTCACCGAAACCGGCTCTTCGAGGAAGCACTCGGTCCGATCGACGGTCGCCTGCAGCGGTCCCAGCAGCAGGAGGCGCGCTTCTCGGACGAACTCCGGCCCGTACGACAGCCCGGGCTCCGGAGCCGGCACGTGCACGAGCAGCCGCAGGTTGTTCTTCGCCCACGTCTGGCGCCGCGCCGTCTCCCCGCCCTCGCCGAGCGCGACGAGTTTCGAACGCAGGTCACCGCCGGCGAGGATACGCACGAGCTTGGTGCGCACTTCCGGCTCGTAGACACCGCGCTGATCCGGTGGCAACGCGAGGTCGTCGACGACGAGCGGCAGTTCGACGTCGAACGGTGTCGTGTCCGGCAGGACGGGGATGGTCACGGACGGAGTCTCCGCCAGACGCAGGTCGAGTTCCTTCGGCGCGGTGAGTTCGATGCGCGCGGAGACCTGGCGGGACGAACTCACCCCGGTGACGCGCGCGCGCAGCGGTTTCAGGCCGGGGCCGCGGATCTTCTGGATCGCACTCGCCGTGCCGAGGATGGTCGCTTCCGGCGGCGAGAACTCCGCGAGGTCGCGGCGCAACCGGTCACCGAACTGCGAGTCCTGCGGCTCGACCAGCTCCACGTAGTCGAAGCCGAGTTTGACCTGCCACTTGTCGAGCCGCTCCACCTCGAGGCGGATGCGGCTCGGCTCGAGCTCGATCGTGACACCCTGCAAGTCGCGGCGGATGTCGCTCGCGGTGAACTCGACGTCGCGTCGTGTGCTCCAGTCGAGACCGGTGAACGACGTGATCTGCAGGTCGAGGTTCTCGCTCGAAAGGGCGTCGATGCGGTAGCGCGGCCCGGAGAGCAGGACCTTCACGTGGTCCTGCGGCTTGTCGCCGTCCATGAAGCGCAGGCCCACCACACGATCGGTGGGCAACAGAACCACGAGTCGGTTGCCCTTCCACGGCTCGCTCGGCGCGCCGGCGCCGGCCCAGTCGAGCGTCGCGGTCATCTCGACGGAGCCCTGGATCTGCGAGTTGATGAGGAACCAGAGCCCGATGGCGAGACCGATCGCGACCAGCTTGCGGTACGGGTCGGAGACCAGCGCGGCGAAGATGCCTCGCGTCCGTCGCTTCTCGGTCTTCATGCGGCCGCCTTCCGGCCGAGCAGCTCCTCGAGCTGCTGCTCGAGCTGCTCCAGGGTGAGGTCGAAGTTGAGCTTGCCGCCCGTCGCCGTCGAGATCTTGCCGGTTTCCTCGCTGACCACGAGAACCAGCGCGTCGGTCTCCTCGGACAGGCCGAGGGCGGCGCGGTGCCGCGTGCCGAGGCGCTTGTCGACCTCCGGATTCTGGCTGAGCGGGAAGAGGCACGAAGCCGCGACGATGCGGTCGTCGCGCACGACGACACCGCCGTCGTGGAGCGCACTCTTCGGGAAGAAGATCGACTCGATCAGGTACGAGTTGAGTTCCGCGTCGATCGTGATGCCGTTCTCGGTGAGCTCGGACAAGGACGCCTCGCGTTCGATCGCGATCAGCGCCCCGATTCGCTCCTTGCTCATGCGAGCGACGGCGCGCAGCAGGCGCGGCACGATCTTGCTGTCGCTGCGGAAGAAGCGGCCGAAGATCGGCGCGTCACCGAGGTGCACGATCGCACGGCGGATTTCCGGGTGGAAGACGACGACGAGCCCAAGCACGAGCGACGGCGCGATCTTCTCGAAGACCCACGCGAGTCGATCGAGGTGCAGCGTGTGGATCAGGATCAGGAACGCGACGAGCGTGGTGACCAGGATCAGCGCCAGGCCGCGCACGACGCCCGAGCCCCGGGTCTCGCGCAGGAAGCGCAGACCCAGGTAGATGACCGCCGCGAACACGGCCACCTCGACGAGCATCTTCGCGATCCCGACGACGTCGTCGAGCCGACCGTCGACGAGCGCCAACGGGATCCGGGGAATGGCGGCGGCTGGCATCGTGGCGGGAGCGGACTCGGGACGAACGAACGGAGCGAACGATCAGGGTGTGAGCGACCTTCGGTCTCGATCGCCCTGAGTGGCCGCGAAGGCGGCCACAGGGGAGCAATTGAGAGCCTGAATCATGGATTTGTCCTCAGGCTCTCAAGCGCCGGACAGACCGACGTCCGGCTTCTTGTCGCCCGTGACTCCCGGCAGCGGCCGGACCTCGGGCTCGGTGCGTTTCTGGGCGCGTTCGGCTGCCTGTTGCTGCCGCAATTGCGCCTGCCGGAACTCGTCGACGTCGTCGCCGCGCAGGACCGCGGCGATCTCGTCACCGGACAGGGTTTCGTGCTTCAGGAGCGCCCTTGCCACCGCTTCGAGCCCCTGCCGGTGCTCACGCAGCAGCGACGTCGCCACCCGGTACTGCTCGTCGACGATGCGCTTCACTTCTTCGTCGATCAGCTCCAGGGTCTTCTGGGACACGTTGCTGCCGATACGGAACTCTCGGCCCAGGAACGGATTCTCGTCGTCCGCGGTGTACTTGATCGGGCCGACCTTGGTGCTCATCCCGAGCTCGCACACCATGACGCGTGCGAGGTTGGTGGCCTGCTCGATGTCGTTCTGCGCGCCAGCCGACACGTCCCCGAACACGATCTCCTCGGCAACGCGGCCGCCGAAGCACATCGCGATCCGCCCCAGCAGCTTCTTGCGCCAGTGGTTGTAGTCGTCCTTCTCGGGCAGCGACAACGTCGCGCCGAGAGCGCGACCGCGCGAGACGATCGTCACCTTGTGCACCGGATCCTGGTCCGGCGTGAGGATCGAGACGATCGCGTGGCCCGCCTCGTGGAAGGCCGTGACCTTCTTGTCCTCCTCTTCGATCGCGCGGCTCTTCTTCTCGCGGCCCCAGCGCACGCGGTCGCGCGCTTCCTCGAGGTCGGACAGGTCGACGGCGTCCTTGTTCTTCATCGCGGCGAGGATCGCCGCCTCGTTGATGACGGCCGCCAGTTCGGCGCCCGAGAACCCCGCGGTCGCCTTCGCGATCACGTGCAGATCGACGTAGCCGGCGAGCTTCACCTTGCGGGCGTGGACCTTGAGGATCGCTTCGCGTCCCTTCACGTCCGGGCGGTCGATCACGACCTGGCGATCGAAGCGACCCGGCCGCAGCAGCGCCGGATCGAGCACGTCCGGACGGTTCGTCGCGCCGACCAGGATGATGCCCTTGTCGGAGTCGAAGCCGTCCATCTCGACGAGGATCGCGTTCAGCGTCTGCTCGCGTTCGTCGTGCCCGCCGCCCATGCCCGTACCGCGCTTGCGACCGACGGCATCGATCTCGTCGAGGAACACGATGCACGGGCTGGCTTCGCGCGCCTGCTTGAACAGGTCGCGCACGCGGGAAGCACCCACTCCGACGAACATCTCGACGAAGTCGCTGCCGGAGATGCTGAAGAAGGGCACTTCCGCTTCGCCGGCGATCGCCTTCGCCAGCAGCGTCTTGCCGGTGCCCGGCGACCCGACGAGCAGCACGCCGCGCGGGATCGAGCCGCCGAGCCGCGCGAACTTCGCCGGGTTCTTCAGGAACTCGATGATCTCGCGCACTTCGGCTTTCGCCTCCTCCATGCCTGCGACGTCGTCGAACGTCACGTTGGTGCGGTTCTCCTTCGTGTAGAGCGAAGCCCGGCTGCGGCCGAAGCTGAGCACGCCGCCGGTGCCGCCGGGCGAGCGCATCTGGCGGAGGATGAAGAACCACACCGCGACGAGCACGAGCAGCCACGGGCCGACCGTGCCGACGATGTAGAGGAGGGCCGTGTTCGGTTCGGTGATCCGGAACTCGCTGCCGAGCGACAGCGACTGGGTGCGGACCGGCACGTTCGCCTTCGTCAACGTGTTGGCGACGTCCAGCAGGGTCGCGCCGGCGCCGGAACTCGGGGCGTCGAGGCGGACGTAGTGCATCTTCGAGTCGCGGAGGAGCAGCGCCGTCAGGTAGCTGCTCGCCTTGCGCGGATCGCGCTGCTCGAGGACCGACGTGCGCTGGCTCACGGGTGCCTTCGGTTCGGTCTCCTGCACGAGGAACGCCCGCATCACGCGGATGCGGCCGTTCTCGACGTCGCGGCGGAACGTCGTCGTCGCGTCGGGGCCGGCGTAGAGGGCCGGGTCGAGCCGCTGCGAGACGAGCGTGCGGTACTCCTCGATCTCGTTCGGCTGCCGCAGGAAGTCGCGGACCACGACTTCCATCTGCCGCGTCGTGCCGTCGGGGTACTTGATGTCGGCGGTCGCGGTCTCGGGCGACAGCACGAGCTTCTCGACATAGCCGTTCAACAGGTAGCTGTAGAGGGCATCGACCGAGTTCTGCCCTTCGCGCCCCGAACTCGAAACCACCACGAACAGTGCCAGCAGGAGCCCGAGGATCAGGATCACCCCGCCCATGCCGCGCGGCTTCCGGCCGCGACCGTCGCTCTCGCCGGGTTCCTTCGTTTCTTTGCTCGTCATCAGATGGTTCGCTCCGGCTCCGCCCCTACCGCCATCGGCACACTGCCGGGGGCGGCCGTAGCCCGCATGCCAAGGCGGGCTTCCGCGCAGGCGAAGGACGCCGAGGATAGATCGAACGGATACGGGAAGCCAGGAGGGCATCCGTCCCGGACACGATCGGGCGCACCCCGAGCGAGCGTCACCGCGACGGGTGCTGCGTCGTCGCGACGGCGCTTCGTGCACCCTCGGAGACCGCGGCGGCGGCGGCGGACGAGCGGGTGCGAGCACGTGCCAGCAGCGCGTCCGTGTTCCCGGCGGCGGTGACCATCTTCGGCACGAGCGCGGCGAACGCCTTCTGCCACGCAGCCAGCGGGTCCTCGCCGGCCAGCCACAACGGATCGGGCAGCGGCGGCGCGGACTCGACGACGACCGCGACCACCTTCGCGACGTCCCCAGCGAACAGTTCGCGCAGCATCAGGACCTGCGCCCGCACCGCGTAGCTTCCGGCCGGCGCCTCGTCGAACCGGCGGAGCAGCGGCGGCAGCGGCACCTCCGGCGGCAGGACGAGCGAGTACGCGACCGCCTCGCGAAAGCTGCGGTAGCGGCGGTACTGCAGGAAGGCCTCGTGCAGCGCGTCGTGCGCCGCCTGCAGGCTGCGGGTCGGACCCGCCGTCTCCGGCCGGTCCCTGTGCGCGAACTGCGCCGTGAAGTCGTGCAGCATCGCGTCGTAGAAGAACACCGAGTCCGGCGTCCCCGCGGTGCGGTCCAGGGCCTCGTAGAACGACTCGTCGCCGTTGCGCCACGAATGGAGGAACGCCGCGAACGTGTCCCCACGCACGTCGGTGTCGAGGCGCCGCAGGATCGCCGCGAGCGCCGCGTCGGCGTCGGGCACGAGCCCGGCGAGCGCCTGCTGCATCACGAGGTGGCGTTCGCGCCGCTCCGCGTCAGCGCGCGCGACCGCCGCGACCTTGCCGGCCGGCGTCGCGTCGACCGATTCGATGGCCCCGACGCCGAAGACGTAGTGCACACGCATCGGGACGACCGGCTCGAGCCGCTCGCCGGCCGGGGCCGCGCGCTTCGGGTGACGCACGAGCTGCCGGCTCGCACGCTCGGCTCCCGGCGTGGCCGCTTCCGCCACGCACACCGAGAGACCCCGGGTGACCGGATCGGTCGATGCGCGCGCAGCGTCGCGCAGCGACGCGACGATGATCTCCTGCGCAGCGGGCGGCAGTTTCGCGAACGCCGCGAGTTCGCCGTCGGACTGGGCGCGCACGAACACCCCTGCCATGGCGAAGACCAGCGCGGCGACCGTCGACCGGTACGCAGACCGCGACGACGGCGGGCACGACGACGACGAAGGCGCGCTCACTTCTTCGCGGGCTCGAGGGTCGCACGGTGCGCCGCGAGCGTCTCGAGGAGCACCGGGGACATGCCATCGCCGCCCGCGTCGAAGCACACGAAGAGTTCGCGGCGCATGCGCGGCTCCCAGAAGCGCTTCACGTGCGAAGCAACACCCTCGAGCGCGGCCCTGCGGTCGGGTTCCGCGGCGAAGAACGCGGCGATCTCGTTCGCCATCTTGACGAGCTTCTTGCCGTCCATCAGCGCGCCTCGCCCTTCAACGCACCCTTCGGCAGCAGCGACTCCTGGCGGTCGGCGAAGTCGTCGAACTCGCGCTGCCACTCCGACTTCTTCGCGTGCGCCACGACCTGCACTGCCGTGACCTTGTACTCGGGGCAGTTCGTCGCCCAGTCGGAGTTCTCGGTCGTGACGACGTTGGCGCCCGACTCGGGGTGATGGAACGTCGTGTACACGACACCCGGCTGCATGCGCTCGCTGAGCACCGCGCGCAGCGTCGTGTCGCCCTTCCGGCTCACCACGGAGACGGCGTCGCCGTCCTGGATGCCGCGCTGCTCGGCGTCGTGAGGATGGATCTCGAGCACGTCCGCCGCGTGCCACGCGGTGTTCTGCGTGCGGCGCGTCTGCGCGCCGACGTTGTATTGGCTGAGGATGCGCCCTGTCGTGAGGATGAGCGGGAACCGCTGCGACGTGCGCTCCGGAGTCGCGACGTAGTCCGTGATGACGAACTTGCCCTTGCCGCGCACGAACTCCTGCTCGTGCATCACCGGCGTGCCCTCGGGCGCCTTGTCGTTGCACGGCCACTGGATGCTGCCGAGACGGTCGAGCTTCTCGTAGCTGACGCCGGTGAACGTCGGCGTGAGCCGCGCGATCTCGTCCATGATCTGCGACGGATGGTCGTAGTGCATCGGGTAGCCAAGGGCCTTGGCGAGGGCCATCGTGGCTTCCCAGTCGCCGAGGCCGGCGAGCGGCGGCATGACCTTGCGCACGCGGTTGATGCGCCGCTCGGCGTTGGTGAACGTGCCGTCCTTCTCGAGGAACGAGCTGCCGGGCAGGAACACGTGCGCGTACTTCGCGGTCTCGTTCACGAAGATGTCCTGCACGATCAGGCACTCGAGCGACTCGAGTGCGTGCTGCACGTGCCGCGTGTCCGGATCGCTCTGCGCAATGTCCTCACCCTGCACGTAGAGCGCCTTGAACGATCCGTCGATCGCGGCGTCGAACATGTTCGGAATGCGCAGTCCCGGCTCGTCCTGGATCGGAACGCCCCACGCGGTGCCGAACAGCGCGCGCACCGCGGGATCCGACACATGGCGATAACCCGGCAGTTCGTGCGGGAACGAACCCATGTCGCACGAACCCTGCACGTTGTTCTGGCCGCGCAGCGGATTCACGCCGACGCCGGGCCGACCGATGTTGCCAGTGACCATCGCGAGGTTCGCGATGCCCATCACGGTCGTGCTGCCCTGGCTGTGCTCGGTGACGCCGAGGCCGTAGTAGATCGCACCGTTCTTCGCCGTCGCGTAGAGACGCGCCGCGCCGCGAATCGAAGCGGCCGGCACGCCGGTCACCTTCTCGAGCGCCTCGGGTGAATTCTTCGGCAGCGCGATGAACGCCTTCCACTTCGCGAAGTCGCCCAGGTCGCACCGTTCCCGAACGTAGTCATCCTTCGCGAGTCCCTCGGTCACGACCACGTGCGCGAGTGCGTTCAGGACCGCGACGTTGGTACCGGGCTGCAGCTGCAGGTGGAAGTCCGCCTCGACGTGCGGCGTACGCACGAGGTCGATGCGCCGCGGATCGATCACGATCAGCCCGGCGCCGGGCCGGCTCGTGTCGCCGCGCAGACGTCGCTTCATGCGCGACGCGAACACCGGATGCGCATCGGTCGGATTGGCGCCGATCACGATCACGCAGTCCGTGTCGTCGACGGAATCGAAGTCCTGCGTGCCGGCCGATTCGCCGAGCGTCGTCTTCAAGCCGTAGCCGGTCGGCGAGTGGCACACGCGTGCACAGGTGTCGACGTTGTTGTTGCCGAACGCGGCTCGCACGAGCTTCTGCACGAGGTACGTCTCTTCGTTCGTGCAGCGCGAACTCGTGATGCCGCCGACGCTGGCCACGCCGTACTTGCCCTGGATGCGCCGGATCTCGCTCGCCGCGTACGCGATCGCTTCGTCCCACGTGACCTCGCGCCACGGGTCGGTGATCTTCGAACGGATCATCGGCTTCTTCACGCGGTCCGGGTGCGTCGCGTAGCCCCACGCGAACCGCCCCTTCACGCAACTGTGGCCGTGGTTCGCCTTGCCGTCCTTGTGAGGCACCATGCGGACGACGTCGTTGCCCTTCATCTCGGCGCGGAACGAACAGCCGACGCCGCAGTACGCGCAGGTCGTGTCGACGACGCGGTCGGGCTGGCCCTGCTCGGCGATCGACTTCTCCATCAGCGTCGCCGTCGGGCACGCCTGCACGCAAGCGCCGCACGACACACACTCGCTGTCGAGGAAGTTCGTCGGCCCCGACGCGATCTTGCTGTCGAACCCGCGCCCTTGCACGGTCAGCGCGAAGGTGCCCTGCACCTCCTCGCACGCGCGCACGCACCGCGAGCAGACGATGCACTTGGTGGCGTCGAACGTGAAGTACGGGTTCGAGGCGTCCTTCGCCTGCACGAGGTGGTTCTCGCCTTCGTAGCCGTAGCGCACTTCGCGCAGACCGACGACGCCGGCCATGTCCTGCAGTTCGCAGTTGCCGTTCGCAGGGCACGTGAGGCAGTCGAGCGGGTGGTCGCTGATGTAGAGCTCCATCACGCCGCGACGAAGGTCCGCGAGCTTCTTGCTCTGCGTCTTCACCTTCATGCCGGGCTCGCACGGGGTCGTGCAGGACGCCGGGTAACCCCTGCGTCCCTCGATCTCGACGAGGCAGAGGCGGCAGCTGCCGAAGGCCTCGAGGCTGTCCGTCGCGCAGAGTTTCGGGACCTTACGCCCCGCTTCGACCGCGGCGCGCATCACCGACGTGCCGACAGGAACGGTGACGGTCACACCGTCGATCTGCAGCGAGACGGTCGCGGGCGCCGTGCGCGCCGGCGTGCCGTGGTCGATCACCTTGTTCGAGTACATCGTCTGGCGGGGTCCGGGTTCGCGGTTCGCGAGGCCGCGCATCGTAGCGCGACCCCTGCACCCGGCCCAGCCAGCGAGTCCGGCGCCCCGCGGGCGGCGGGACTCAGAACGCGACGACGCGGGAGCCGTCGGACGCGAGCAGTCCGGAGGACGTCACTGCCACGCCTTGCACGTAGAAGGTGAGGGGCCGCACCGCCGGCGGCAGCGGGATGTGCAGGTCGAGGACCAGGATGTCCGGCGCCGGCAGCAGGATGCACGGCGCCTGGATCACGTTCGGCAACAGCAGCCCGATCGGCGCGAGGCCGATCACCCCGACGACGACTTCGTTCGGGAGCTGCTGTGTCGTCACGTCGAGGCCCAGGTCCAGAAACGACGGAGTCGCCTGGAAGATCGTCGGTGCGGACACGCAGCCGGTGACCAACCGATCGACCGACAGCCCGTTCTCCGGCTCGAGCGCAACCGACACGCCGATGACCTGGTCGCCCGGGATCGTCAGCGTGGTCTCGAAGCGGATGCGAACCCGAACGGGCTGGATCGGCGACAGCGTGACGAACCGTTCGAGTCCGGCGACCGACAGATCGGACACGTCGTAGACCCCGTCGTCGTCGGTGTCGACGTCGATCGAGGGCAGCGTGGTGCCGGTGGTCGCGACCTCGGTGAAGCGGCGGATCACGACCCGCGCGGGCGCTGCCGCCGTCGAAGCGAACGACACGACGTACTCGTTCTGTCCGACGTGGACCAACGCCGGAGTGCCCGACGTCGTGAGGACGTGCGCAGCATGGACGATCTGAACGATCGGCAGGCCTTCGGCGGCGGTCGCGGCCCAGGCACAGCTCCCGCTGGCGTTGGGCGTGATCGCCTCCACGATGCCCGCCGGTTGCAGCGGCTGCGCTGCCGCCGACTGCACGTCGATGAAACCGCCGTCGATCGCGGTCACCGTCAGGATGTTGCCGGCGCTCACCGAGGCCGTGGGATTCTGGGCCGCGGCGGACAGCACGAACGCGAACGCGAGAGCCGAGCTACACGCGAAAAGGCGGAGAGTCGTGTGCTTCATGGGATCCTCGCGAAGCCAGACAACGCTCGGGCCGCGCGCGTTCCCGGCGCCGGCAATTCGCGGCGCAGGCTCAGAACGCGCTCACGACCGACGCCGGCAAGGTCGTGATCCCGACCGGATCCCCGATGACGACGCCCTGGACGAAGAACGTGACCGGGCGCACGGCGGCGGGCAGCGGGATGTGCGCGTCGAACACCAGGATGTCGAGCGAAGGCAGGAGGACGCACGGCAACGGCATCGGCGTGGGCAGCAGCACGGGCTGCGCTTGCAGGCCGATCACTCCTATCGACAGCATGTCCGGCCCTTGCACGGTCCGGATGTCGAGACCGCGATCGGCGAAGCTCGGATGGATGCCGAAGGCGAGGGGCGCATCGAGGCAACCGGTCACCATCGGCGTGATCTGCAGATCGTTCCACGGAGTCAGCGTGACCGCGACGTTCTGATGCAGCGACCCGGGGATCGACAGCTCGGACTCGAGCACGATGCGAATGCCGACCGGCTGCCCGCCGAACTGCAGCGCCAGGCGGATGTCGCCGGCCGCGCCGAGGTCACCGTCGAGGACGCCGTCGTCGTCGAGGTCGTACAGGACACGCGGAACGGCAGCACCGCCGGGGATGGACACGAGGTCCCGCGTGATCCGCAAGACTGCTGGCGCCGGCGCCGCTGCCGAGAACTCGATGCGGAACTCGGTCGGCCCGAAATCGGCGGACGTCGGCGTCGGCGCGCCGGAGGCAACGAACAGCACCTGATCGAAGATCGCCGACCCGCCGAGTTCGCTCGATTGGGAGTGCCACGCGCAGCCGCCGTTCGAGAACGCGGTCGCCGCGGTCACGGAACCGAACGACGTCAGCACCTGCGGCGGCTGCACCTCGATGCCGGATGCGCCGCCGGCACTCGCCGTCGCGACGAGAGGGCTCAGCGCGGTGACGGTGACGACCGGCGCCTGCGCGACAGTCGTCGACGCGACGACTCCGGTGAAGGAAGAGAGCAGGACGAGGCGGTTCGTGGTTCTCATGCGCAGCGATAGTCCGGAGCCGCGCGACGTAACGCGGCTCGCGATGGTTGCGGAGTGAGCGGCTTCGCCCCGTTCCGGCGCCGACCCAGCGGCATTCGCGCGCCTTCGCTCACTGGGGTTGCCGGGTGATCAGCGCGCGAAGTCCTCGGGCCAGTGTTGCAGTGCGCTCATCACGGGCATCGGCGTCAAGCCGCCCATCGCGCACAGCGAGCCGTGCGTCAGTGTCGCGCACAGGTCCCGCAGGAGTGCCACGTTCGCGTCCCGCTTCTCCCCCGCCGCGATGCGATCGATCACCTCGACACCGCGCGTGCTGCCGATCCGGCACGGCGTGCACTTGCCGCACGACTCAATCGCACAGAACTCCATCGCGTACCGCGCCTGCTTCCGCATGTCGACGGTGTCGTCGAACACCACGACGCCGCCGTGGCCGACCAGCCCACCCGCCGCCGCGAACGCTTCGTAGTCGAGCGGCGTGTCGAACCTGCTCGGCGGCAGGTACGCACCCAGCGGACCGCCGACCTGCACGGCGCGGATCGGCCGACCCGACGCGGTGCCGCCGCCGAAGTCGTAGAGCAGCTCCTTCAAGGTGATGCCGAACGGCACCTCGACGAGGCCGCCGTGCGTCACGTTGCCGGCGAGCTGGAACGGCAGTGTGCCCTTGCTGCGCCCGACGCCGTGCGCCGCGTAGGCCGCACCGCCGTGCGCGAGGATCCACGGCACGGACGCGAGCGTCATCACGTTGTTGATGACGGTGGGCTTGCCCCACAACCCGGCGATCGCGGGCAGCGGCGGCTTGGGGCGCACCATGCCGCGCTTGCCCTCGAGACTCTCGAGCATCGCGGTCTCTTCGCCGCAGATGTAGGCGCCGGCACCGATGCGCAGGTGCACGTCGAACCGCCTGCCGCTGCCGAGCACGTCGGCGCCGATCCAGCCGGCGGCGCGCGCGCGCTCGATCGCCGTGGCGAACACGACCTGCGCGTCGGGGTACTCCGATCGCAGGTACACGTAGCCTTCGGTCGCGCCCGTCGCGAGACCCGCGATCACCATGCCCTCGAGCAGCAGGAACGGATCGCCCTCCATCACCATGCGGTCGCTGAACGTTCCCGAGTCGCCCTCGTCGGCGTTGCACGCGACGTACTTCTGCGAAGCCGCGGTCTGCAGCACCGTGCGCCACTTGATGCCCGCCGGGAATCCCGCGCCGCCGCGGCCGCGAAGCCCCGACTGCACGACCTCCTCGACGATCGCCGCCGGCGCCATCGCGAGCGCCTTCCGGAGACCGGCGAGCCCGCCGTTCGCTTCGTAGTCGGCGAGGCTCAGCGGATCGGTGACGCCGACGCGCGCGAACGTGAGGCGCGTCTGCTTCTTCGACCAGGGCAGGTCGGCGACGAAGCCCTGCCGCAACGGATGGTCGCCGCCGTGCAGGAAGCCCTTCTCGAACAGCGACGGAACGTCGGCGATCCCGACGGGGCCGTAGCCGATGCGCCCGTTCGGGGTCACGACCTCGACGAACGGTTCGAGCCAGAGCATGCCGCGCGATCCGTTGCGCACGATCGCGACCTGCTGACCGCTCTTCGTCGCGTGCTGCACGATCGCTTCGACGACTTCGTTGGCCCCCATCGACAACGCCGCACTGTCGCGCGGCACGTAGACCGTGACCGTCACGAGCGACCTCCGCTCTTGCGGCACTCGCCGATCCACGCGTCGAGGCGCTTCTCGGTGACGCGACCGACGAGTCTGCCGTCGAGCAACGCCGAAGGGGAGAGCGCGCAGTTGCCGAGGCAGTAGACCGCCTCGAGGGTCACGCTGCCGTCCGCTGCGGTGGCGTCCATCGCGATGCCGTGGTGATCGCGCAGCCTGTTCTCGAGCCGCTCGCAACCCATCGCCTGGCATGCCTCGGCGCGACAGAGCTTGAGCACGTGGCGACCGGGCGGCGCGGTCCGGAAGTCGTGGTAGAACGTGATCACACCGTGCACTTCGGCGCGCGAGAGGTTCAGCGCGTCGGCGATGCGTTCGATCGCGGCCGGCGGTACGAAGCCGAGCTCGTGCTGGATCGCGTGCAGGATCGGCAACAGCGCACCGGGCAGATCGCGGAGCCTGGCGACTGTTGCGTCGACGATCGCGA
>JAEUHQ010000156.1 GCA_016794565.1 Planctomycetota bacterium | reverse complement strand
GGCGAACGCATCGCCGTCGCCGCCGTCGACGTCGTGGTGTCCGCGCTGCCGTGGTTCGGCCTGCACACGCTGCTGCCCGACGTCGCGCCGGACCTCGTCGTGCTGCCGTCGGCGCCGATCACGACCGCGTTCGTCGCGAGTGCAGCAGCGGCGCCGCCGCTGCCGGACGATGGGCCCGTCGTGGCCCTGATCGACGGCGACCCGTTCCACTTCGTCGCGCGCACGCCGGGCGGCGACCCGCGCCACTTCGGCCTCCTGTCCGGCGGCAGCCGTGTGTTCGACGGGATGACCGTGCATGCGATCGAAGACCTCGCGCGCGCCCAGATCGCTCGCCACTATCCGGGTTGGAACGGACTCGACGGCGCCACGGTGCGCATCCGCAAGGAGCAGCACGCGACGTTCGTCGCGGCGCCGGGTTCGCGCCGCCGACGTCCGCCACCGGGTCGCGCGGCCGGCGCGTCGAACCTGTGGCTGTGCGGCGACTGGACCGACACGGGGCTGCCCGCGACCCTCGAGGGCGCGGCGCGTTCTGCCGAAGCGATGCTGACCGCGATGCCGGCCCGCTCCTGAGCCGACGGCTTCCGCGGCGTGCCGTGCGTGCGGAGACTTCGCAGCGAGGCAGGTTGCAGTCGTTCGTCCGTGTGGCCGCCCCGCGTCGACGTCTCGTGAGACTCGAGCCCCCAGGGGCGCGGAGACTCACCCGCGAGCGAGCGCTTCTTGGATCATCGCGCCGATGCGCTCGAGCACGGAACGGAGGCGGCGACGGTCGGCGTCGATGTCCTTCACGACGGCGACCAGCTGCTCGAGGCCGCGCACGCTCTCGAGATTCGTCGCCCGCGTCGCGAACGCGCGGTCCGTCGCCGCGGACTCGACCTGCCGCAGAGCCTTCGGTGCCGCCGCAGCGGAGTTGTCCGCGGCCTTCTTGCCGCGCGGTTTCACCGGCACGAGGCCGAGCACCGCCTTGGCGCGGCCGTACATGATCGGCGCGATCGTGTGGCCTCGTGCTTCGGCGCGGCGGCGCAGGTCGGCGTAGACGATGGCGGGTTCGCGGCGCAGCTCCTGGAGCAGGAACTCGAACGCGACCGAGCCCTTCTTCGGGCTTCCTGCCGCCTTGGCGGCGGGAAGGGGAGCATCGGCGGCTCCGGTCGCGGTCGCTTCGTCGTTCACGAGATCGCCGCGCTCGGTCGACGGGGGACGGTTGATGCGGAGCGCGGGCAGGCCGAGCTGCTTTCTCGCGCGGCCGTAGTGGATGGGGGCGAGGGAGACGCCCGCCTGGGTGGCTTCGGTGCGCAACGCCGCGAAGTCGAGGTCGGGATTCGCCCGGAGTCGCTCGATCGCGAACGCCTCGCCCGTCGTGCGTTGCTGGGTGGACATGATCATGATGTGGTGCGCGAAGAGGGGCGAGGAATGCAACGGCCGCGCGAGACCGTGTGCAAGGACATTCGAGTCACTCGACGTGGACGTGGCGGCCGCCGTTCTCCTCGGCGAGGGGCTTCAGGAAGGACGTGTCGTTCTGGTCGCCGAACGTGATGCAGTTGATCGTGATCTTGCGCAGCTGGTTCTGCTCGCGAACCCGTCGGCGGATCTCCTCCTTGTCGGTGATCGGACCGGCGGTCGGCGCTCCGTCGGTGATCACGTACAGCGTGTCGAAGCCCGCGGCGTAGTACTTGTCGTGCAGACCGCGCCCCGCGAAGTCGAGAGCCGTGCTCAGCGCGTCGTAGAGGTTCGTCGGCCCGTTCGGGCGCAGGTTGTCGAGGAAGCTCCCGATCAGGTCGTCGCGCGACTCGTCGTCGAGTTTCACGAGTGCGGGCCGACCGCCTTCCTGGCGCCAGATGCGGACGTCGTCGCTGAACACGACCACGTTGACGAGTGCGCCGTCGGGGAGCGACATCACCAGCTTCTTGATCTCGCTGCGGACGAGGTCGGCCTTGATGATCTTGGCGCCGGGCGCCGCGCCGGTCGTCCGCGCCTTCAGCTCGACGGGCTCCGCCATCGAGCCGCTGAAGTCGAGCACGAACAGCACCCGGTCCGACTCGACCTGCAGGTCGAAGAACTTCTCGTACTTGTCGGCGACCGCCGGCGCCTCTCCCGCCTTGCTCTGCGGCTTGACCGTGAACGATGCGCCTTCACGCGCCCAGAACGCCTTCCACGGTTCGATCGCGCCGCGCACGACGCTCTGCCCCGTGAGGCCTTCGAGAAGCCTGTGCAGACGCACGTCCATCGCCCACGGGTCCTTCTTGCGCGCGAGTTCGGCTTCGAGTCCGCGGATCAGCATCGGGATCACGAGCTTGCACTTCTGGATCGCGAGCGAGAACGCAGCGGCGCTGCGCACCTGCCAGATCGGGTCCCGGATCAGGAGATCCTCGAGCTTGGCGTCGGCTTGGTCGCGCAGGGCGATCTGCGCGGGAGTCGGTTCCTTGCCGAGCGACTCGTCGACGTGCGGCTGCAGCGCGGTTCCGATGGCGTTCGCCGCGGCGATGCGCACGTTGGGCTCGTTGTCGCGCAGCAGGTCGACCAGCGTCGGCACCAGGTCGACGGTCGGGTCCTTCGCCATCGAGTTGACGGCCTGCACCCGCAGTTCGACCGGCATCGTCCGGCACGCGTGCACGAGCTCGAGCTGCGCCTCCGCACTCGGGTGTCCGCCGAGCACGCGCAGCACCGCCGCGGCGTTCGTCTGGTCCTGGTTCTTCTTGTTCGCACGGACGCCGGGTGCGGACAGCATCTGCAGGAGCCAGGGCACGATCCCCGTGCCGTTCATCGCGCGAAGATGCCGGCACGCCATCGACTGCACGCGCCACGGCTGCAGTTCGCGATGGAAGTCGACGAGCTCGGTCGACGACTTCACCTTCTCGGGCTTCGGTTCGACGCTCGCCGCCTCGAACAGCATCTTCGCGGCGTCGAGCGTGTTCCACTGCGCGATCTTCGCCATCTGCTGGTCGAGCCGCGCGACCGCTTCGTCGTCGGTCTTGCCCTCCTTCACGAGCCGGAACGCGCCGACCTTGTACTGCTGCAGCCACGCCGAGAACGCCTGGATGTCGGCCGCCTGGACCGGATCGGGCTGCGGGGCCGCGGGGACGGGCTTCTGCGCGAGTGCGAACGACGCGAGTGCGACGGCGGCGAAGAGGCGGACGGACGGACCGGGCATGCCCGCACGCTATCCCGCCGGACGCGGAGCGGGAACGCCCGGCATCAGTCGCGCGGCGTTCGCGGGTCGTCGACGCGGCCGACGAACAGCAGCAGCCCCGTTCCGCGTTCGCGCAAGGCGAATGCGAACGGCCGGTCCGCCTTGAACACCTTCGGCTCGCGTGGCTTCGCCGCCGCGCCGGCCTTCCACACGGTCGCCGTCGCCGCAGCTGCTTCGGCGCCCTCTTCGTCGACCGCGATCCACGTCTGGTGCACCAACTCGTCGACGAACAGCTCACGCTTCTCGTTGATGCCGGAGAAGTCCGCCTGTGCGGGGTCGAACGCCAGCCGGATGCCGAGGGCCTTCAGCGCCGCCGCCAGCGAGTGCTCGCCCCGCACGCGGAAGCGCGGCAGTGCGATCGTGACCGACTCACCCTTCGTCTTGCGCCAGTCGTCGCCGAGCAGCGCGGCCTCGGCCGCCGCGATCGTCGCCCCGTCCTTCGGCACGACGAAGTCGCACTGGATGGACACTCCGTCGAAGGGAAGGCTCACCATGGTCCACGCATCCGACTCGACGAACGCGGCGTCGTCCCGCTTGTTCATCGTCGGGACCTGCACCTTCGTCCCGTCGGCCAGCGTGAACGGGGCGTCGACCGTACCGCTCTGGTGGAACGGCTCGACCCATGGCGCCTTGAACCACAACGCGTTCGTCAGCACGACGCGCGTGGTCGAGTCGAGCAGGCCTACCGGGATCAGTTCGGCGATGCGACCGTTCGTCGTCTTCGCGACGTGCGCGTTGATCGTCTTCCGCGCGGCTTCGGGGTCCTTCGCGAAGTCCATGTCGTGGCTCGCGGCCGCGAACGTGGTCCGCAGCGTGTTCGCGAAGGCCGGCACGATCGGATAGCCGCTCTGCGCCCACAGGTCGTTCGACATCCGGAAGACGCCGTCGCCGGGGCGTGACGGGTTGCGCTTCACACCGATGCCCACCGTCTCGAGCAGTTCGACGGCCGCCGTGTTCATGCGCGAGTCGCGCAGGTCGGGCGGGAGGTGCAGCACGTCGGCGATCTCCTTCGCGGTGTCGCCGCGAGCGCCGGGCAGGAGCATCAGCAGCGTGATGGCGACGCTCGCCGGGGAGAACGTCGGGTGTCCCGCGTCGGCGAGCTCGTGGTTCATGTCGCGCGCGAACCGGTTGCATGCGTTCGCGAGCAGGGCCGCCGCGGGAGTCGGCTTCTGGCCCGCGAGCGGGAGGCAGAGCGTGGCGGAGACGACGAGGCGGCGCAGGAGCGTGTTCATGGTCGGCGTGAAAAAGTGCGGGGCGAACGCCGCCCGGTCGGCGCGGTTCCGGGAGCTTCTCTTTGCGCGTCAGCGCAGCATCGAGCGCAGGGCAGCATCGAGGTCGGGCTCCGCGAAACGGAAGCCCGCATCGAGCAGCCGCCGCGGCCGTACTCGCTGGCTCGCGAGAAGGAGCGCATCGGCCATCTCGCCGAACGCCAGCCGGAGCGCGAACGCGGGGACCGGGAGGAATGCCGGGCGGTGCAGCGCGTGAGCGAGTGCGGCGGTGAACGCGCGGTTCGTGACCGGTTCGGGAGCCACCGCCAGCACCGGGCCGGCGAGGTCGTCGCGCTCGAGCACGAAGCGCATCGCGACGAGGAGGTCCGCGAGCGTGATCCAGCCGACCCATTGGCGCCCGTCGCCGAGCCGGCCGCCGAGACCGAGCCGGAACGGCGGCAGCATGCGCCGCAGCGCGCCGCCGCGCGGATCGAGCACCATGCCGATGCGCAGGTTGACCACGCGGATGCCGGCTTCGCTGGCGTCGGCCGTGCCGGATTCCCAGGCACGCGCGACCTCGGCGAGGAAGCCCGTTCCGGGCGCGCTGCGTTCGTCGAGTTCCTCGTCGCCGCGGTCGCCGTGGATCCCGATCGCCGAGGCTGCGATCAGCACCCGCGGCCGTCGCGGCAGAGCGGCGAGGGCGCGGCACAGCCGTGCTGTCGCGGGGCCGCGGCTCTCGGCGATGGCGTGCTTGCGCGCGGCCGTCCAGCGGCCCCCGGCGACATTCTCCCCGGCGAGATGCACCACCGCGTCGACCGCCCCGAAGGAACCGGCCTCGAGCGCCCCGGTCGCCGGATCCCAGTGCGCGGTATCCGGCGTGGTCGCGGCCGAACGGACGAGCCGCACGACATCGTGCCCGGCGGCGCCGAGATCGGCCGTCGCGGCGGTGCCGACGAAGCCGGAGGAACCGGTGATCGCGATGCGCATGGTCGTCGTTCCGCCGAGGTTCGCGCCGCGGATGCAGCGGGTCCACGAGATTGTCGCGCGTCGCGTAGACTCCCGCGCCATGGCCGCGAAGAAGTCCCCGGTGCGCTCGGACCCCGCCGCGACGGTGCGCGCCGTGCTCCGTGACTTCGAGCGACTCGGGTCGGCGCGGATCCGCGGCGAGATGGCATCGCGCTACGGCATCACCGCGCCCGACGCGTTCGGCATCCGGGTGGCGAAGCTGCACGAGATCGGCAAGCGCCTCGGTCGCGACCACGACCTCGCCGACGCGCTGTGGCAGAGCGGCGTCTACGAGGCGCGCATGCTCGCGTGCTTCGTCGACGAGCCGGCGCGCGTCACGCCGCGGCAGATGGATCGCTGGTGCGCGGACTTCGACAACTGGGCGATCTGCGACACCGCGTGCTTCCACCTCTTCGACCGCACGCCGTACGTGCTGACGAAGGTGGCCGCGTGGGCGAAACGCCGCGCCGAGTTCGAGAAGCGCGCGGCCTTCGCGCTGCTCGCCGGCGCCGCGTCGCACGCGGACGGGATCGCCGACGACGCGTTCGCGAAGTGCCTGCCCCTCGCCGAACGCGCCGCGGCGGACCCGCGCAACTTCGTCAAGAAGGGCGTCAGCTGGGCGCTGCGTTCGGTCGGGCAGAGGAGCCGCCCGCTGCACGCTGCGTCGCTCGCGGTCGCCGATCGTCTGATCGCGTCCGAGGACCCCGCCGCGCGCTGGGTGGGCAAGGACGTGCGCCGCGATCTCGACCGACCTCTCGTCCGACGCCGACTCGACCGATGAACATCGCTCTCCACGCGGCCAAGTGCTCCACGTTCGCCTGCCTGGCCGCGGCTCCGCTCGCGCAGGATGCGCTGCATGCCGACATCGCCCACGCGCTCGACGCCGCGCGCCCGGCGCTGCTCGCGCACCTGAAGGAGGCGAGTTCGGACGTGCGTCCGTTCGGCGAGCTCGCGCTGCTCCTCCTCGCGGCGTCGCACGATGGCGTCGATCCGGCGAACGACACGTTCGCCGCGGCGGTGCAGAGGCTCGCGACCGCGACGCCGTCGCAGACGTACGACGTCGCGTTGCGGCTGCTCGTCATGGAGGCGACGCCCACGTTCCCGCACCGGCTCGAGATCGCCAGGCGCGATGCCGCGCAGCTCCTGCGGTACCGGAGCGGCGGCGGGTTCTCGTACAACGACGGATCCGGCTGGGACCTCAGCAACACGCAGTACGGAGCTCTCGGTCTGCGCGCCGCGAAGGGTCTCGGCGTCGCGATCGACAAGAGCGTCTGGAGCAAGCTGGCCAACGCCGTCGGTGGAGCCCAGGGCTCGTACGGCGGTTTCGGCTACGAGGACTACGGCGGCGGCGACTCCGCGTACGCCTCGATGACGGTGGCCGGCATCGCGGTGCTCGCCATCTGCGCGCAGGCCATCGGCGGCGAGAAGGTGCAGGCCGACATGTCCCGGCACATCGAGCGCGGCTGGCGGTGGCTCGAGAAGAACGCGAAGGCGATCGGCTCGCCGACGGAGTCGTGGAGCTTCTACTTCCACTACGGGCTCGAGCGCGCCGCGATCCTCTGCGACAAGGAGAAGGTCGGGACCACCGACTGGTACGAGACCGGCGCGCGCATGTTCCTCGCGTCACAGTTGTCGGGCGGCGGCTGGATGAGCGCGTCCGACGGGTACCCCGGCACGCAACTGGACCGCGGGCGCGGCCACGGCGTGCCGACGGCGTTCGCCGTGCTGTTCCTGCGCCGCAAGTTCCAGAAGGAGCTCGGTCCCATCACACCGCACGTGGTGTTGCTCGTGAACGTCGGCCCCATGTCGAAGCAGAAGGACGTCGACGAGTGCACGGACGAGCTCGTGCGCCGCGGCAAGGAAGCAGTGCCCGACGTGCTGAAGGCACTGCGTTCGGACGTCGCGCCGCGCCGCCGCGCCGCCGCCGCCGCGCTGGCGAAGATCGCTGGCGACGGGTTCGGCATCGATCCGGCGCTCGAGCCGGACGCGAACGCCGAGGCTCTGCGCCGCGCCGAACTCTGGCACCTGCGCAACCGCTGACGCGCGCTACTTCGCCGCGGCGCTCCAGGCGAGCGCGTCGAAGGCGCGCACCGCCGGCACGGCGACCGCGCCTTCGGCGTCGAGCCGCTCGTAGACCGCGACGATCTCCGCGCGCGGTGCACCGTCGAGTTCGGCGACGAGGAGGTCGGCGAGGCGCCACTCCTTCGGGTCGCGCAGGGGCAGCGTCGCCGCGGGGGCGTCACCGCCGACGAGTTCCCCGGCGAGGTCGTCGAGGAAGCCGGACAAGAGGCCGAACACGCGATCGATGTCGAAGACCGGGTTCGGGTCGTCGAAGAGGAGGCGCCGCAGCATGCGGCGATCCGATGCGCGGCCAAGGGTGCGCGGCGCCTCGGTGCGCACGAAGACGTCGATCGCGGTGCCGTCGGCGCGCACGAGCGCGAGGTCGTGGTTGCCGACGGCGGTGAACGCGCCGCGCACGCCCTTGCGCACCTTGCCGAGCGTGTCGGTGAAACGCTTCACCAGTTCGTCCTGCTTGCCGAGCAGCGACAGGATCGGCGGGATGCGCAGCGTGACGACGCGGCGCCACGCCGGCGTGTTCGCGAACGCGCCGTTCTCGCTGCGGTACCCGACCGCCTTGACGTCGATGTCGATCGACTGCACGAGGCCCAGGAGCAGCGAACCGATGCCCGGGACCTGCACCTGGAACGTGAGCAGGTCGGCACGTTCGTCCTCGTCGAGGTCGACGACGAGCATCGCGGTCACGTCGTCGGCGACGGCCTGCGTGCGCGCCTTCGTGAACTGCGGCCCGGCGCTGCTCGACAGGAAGGTCCACACCTTGCGCCGATGCGCGATGACGAAGTCCGGGATGCGATCGCCGTCGACGTCGCCGCGCTGCAGCAGCTGCTGGTCGCCGAGCACGAGCGTGGAGCCGGGTGCGATCGCGGCGCCGGGTGTGCTGTCCTGGAACTGCGTGAGATCGACTTCGATGGGCGACCTGAACGCGCCGTCGCGCTGCAGCCAGAAGGCGTGCTTCGTGCCCTCGGCCGTGACGAGATCGGGCCTGCCGTCGCCGTCCAGGTCGGCGGTCTCGATCTGCGGGACTTCGAGGCTGCCCTGCAGGTCCTGGTCGAGATCTTCGCCGCGACCGTCGACCTGCGTGCGCACCGGCACGGAGAGCAGGTCCATCGCGCGGAAGCGCGGCTCGCCGTCGTCGCCGGGCGCCTCCTGGAGGAACGGCATCACGCCGCGCAGCGTCGGCAGCAGGATGTCGACGCGGCCGTCGCGGTCGAGGTCCTGCACGAACGGCGACAGGTACGGTCGGCCCGTCCGCATCGTGAAGCGGGCGCGCCGCGCGATCGGATGCAGCACCGGTTCCCGCACCGCCGGATCGGCCGGCCATTCGATCCAGTGCGTGCCGGTCGGTCCGGCGACGACGAGTTCGACGCCCGCGTGCGGGTGCACGTCGGCCGCGGCGAGCAGCATGTGGCGCGGGTCGTGCAGCACGAGCGACTGTTGCACCACGAAGCCGCCGCCCTCGCGCGCCGGAACGCAGCGAAGGAACGAACCGTCGTCTCCGCTCGACGTGACCACCAGCAGTTCGTCGCGGCCGTCGCCGTCCGTGTCGGCGACGAGATGGAGCGCGACGTCGCTCGCCGGTTCGAGGGTCTGGGCCCGCATCGCGAGCGACGTCGTTGCGATCGCGACGGACCAGAGTGCCGCACGGCGGATCATCGCGTCCTCACGTGCAGCAGTTCGTGTTCGCCGAGCACCAGCACTTCGCCGCGGGCGGCCGCGTCGAGGCGCGACTTCGCGGGGATCGGCACCGTCGTCGTCGGCGGCAGGAGCTGCAGGCGCTCGCCGTCGCGCCCGAACGGTCGCCGCTGCAGCGTGTCGCCGTCGCGCAGCAACACGGCCCCGGTGCCGCCGGCGTCGGCCGCGATCACCTCGACGAACGTACCGCCGCCGCGTTCGGACTTCGTCGGCAGTCGCAGCGAAGTGATCGACACGGCCGGCGCGACGAAGCGGCCGTCGCCGCCACGGAAGACGTTCAGCTGTGCCTCGAGCGCCGTCGGTGCGCCACCCGTGAGCGAGCGCAGCGCATCGGTCTGCACGGTGACGGTGATCAGATCGACGCGCCCGTCACCGTCGACGTCGGCGAGTCGCGGCGGCACGGCCAGTGCCTTCATCCGCAGCCGCCCGCTCGCCTTCTCGCCCCACGTGCCGTCGGCGCGCGTGACGAAGGTGTCGATGCGCACTTCGATCTCGTCGTCGCGGCTGGCCGACGTCGTCAGTACGAGATCGGCGCGGCGATCGCCGTCGAGATCGGCGAACTGCACGTCGAACGCGGGGTCGAACACCTTGAGCCGATCGGCGGGCAGCGGCAGGGGCACGTCGCGGACGGAGGCCGCATCACCCGAGGTCGCGAACACGCGTCCGTTCCGGATCGCGACGAGTTCGCGGCGCCCGTCGCCGTCGAGGTCGAGGGCGCGGCAGATCGGCGTCCTCGTGCGCACCGAGACGAGCGGCCCGCCGTCGCGATCGCCCTTCGAGCGACCGAACGAGAGGCGCAGTTCGCTGTCGCCGATCGACGCGGGGCCGCCGCCCGCGGGCGCCACCGGGCTGCGGCGAGGAGGCACGCGCATCGCGACGGGACCCGCGTTGCGCCGCCACGCGATCGCACCGTCCGTCTGCGGCACGAGGACCTCGTCCTGTCCGTCGCCGTCGAGGTCGATCGTCGCGTCGGTCAGCGGCAGCACGAAAGCGGGTTCGGCGACGGGCCAGACGAGGTCGTGGGTGAACAACGGGACGTACTTCGCGGCGCCGTCGGCATCGGGCTCGACGGCGACCGCGCGTTCCGGTGCGAAGAGCACGAGTTCGCGACCTGGCGCCGGCGTGACGTCGGCGAACGTGAACGCGACGACGTCGGTCTCGACCGCGTGCGGCGGCCGCGACGGCGTTCCCGCGAACCACGGCGCCTCGGCCGCGCGCAAGTGCACCCGGATCTCGCGCCGCTCCGCCTTCGTGTCGCGGCACGCGAGCACGAGGTCGTCGCGGCCGTCGCGATCGACGTCGACGGCGAGCACGCCGGTGAGCACGACGTGCCCGGGCAGCTGGATCGCCGTCGTCTCCTGTGCCCGCACGCCGGTCGCGGCGAGCGTCGCCGCGGCGAACACGATCGCGCGGATCATCCGTCGACCTCGAGCAACCGGTCGGAGTCGCCGCCGCCGAACGTGATCAACCAGAGCAGTCGTGTGCGCCACGCGGCCGCGGTGCTCTCGTACCCGAAGAGGCCGAGCAGCAGCGAGAAGTCGCTCCGACCGCGGTCCGACGACCACGACACCAGCAGCGGGATCGAGAACTCGCTCAGTTCGCCCGCGCGCCGCGACAGGGGAGCGTCGACGGAGCGCCGTTCCCCCGCGCGCACGAAGTCGAGGCGCACTCCGTCGCGCTCCGGTTCACGCAGCAGCGTGAGCAGCTGCTGCGGATGGGCCAGCGCCGCGCCGTCGACAGCCGCGATGAGGTCGCCGAAACGCAGCCCCGGCGCGCGCCACGGACTCGAACGCGACAGGCCGACGATCACGGCGCCGCCGCCCGGACCGAGTCCCGCCGCGCGCGCCTCCACTTCCGTCGCCGTGCGCACGACGACTCCGACGCGATCCTCTTCGCGGAACGTCTCGCTCGCGGTGCGCGCCGGCACGCGGACGCGGGCCACGAGATCGACGCGGCAATGCGCTTCGCGGCCGGCGCGGTCGACGACGAGTTCGACGGCGGTGCCCGGCGCGTGGTCGAGTTCGACACGGCGCCACTCGCTCGGGTGCCGCAGTGCGATCGGCGCACCGCCGCCGATGCGTGCCTCGAGCAGCAGGTCGCCGGGCTCGAGGCCAGCCGCCGCGGCCGGGGAGTTCTCGACGACGGCGGTCACGCGGAGGACGCCGGGCTCGTCGAGTTTGCCGGCGAGCGTGTCGCGGGCATCGTCGACGAGGACACCGGAGAACGAACCCGCCGGCAGCGCGCGTCGCGCAGCTTCGTCGTCGGGTTCGACGCGGAGGTCGAGCGGCTCCTCCATGTCGGCGAGCGGCGGCGCCGCGTGCGGCAGCGTGGAGCTGCACGCCACGAAGCAGAGGCACGACAGGAGCACGGTGCGGTGGGTGGTGTTCACGGCTTCCGAGGGGCCGCGCATGGTAGGGATCGTGTGCCGCGCCGACTACGGCACCCGCAGCCGGCGCAGCGTCGCGGCAGCGACTCCGAACGGCAGCACCATCCACGCGAGCGGCGCCACGAGCGCGGTTCCTCGCCATCGCCAGAACGCGTCGGCCGCGCCGCGCGCCGCCGCTTCGAGGTAGCCGATCGCCGAGTCGTCGCGCAGACCGGTGGGCAGATGGCTCGTGAGCAGCCAGCCGGCGTGGTCGTGCAGCGCGTCGCGGAGGATTTCCGGGGCGAGGACGAGCAGCAGCGCCAGGAGAACGGCGCGCGCCGGACGGCGGGCGAGCGCCGAGGCCGCGAGGCCGATCGCCGCGGCAGCCGCGAGCGGCGGCACGCAGTGCATCACGCTGCGCAGCAGAACCGGGACCACGTCGGTGGCGGCGGCAAGCACCTGGCGGTCGCCGTGGCGGCTCACTTCTTCGAGATCGTGGAAGCCGAGCAGCGCCGCGGCGAGTGCGGCGGTCCCGCCGACCGTCGCGACGAAGCCCGCGCCGAGAGCCACGAGGATCGCGGCGAACTTCCCGAGCAGCACGTCCGCGCGGCGCACCGAGCGCAGCAGCGTGTTCCGCAGGATGTCGTGCGACAGCTCCGCGGCGATCGTCTGGCTCGCGAGCCACAGCGCCACGACCGCGAGGACCGGCACTGCGGCCTGCAGTGCGTGCGCCGTCGCGACGAAGGCGCTGCCGGCGTCCGCGCTGAACACCTGCCCGCTCGCCACTCGTCGCGCGGACTCGGTTGTGCGGCGGTCGTACGCGAGCACCGACCACGCGGCGACCGCGACCGGCACGCAGAGCAGAGGCCATGTCGATCGGCGGCCGAACGTCGTGCGGAGTTCGTGGCCGAACGCACGCAGCAGCGGTCGCTGCGCGGTCGTCCACGTCGGCTGCGGCAAGGCCGGTTCGGCGGCGGGCGCCTTCGTGTCCGCGCGCGCCGGGACCTGCCACGGTTCGCCGTTCGTCGCGCGCAGGTAGATCGCTTCGAGCGTCGGCGGCTCGGGGGCGAACGCTTCGAGTTCGCCGACCGCGACGAGTTCGCGGGCGACGGCGCCCGGCGCGCGGTCGCCGAGTTCGACAGTGAGCCGGTTGCCGACCGCCGCCGGCGCGAGGCCGAGGTCACGCAGCCGCTGCTCCAGCGCGCGCAGCGGGTGCCCCGCGACCACGTGGCGCGTCGAGAGGCCGGCGCGCAGTGACTCCAGGTCGCCTTCGACGACCATCGCGCCCTCGCGCAGCACGCCGATGCGGTTGCAGAGTCCGTCGATCTCGAGCAGCTGATGGCTCGACAGGAGGATCGTCGTGCCGTCGTCCGCGAGACGGCGCAGCAGGCGGCGCAGGTCGGCGATGCCTTCCGGATCGAGGCCGTTCCCCGGTTCGTCGAGCAGCAGGAGGCGCGGCCGGCCGAGCAGCGCCGCGGCGATGCCGAGGCGCTGGCGCATGCCCATCGAGAAGCCGCCGACCGGTCGGCCGGCGGCGGCGCCGAGGCCGAGCAGTTCGAGAGTGCGCGAAGCGTCCGCGGCGGCGAGCCGGCGCGGCTGGCCTTGCAGTCGCGCGAGCCACGCGAGGTTGCGATGCGCGGTGGCGTGGAGATGGAAGCCCGGCCGTTCGATCAGCGCGCCGACGCCCGCGCGCGCGAGTCGCGGCGAACGCAGGGCGTCGTGCCCGAGAATGCGCACGCTCCCCGCGTGCGGCCGCAGGAGGCCGAGCGCGAGCCGCATCACGGTCGTCTTGCCGGCGCCGTTGTGGCCGAGGAACCCGTAACAATCGCCCGGCAGGAGCGTGAGCGACACGCCTCGCACCGTCTCCGCGCGGCCGTAGCCGAAGCGGAGTCCTTGGATTTCGAGCGGCGGGACGGCGGAAGTCACGGCGCGCATGGTCGCGAGAGGCGCGAGCGCGTCAAGACGAACGCGGGGGTGCTCCGTATCATCCGCCCCTTCCCGCCGCCCATGAGCAACCTCCACCGCGCGTTCGCGCGCACGGCGACCCGTCGCCGCCACCTCGACCAGGGCAACCTGCTGCGGTCTCTGACCCAGGTCATCAACGCCGTGCCCGGCGGCATCAACCTCGGTCAGGGCGTGTGCGACCTCGACACGCCCGCCCCGCTGCGTGCCGGTGCGATCGCGTGCATCGACGGCGGCGACCGCCAGCTCTACACGCCGTACGCCGGTCTGCCCGAACTGCGCACCGCGATCGCGAACAAGCTGCGTCGCCACAACGGACTCGCGTACGAAGCCGCGAACGTCGCCGTCTGCACCGGCAGCAGCGGGGCGTTCTTCGCTGCGGGCATGACGCTCGTCGAGCCCGGCGACGAGGTCGTGCTGTTCGAGCCGTTCTACAGCTACCACTGGACGACGGTGCCGCTGTTCGGCGCCGTGCCGCGGGCCGTGGCACTCGACCGTGCGACGCTGCAGTTCGATCCGGCCGCGCTGAAGCGCGCGCTGTCGAGCCGGACGCGTGCGGTCGTCGTCAACACGCCGGGCAATCCGTCCGGCAAGGTGTGGACGCGCGCCGAACTCGAGCAGCTCGCGAACGTGCTCGACGGCACCGACGTGCTCGTGCTGACCGACGAGGTCTACGAGTACATGTGCTTCGACGGGAGGAAGCACGTGTCGCCGGCGAGCGTGTCCGGCCTCGCGGAGCGAACGCTGACGATGAACTCGTTCAGCAAGACGTTCTCGGTGACCGGCTGGCGCATCGGCTTCCTCGCCGGCCCCGCGGAGATCGTCGAGAAGTGCGGCATCGTGTTCGATCAGATCGAGGTCTGCGCGGCGCGGCCGATGCAGCGCGGCGTGCAGAAGGCGCTCGAGCAGCTGCCGGACTCGTACTACTCGGATCTGCAGACCGGCTACGAGAGGAAGCGCGACGTGTTCTGCGGCGCGTTGCGCGACGCGGGCTTCACGTTCGCGGCGCCGCAGGGCGCGTACTACGTGCTCGCCGACTACACGAAGGTCTTCGGCGCACTCGATCCGCATCCCGCCGTGCTCGAGATGATCCGCCGGATCGGCGTCAACGCCGTGCCCGGCCACCTCTTCTTCGCCGATCCGGCGGGAGTGCGTTCGATGCGGTTCCAGTTCGCGGTCGACCTGCCGGTGCTGAACGACGCGTGCGCGCGTCTGCGGAGGCTCGCGTGAGCAACATGCGTTCGTTCGTCGTGGCAGCGCTGCTGCCGTTCGTCGCGTCGGTCGTGCGTGCGCAGGAGGCCGAGCCCGACGCCGGGCTCGTGGCGCTGCACCAGGCGCTGCTCGACGCGGGCACCGACGCGGTCGTGCTCAACGTCGCCGCGCACCCCGACGACGAGTCGTCGCGCACCAACACCATCCTGCGAAGGAAGTACGGCATGCGCGTCGT